>NZ_ADHJ01000025.1:0-425486 GCF_000193415.1 Paenibacillus vortex V453
CAATTTTCGAATTATGCAAAATGCTCAAACAAGTAAGCAATTATACCAATCTCTATTAAAAGATAGATCAACAGCACGATAGATGTACTAAATACGCCAGTACCGTCATCCGTAACATAACCCATACTATTTAACCCAGATGGTAGCCATTGATTTGTATTTAGTATTGGTAAGCCCGCCACCGCCAGAACACCGAGTGCAATCAAACTGTACATTGCTTCCTGCCAAACCCAACTTACAATAAATACGATAAGTATGTAGTTAAGCATCTGTAAGAATCCATTCATAAAAAAATGATAAAAAATATAAGGAAAGAGCTCTGTCATACTCTCAGTAGTATCAAATGCTAGTGTTCGTCCTTGTATGAGACCAACTAGAATAGTGGCAAAAGCTAAAAAAAGTAGTAGGCTAATCACACTCAAAATAGTCCTTTTCATTAACTGGAAGAACCAACGGTAAAAAGACTTATATCGAATCATCAGGTAATAGATATGTCCGTTTAATAGATTACTCAAGTGAAGTTGAAATAAGTACACAAATCCTAAAAACACAATGCAGAAGTAAAGGTAAATATAAAGCGAAAACCCATCTTTAGATACACCGTAAAAATTGAAATATAAGTTCTCCCAGACATGTAGAACCTTTAATCCTGAATGTGTGAATTGCGTAAAAATTCCTATTAAACATATAGAGCTATATATAATAAAACGATAATGGTCAGATAAAAAGATGGCTAAACTCTGTAAAAAGCCCTTACTCCAAAGGACGATAAGGGAAAGAGAGATTGTAATGATCAAGATTAATAGAATAAATGATGGAAGAAAAGAATCAAATGTAGAATATGCAGAAGAAAGAATGCTGTAATTTGTTACATTTCCCAAAACGAATACAGCAGGGAAAATTTTATATGAGATGATCGCTCCTATAAAAAGAAACAAACTAGTACCGGCAATTACATTCATCCTCGGGAAACGTGCATAAATAGATGCTGTAACAACATGTAGCGTAACTAAAAAAAGACTGAGCAGTGCAGTTTGTAAGAGTAAAATGATCCAAGGAGACAAACCAGTTCCCTGTAAAACAAAAACAACATTATTTAAAGGTGAATATGTCATTCCCCAGACACTCCACTCATTTTCAACTGGAGTACCCATAGCAACTAAGAAACTAACCATTACGGAAAAAGTCTGGAATATGAACAGCATTGGGCTTAACCGGCTTATTGTATGGAATATCCATTTTGGAAAACTCTTAAGTCGAATAAGTAGAGTGTAATCCCATTCTTTAATGATAAGTTGACTTGAAAAAAACAACCAAAAAGGTAAATAAAAATAGATGTTCAAGAAAGGACTGCTCAAAAATGTGAAAATTATGTCCCATTGATTCAACGGAAGCTGTTCAAGATTATTTGCAGCAAAAGTCACACGAATACTCCAGCCATAGAGGAGAATAATGATAATGAAAATACTCCACTTCCATGTGGTAAATTCATCAAAGATCTTTTTAATATAACTCATAACAAGGTATCAATCCGTTCCAAATTCTTATTTACAAAGAAAGCAAGGATGGTACATATGATGAGAAGAAATAACAAGGGTATAAAAGCTGTCCAAATCGGCAATTGCATGTAGCTATACGGAAATATTGCATCAGGAAACCTAAAACGCATTAAACTATTGTCTAATCCCATCACGAAACTACCCAAAATATACATAAGAGAAGGGATGGATAAGGCCCAAAACTGGTTACGTATAATGATTACCAAAAAAAATCCAATCATAGCATAAACAGCAGCATTAAAACCCACCCAACAAGAATATAGAAAACCGTATGTTAGCGAACCATATTGTAGGAGTTGTGTGAAGGTATGTCGCGTATAGGAATCCTGAATGACTGTAGTTTCAGTAAGTTTGTAGGCTTCAGGTTCAAAGTGAATTAACCCTAACGGCTGAACAATATAGAAAGAAAATAAAAAATACCCGAACGTGAACACAAAAAAAACACCAAATGTGGTTAGGCTGTTAGCTATAAATTTTATCAATAACATCTTTCGAAGTGGAATTCTCATACGGGTATATACTAAAAATCGATTTTTTATTTCCTGAGAAAAGGAACCTACATAAACCAATGTAGCCAAAAGCACAAAAATAAGAGGCAATATACCCTCAAGCATGAAAGTGAAGACATCCAGACGATCTCGGAAAGAAACACTATTACGCTGCACTATAAAATAAAAAAAAGGCCCTAACATAAGAAGAAACCAAATCACGATTCGTTTGATAGAAAGAGAATTTTGTATCTCTTTCATGACAGAGTAATTTTCTATGTTAACAACTTCCCTTCTCTTCAGTAGGCATCCTGTTGAGTTTGTTTAATGGAGTGTAAAATGAAATTCTTAAAGAACAACATAAAAATGTTGTTCTTTAAGAATTGTTATAAAGGATTTATGCTAATGATTCCGTATATGAATTTTTAGTTACTTCTCCAGTCGTAATTAATGCTAGTATCCGGAGCGAAAAGATCTGAACTGAAAAATAGCCAAACATCAGAACCTTGTGATTGTGGGGCAGAAGGAGCATATACATTGCCTCCACGGACATTTCTTACATATGAACCTTTAATTCCTCCTGTTCCTTCTGTACGAACATCAACATTCTGTGCTGCAGTAGCATGCATACTTAAATCAGCAGAACCACCCGTAGCAGCCTTTTGTTGAATAGATGAAGTCACATTTCCATTATTACCTGGTAGGGTCCTTGACTCATTCCAAGTATAGGAAGTGCCAGCATAAGCTGCCGTTCCTGAAATTAGTAACGCACACGTGATAAAGCCAGCAAAAATTTTAGATTTTTTCAATTTTTTCACAGCTCCTTTATATATATTGTTATTAAATTTGAGAAACTAGTATGTATTGAAAAAATTTATCTCTCTCTCACTATTTGAAATGGTTAGATAGACTCGATTTTACATGGTAACGAATATAAAATTGGTTATCACCACGCCTCAAAGTCTTCATGTCAAGTATAGCGAAGAGATATATTATTCAATTAGATTTAGTTTCAAAATTTAATACTCCAAAAATATACCATAAAATATCAAAAAATGGAAACCTAATTTTGGGTTATAATATATTAAATACTATATTCTACCTATTGTATGCCTATAAAAATTCTATCTTTACATAGAATATATGGAAATATAATCATATCTTTCGATGTTATCCAAGCGCGAAAACACATTCTAAAACAACTTACTCATGTGTCGGAAATACTTGCTCCAGTAAGGCTCTACTATTCAACTTCGCCTACACAAAGACTCCCGTGACGAACTCATGCTGCCTTGTCAAATGCTGTAGTCCGTAAACGGCTCGTTTCGTTTTCCGAAACGCCTGTACCACACTTAAACCTTTAGCGACAACAGATTCTATCTCCTCACTCACTTTATATGAAGAATAATTTATTCCCCCATATTTTTTTCATTTGAACTTAAAAAGTTGGAGGTGTCGATACGGCAATGACCAGGGTCTCTCCTCTCCATACATTCTTATAGCTATGCGGCGTCCTGGCATCGAAATAAATACTATCTCCCTCTTCTAGCGTATATCTATCATTCCCTAGCATAAACTCCAAGCACCCCGACTGGACATACAGAAATTCCTCTCCTTCGCTGTGTCCTACACCCACATCACCAGAAGTCGCACCCTCTTCAAGAACCCCCCATATGGGTCCCATCTTATTTCTACTTCCCTCGCTAAGGGAATACCACGTAATACGTGAGCCTTCAGAATGTAGCAATGGTTTACGTTCGTTTTTTCTCACAACGATGCTTTGCTCTTTCTCTCCAAATAGATCAGTGAAATTAACATTCAACGCATTGGCAATCCTTTTTAGAACACTGATCGAAGGATTCGCTTTGTCCCGTTCAATTTCGCTGAGAAAAGATAATGAAATGGATCCTGCCTTTGCCACTTCTTTAAGTGTTAATTTCTGTTTTATTCGGGTATTTCTAATGACCTCGCCTATAGAATTCATCTTTCATTTCTCCTACACATTCATTTTTTTCGCTGTCAGCGAAATTTATATTTGATAATAATCAAAATATTGAGTAATAGCAAGCTTTCTTACGAAGGTTCAATTTCGGTGCAAAAACGTTGATTTACCAGCATTATTGGACTAAGATTTTAACAAGGCAGATGTGCAAATATCATCCCGGGACATTTACACATAATTCTTTTCCATATAGCATTTCATTTTCAGCGAAATTTTAAAGGAAGGCGATGAACCATATGACTAAGCTTCCTAAGATTTACACCGTAGGCGAAACTACGGTTACCCGAGTCACGGAAATGGTAATCAGTGGCGTTCCACCAGAAATTTATTTCCCAGGTACATGGGATCCCTCCTTTTTGGAAGCGAATAAAGAATCCTTCTCAGAGGGTTTGATTGATGAAAACTCTCAACTTATCGTCAGTATTGGCACCTGGGTTGTGAAAACTTCCCAACATACAATTCTTATTGATACAGCGACAGGTAATGATAAAAACCTGCCACTGAATCCGGATCTTGCTAATCTGCATCTACCTTATCTCGAGCGACTTCAAGAGGCAGGTGTTACTCCAGAAGAAGTCGATTACGTGTTACTAACTCATTTGCATGTGGATCACGTCGGTTGGAATACAAAGCTGGTTGACGGAAAATGGGTACCGACATTCCCAAATGCAACGTACGTATTTCCTATTAAAGAACAAGAGTATTACTCCAGCGAAGTGAGCCATAACAAAGAAAATGAAGCGAACTTCAACGTTTACGAAGAGAGTGTACTTCCTGTCATTGAGGCAGGCATGACGGAAACAATCGGTCCAGAAGGCGGGAAATTTCTAGATATATTTACATTCATTCCGACTCCAGGTCACAGTATTGGACAAATGTCCATTCGTCTTTCATCAGGTGATGAAGAAGCTTTGTTCGGGGCCGATATCATGCATCATCCCTTCCAAGTCATGAGGCCAGATTGGAATTCTATGTACTGTGAATTTGGTGAGCAGGCTCGAATCTCGCGCCGCTGGGCTTTGGAATACATCGCCGATCGTCCAATTATTTATTTCAGTACGCATTTCCCAGAGAGCTCAGCCGGATACGTCACTAGAAGCGAAGATAGCTTCAACTGGCACTTTATCTAATACATCAAAGAGAGGGTAAAATATGATGTCCAACCATACATTCAACAAATCTATCTCCATCGTATCTGAGAAATTTAACATTGCCAGCGATACGCCGGGGATTGAGCTATCGGTACCTTAATAAACGTCCAACATCTATGACTGTCTTCTCTAATGAGAAGACGATCGTCATGGTCCATGGTGCTACTTATCCAATTGGTAGCTTATACGATGTGGAGCTGGACGGTTTTACCTTCCTTGATTACCTCGCTAGTCACGGCTATGACGTCTATGGTGTAGATGTTCGTGGCTATGGTGGATCCACAAGACCGCCAGAAATGGATCAACCTGCCGATCAGAATCCTCCGCTTGTCCGTACAGAAACCGGAGTCCGTGACTTTGGCTCGGCTGTAGACTTCGTCCTGAAGCACCGCAATCTATCGAAGGTCAATGTACTTGGGATGTCTTGGGGCGGCACAGTGGCTGGAGCATATACAAGCCTTAATAACAACAAAGTGAACAAGTTAACTCTTATTGCCCCTCAATGGCTGAGCAACAACCCCATCCCTATTGATACTGGCGGCTTGCTTGGCTCTTACCGCCTTGTGCCAGCAGGTACTACTAAAGAACGCTGGTTAAGTGCTGCTCCTGAAGGGAAACGTGACAGCTTGCTCCCTGACGGTTGGTTTGAGAAATGGGTTGAAGCAACTCTGGCCTCGGATCCTAATAGCAAGACTGTACATCCTGAGCATATCCGTGCTACCAACGGGCCAATTCTAGACATACGTGAATATTGGACGGTTGGCAAAGCCTTCTACGAACCTAAAGATATCACCGTACCTGTCCTCCTCATTCATGCGGAGTGGGATATTGATGTACCGTTAGATTTGGCTCAAAATTTCTTTACTTCCTTAACCGGAGCCTCATATCGCCGTTGGGTGGAAATCGGAGAAGGAACTCACATGGTACTGCTCGAGAAAAATAGAGTTCAGGCGTTCCAAGCTGTTCAATCTTTTCTAGACGAGAATTACACACCAGCGGGTCAATAAACAACGCAATCAGCTCATTTCAATACGTTCTGACACCCGCAGCGTATTGCTGCGGGTTCTATATTAAGCGATCAGACACATGATCTCCATTAACGATTTGTCTTATTGGTCAAATCATCAATATTCTTGTTTCCCTCTTCTTTGATATCACCATAAACCCGTATCCCGTTCTCGGAAACGGCGTTATATAAGCGCTTCCCCGTATCCCGGGCATAACCCCACGCGAAACTCTTGCGTTCATTGACCTTTTTCAAAAGTTCGGTATTGGGGAACTCCTGGTTGTCTTTCGATTTCAAATAATTAAGGGCTGCCAGCAGATGTGAATTCTCTTTGTTCGCTAGACCTTGCATGGTTTCTCGTGCACGATTGATTTCCCCTTGTTTTTGTTCTTTCTGTTTATTGGCATCCCCTTCCCCTTTCTCTTTCCACCTCGTCCACTCGCCTCGTAATTGTTCATAAGCTTTATTCAGTACATTTTTTAAAGCCTCGTCATTATTCACGGACATAAATTCGCCGCCACCAGAGGCAGCAATCTGTCGAAGCAGTTTTTGTCCTTCGTTATCCACATCAAAACCAACAATATTCACGATCGTCTTCACTTTGGACTGATGTAGTTCTTTTGCAACTTGAGCAGGTTTTCCGCCGCAGGTTTCAATGCCATCACTTACGACGTAAACAACAGAATCGGTGGTCTCCGGATTGATATCCTTTTTGACAGATTGAAGAGCATTCGCGATGGGGGTCCAGCCTGCCGGCTCAACTTTTTGGAGTGCTGTTTTTATTTGATTCGTCTGATCGCCCTGGCCATGAAAGATCTCTTCTGTACTGTCGCAGGATACTCGCTTATCTTTCTGATCTCCTGTCCCTTTATGTCCATATACCCGTAGTGAAACTTCTGCATTGTTGGGCAGTTTATCTGCGAAAGTCTGAATCGCTTCTTTTGCCGAATCCATCTTTGATTTTCCGTTGATCTGTGCTTTCATACTGCCACTGGCGTCTAGCAGGATGGAGATATGCAGATTCCTGTTTACGGGCAATGTAATCTTGCCTTCGGGTCGTTCATTGTTCACGCTGATTTCGGTATCAAAGTTCATAAAAGTCGTGACGTACGGACGATAATCTTCAGCAAGTAGGAGAAGCAATTCATCCTTATATTGATCCGTAGTCAAGTTGCTTGGCAATTGATCCA
This sequence comes from Paenibacillus vortex V453, assembly GCF_000193415.1. Taxonomy (NCBI): domain Bacteria; kingdom Bacillati; phylum Bacillota; class Bacilli; order Caryophanales; family Paenibacillaceae; genus Paenibacillus; species Paenibacillus vortex. Next base: position 7,397 of record NZ_ADHJ01000025.1, read on the forward strand.
ACGCTGCCTGAACTTTCTGTTCATCATAGTTGGAACCGGCAAATCGCCCTGGAGGCTTCAATAATATTTCTTCGTCTGTCAAGGAAGTCTGAGTTTCGTTGTGGTTTGAGTCCGGTGGGTTCTGAATTTCGGAATGGGGTTCATTGAGATCGGAATCCGGCGAGTTGTGATTGTTTGAATTGTTGTTCTCCGGTTCGTCCTTTTGAATGGATTCTGATGCGTCTTGATTTGTTAAAACATTCTTATCCTGTTCATGACTGCAACCCGCTAGAAATACGATGAACGCTATTAATATGAAGAGAGAACTTCGAATCATTAACTTTCCTCCATTTCACAGCTTTTGCTGGTACGTGCAGACCCGTTGTGCCGATTTCCACTGCAGCCGGCCCCGACGGGCTCGCCTTAATCAGTCCTTCCGTATTCCATTTACCTACGAATACACTCAAGCGAGTAAGCGTAGGATCCGGGTTGGGCGGATTGTGTGGGGCAAGGGAAGCACCCTTTTCTGACATTAATTAAGTTCCTCCTTCATCATTATGAAATGATAATTTACTTTTAATCTATCATGAGACAGGTGATGTGGCTTCTTATCGATTGCTATTTCCGGAAGTCGAATCACCTCTCTCCGGACATCGACATGTGTCTCACACAGGTAGTCCTTTATATAGTCATCCGGGTGTCTTTTGTCTCAGTTCTTAAATTCCAACACGCCGTTTTTATCACTTTCTCACCCTGTTACTCGTTGTGGTATTAAGCTAATCTGCCCGTTACTTCAAGGATTAACAAAAGACGCCGCCCTTGCGGCAGCTTTGTTCTATCGTTCTTCTTTAGCATAATCGTTACTCTTTCTCTAGCGGCATCCAGATCGCCCCTTTATTTTACCATATGTATGCGGATTTGGATGAATTCGGTGCTTGTTTATGCCGTCTGTAATGGAACCGAGTTCTTGACATTAAAACGTCAGGGTTTCGCGACACTTGGAGATCTAAGCGGTGACGAACCTTGCTTTGTGTGACGTCCTTCGTATGAAATCATAAAGGGAATGTAATAAGTCGGGAATGTTATCAAGTACTTGTCATCCGAATCTAATCACTAATTGTTTTCTTTCTCATCTGATAACAGATCCAGATTAGAGGGGTTAGCTTTCTACATAAGTCTCTTCTCTCCCCCGTGCTTTCACCTGGGAGCACCGCTGGAATTGAATGCGAGTTTGCATGGAAGCTTAGTTAGATACTTATCTAATCAATAAACGCATCATGTTCTTGTCTTTTACGCCTATCGGGACAAGAACTTGTTCCAATAAAACAAAAAAGCCGCTATAATAGCGACTTTTAATGGGACTATGGCGTATGTATACACCCCAAAGCCATATCCCTCAACAGTTTTATATCAAACGGTTATATATCAATAAATCCACTCTACTGCTATATTCATAGTCATCTGATCGAAACAATAACTTAAATTGACATATCAAAATGATAAAAACTCAGGTAGTTGTTGTTCACGCTTGTCGAGCATAATCTGTTCCGGCTTAATGCCCTGCTCACGCAGTACTTCAATGTTCTGAAGGAGGAATTCGTCGCTGCCGACAACATAGAACAGTCCATCCTTGTCTGTAGCAAGATTTTTCACTTCTTCATAGTAGTCTGTACGATTATCGACGAACTGTGATGTGAACTTCTTGTCAGGAACGGATTCGAAAATATTAGTAAATAAGAAATCTTTTGATGAATCTATGTTCAGGGAATGAATTTGATTGACATGGTCAGCGCGTTCGAAATAATCAAGAACAAGCGGTCTGAAAGTTGCCAGTCCGACACCTGATGACAGCAGGTAAACATTTTTGTCTTCTCTTTTAAGCGGTACATTCGAATGAGTTTTAAATATGGCAACTTCATCGCCGACTTTAAGATTTCTTAAAATCGTTTTAAACTCAGAACACTGCTCTCTGATTCGTGTTGTGATACCGATTGATTTTTCGTGCGGTAAAGTAGAGATTGACATGTGGCGAATCAGGCTGCGGTTTGGTTTATCTCCGGCATTGAACCCTTCCAGTGCGAAGTGGGTGTGGGAACCTTCTTCCCATGTAAAGTCTTTCGGACAATCGAGGAGGTACGTTTTAACCTCCGGTGTTTCTTCAATAATCTTATTTATTTTAGTCCAATATATTTGCATGATGTATCCTCCCTACTCCATTATATGTATCGTTTTTAATATACAACAAGTGATAACAATTCTCAATGCACTATCCTGCCTGTCACTTTAATAAAAAAGGTGCAATGGTAGTCTGCTCTCTGGTTATCTTTCTTCATTTGTTTACGTTTTCAAGAACCGTTTTTCAGCTTTCGTATACGTCTAATTTTTTGTAACCAAGCTTGATCTAATAACCTTGGGAAGAAACGATAAATACGCCATGCCCACCGAACGGAAGCCGGGAAAATAATGATAGCTTTATTTTTGATAACGCCCTTTAATATAATATCAACGGCCTCGCGTGGATTCATTGCTCCTATAGGCAGTGATTGCACTATTTTTTCATTTGCTACATTGGCAACTGTCATGTTCTTATAAATGTCGGTTTGAACATGTCCGGGACAGATCGTACTCACCTTGACCCCCAGATCAACTCCCTCATACCTTAACGATTGTGAAAATCCGACGACTGCGTGTTTACTTGCGCAATATGGCGTGTTGCCGGGCTGCGGCATTAATCCTGTGGCCGAGGCTGTATTGATGATATGTCCAAACCCTTGTTTCGCCATCACCTGATAGGCTATCATCGACCCATAAAGGACACCACTGAAATTGATGTCCATAACTTTTTTCCACTGCGCTAGGGTCAAATCTCTGACATCCCCGCCAATCGCAATGCCGGCATTATTAAACATATAGTCAATCCTGCCATATTGTAATACGGTAACATCAATTAGGTGTTGAATATCCATTTCGCTAGCGACATCGACACGCATATAGTTTGCGGTTCTACCACTATTCATGATCTGATCTGCAGTCATTTTAGCATGATCTTCACGAATGTCTGCTACGACAACGGTTGCTCTCATTTTAGATAATTGGCAACAGAGCTCTCTTCCGATGCCAGCACCTGCGCCGGTCACGATGACAACTTTGTTCTTAAAATGTTTCACTATATTACCTCCCTGTTATTGACTGACGTCAGTCAATTATATGATAAAAATAAAACAACTTTCGAAGAAGTTGTTAATCAAGGCCTAACATGCGTTTATAAAAATACTTTAGCTTTTCTAATCTTTCTTCATCCGACATGCTTGAATCAATCGACTGCCAGCCGTATAAACAAAATTTCGCTGTCTCCTCAGGATATGAGCAGTTGAAAGTACCATCCGCATTTCCAATTCTAATTAACTCTTTAAAAATAGGGAGAATCATTTTGATTCCTGTGCTGCCAATTCGCTTGTGGATCTCCTCATTCTCGTGCTGATGTATGGTTGTAATTAAAGAGGCATCTTTTTTTAGCATATTGCTTGTAAACAGGAACATTTTTTCTAACCGATCCGCTGCGCTGATTGCGTTGTCTTTCATCAGAACCATTAAATCTGTCAATATCTCTTTAGCCCACTCTTCAACTACGGCATCGAGCAATTCTGATTTTGATTTCACGTAGTGATATACGAGCCCATGTGCTACGCCCATTCTATTTGTAATATCACTAATTTGTGTTCCGTCGTACCCCTTCTCCTCAAACAATTCCTTGGCTGTCTGAATAATTTCCGCGCGTCGCTCCTCTGGTGGTTTCGTCTTTCGAGCCATGTATGTTAACCTCCTTATGTAAAATCATGAGATTACTTCAAAAGTTAATATATCAAGTTCATTGACTTGAGTCAATCAGAATATAATCTGGCCCTAATGACCCCTAGCGACCTCTTCACTCGTCAGCCTACCCCGCAGCTTGTCCACACAAACTGCACATCTGTCTGGACTCCGGAGCATTCCGGGCACATATCGACCGTCGAAGCGGGAGTTGCCGCCGAGCCGACGGTATCCGGTTGACTAAATCGGTGTAAGCGGTTGCGGATGAATGCGGTAAAAGTCTCATTAAGCTGCCTCTGTGCTTCTGCGCTTACGGTGTCGAAGACATTTTAGACTGAACCCAATAGGTGACAAAGCGGCGGTCGAAGATCTGAATATAAAGCTTTAGACTCCCGCTGTTAATATGAAATCTACGATTTTAAAATCCCACGGGCAGACCGAGGGATGGCGATATCCTCGATGCTTGAATACGTTGTTATCTGATGAATTCGCCTTCTATGAAACCCTAATATCTTTTACTTAATTTCTTAAATGCCGAGTAATCCTTATCGGACTTAATAAAACTTAATATCATTTCGGCACATTCTGTTGGATTCAGCTCTTCCGTATTTACCTCAAGGTCATATTCATTAAAACAATATACTTTGTCGAACTGGGAATTTGCTAGTCCAATCTGTCGATCTCCTCGTATTTGCTCTCTTCTTGTGAGTTCTTCTTTCGAGCATAGGACACCTACGAATAATGTAGGATGATCAAAAAGTACATCAAGATAGTCATTAAACCGCTTGTCATTGTCGATTACGGTATCGACGATGACATTCAAACCCATTTCTGAAAACAATTTAATTGTTGCATAGTACACTGACATTATGGGATCAAAAAGTATTTGTCCGACATCATCCACTTCTCTTGTAGGTTCAATATCTGGAAATTTAGTATCAATAAAATCATCGTAATTACCAAAAAAATCGTCTATGGATAAATGATGAAAAGGAATCTCTTTCTGATTTTTCAGTTCCATAGAAATACTAGTCTTTCCTGAACTTGAAGTTCCGTTCATAAACACAATGAGTCCTTGCTTCAAACAAATCACCCTCGCATATAAGATTTGCGTATCATTCGGACAAAAATATATTCACACAGTTCATTCAATTATCCAACTGATAAAATATTCGAGAAGCGATTAAACTATCCTGCCTTTCGCTTAATGAAATAGCTGTATAATTCAGTTAGATACTTATCTAAGCGGTAATCGGATCGTGTTTTTGTCCTATTCGGCAATCGGACAAGAACTTGTACGAATAAAACAAAAAGCCGCTAAATTAGCGACTTTCTATGAGATTATGTTCTATTCCCTCACAGGACAAGAAAGACCAATCGGCTCCGAGCTCCCCCGGTCCGATCGGCCTTTCACGAGTCATCCTATAAAATGAATTAAGCGGACGTGCTGCGGCTTGAAACCCGATGCTCCGACGCGGACCTGAATACGGTCGCTTTGCGTTACGCCTGCAGCATTGATCCATTCAGCATAATATTCGTAAGTACCTGGCGCCCGATCATGGATTTCCGTGACAGCCGCCTGCATACCAGGCGAAGTGTTGGTCAAAGCCTGGGTGTCGATCAGTACGCCGTTTTCATAGAGACGGTATTCGGCAGCATTCGTCCCCCACCACAGGTTGGCGCTAATCAGATAGCTGCCATCTCCGTCCCAATTATCGTGCGACAATACGGGCTTGCCCGGCGAAGCATCCGTCACCGTTACGCGAAGCGGCTCCGACTGTGATACGCCCCATGCATTGACCAATTCGCCGACATACGTATATACGCCATTGGCCTTTCCCTTAATATCGACAGAAGCCGTCTGCATCGAGGGAGAAGCCTCTTTCAATGGGATGGTTTGAATCAGGACGCCGTCTTCATACAGTTTGAACTCCGAGCCGTTATTTCCCCACCACAAATTCATCGTCACCTTATAATTTCCGTCTCGAAGGCCTGTACTATAACCATTATTGTCTGACAGTACAGGTATGCCCGGCGCTGCGGCGGCATTCGGCTGCTTCACCTGGAATACAGCCCGGTCTGAGGCCACGTTGCCTGCGGCGTCCTCTACGCGGTATTCAATGACATGCTCTCCTGCTCCCAGCTCCTTGGCGCTGATCGTCTGACCCTCTTCAATCAGTTGTCCGTCCAGTAGGACCTTCTGGGTAATGACGCCGGAGATCTCGTCCGTGCTGTGAAGCTCAAACTTCAGGTTATCCTGCTCCCATACGTCTCCGATTCGGCTCCCCGATTGAGTCAACGTCACGGCAGGGGCTGTCTTATCCAATTTGATTTCCATCGTCTTCACCTCTTCAGTCACATCACCGGCAGAAGAGTAGTATTGAATGATGTTGATTCCCTCTCTGTCGACAACCACAGGACCCGAGTATTCGGACTCAGCTCCGTCATTCAACCAATAGATGGTCGATGCCGGCTCCGGACCTGTAGCCGTCAAAGTAAGGGTCACATTCCGGTTAATCCAACCGTTCGAGTTCGGCTGCTCCGATAGAGCGGCAGAGGTTTCCGGAGGAACGTTCGCCTGAGAAAGTGAAATATCGCTTATTCCCCGAACCTTCAATTGATATACGTCTTTAAAGATCGAGGATACACCTTGAAGATTGACAATTTGTCCTTCTTCATAAGGAAAATCGCCCAAGCTCAGCCCAGTTCTAACATCCACGCGGACGTGGTTGCTGACCCCACTCGCGCTGATCGCATCAAATTCGAAGGAGCCCGATGGGGATGCCGTAATGATATTCGTGATTTTCACCTGCTGAAGTGCAATCAGTTGGCCTTGATTGGCAGCATTTACAGAGTCGACCTTAACCGCCTCCGGCAGTTCCTCCGTACCCACCTTTTCGATTAAGACCGGGCTCGCTAATTCCAGCTCTGTGTTATAAAGGGTGGTTGAGGCTGTAAGCTTTACCACATCGCCTTGATGAAACCCCGTGCTGCTCTGATACACATAGACTCCGCCGGTAGCATCCTGCAAATAGAAGGTTTGTCCTCCATAGATCCCTGGTTCAGTCGTTACAGTACCTTGAACCGTGATCAGACTTCCTTCTGGCTTGCTTCTTCCTTCCGCTATCGTAATCAATTCCGGAATCGAGCTGCCTGCATCCGGCAATGGCTCGGCAGGCACGTTACCTAAAGTCACGGATTGGGTCAACAGATTATTGCCGTTCTGGCGCAATCGAAGATTGGCTCCCCCGGAAGTGCCTGGCTTGACGCGTATCGTCAGATCCTTATAAGCTCGCCCTTGACTATCGGCGGTCAAGCTGAAGGTGTCCCCATATCCATACGCGGTTGGCCAGGTTCCGTCCGCTCTTTGCGTCATAGCTACCTGGGTTCCACCCGTCAAATAGATCCCTGCGCTAAATCCGGTCACCGTTGAATTGGCAGGCAGGTTCTCGATAAGAACACGGATTTGAAACTCTGCTGCATTCGGTAAAACGGATTGGTGAACAAAGCTATAGACTGGCGATGCGCTCACTGTAGCACCGCCGTAAGAACCCGGCTTGAAGGTCGATCTGTCCCACCATTTATAACCCGCGGCCGGCGTAGACCAAGGTTCAGACTGAGGCTCCGTTGAAGCCTGTGGCGCTTCGAAGGAATGCAGCTCTGTTACCTCATCCAATTGAAGGTCACCGACTTGTGCCAGACTTGTATAACTCTCCTGATCAGCCAGCCAATTGATCATATTGACTAACAAAACGGCATCATCCTGCTCCTTAAAGCCATCATAGGTTGTCTTTTTAGCTCCTGTTTCTTCGCGCAAATACTTTGGTGTGGCATCTTCTACCGGAGAGGAATCACCGATAAAGGCCGCTTTACCCAACCCAACCTTGGCTACGGCAACATAAGGTCCCTCCTCCATGCCGCCGCCGTTATATACGCCCTGATCGACCGCATTTCCCCATGACTCATTCGTCTGCGGAAGATACACAATGCCCTTGGCCTTGGCCGGATCGGTAATCGCTAGTGTAGAACCGGCATGCATCGCAATTCCGTCAACTCCCTCGGTGATTCCAAAGGCCTGATCCGGTTCTACAATATGATTAGCTGTGATATCACCCAATGCGTTATACCGGAAGCGAACTCCGAAATGGTCTGCGAGCCAATCCGAGCTGACGACGTCTTGCATCGCCTCTGAGTTTCTCTCTTCCGAACTCATGCCCTTAGCCGGATCCTCCCAAGCCCCTCTGCGATACCCGTTGATCGCCTCGGAGCCATCCCAGCGGTTCTTGTTACGGTCAGCATTATAGTGGTCGCCAATGAAGAAAATACTTCCTCCATTTTGTACATATTGCTCCATCGCAGCCTGCTCGCTCTGCTTGAAGGGAACGTTCGGCTCAGCAATAACAAATACGGAATAGCCGCGTAGATCGCTGTAAGAAATCGGCGTTGACTTGCGCAGCTCGGCGACATCAAATCCGTCAGCAGCCAGTGCTTGTCCAAAATCGGAAAATCCGCCGTCAATAACCCAGTCTGCAGCACCTGCGGTCTGGGCATGAGCGTTGTCAAAAAGAATTTTCTTGCCGGCATTCTCATTTACCACTTTGGCAGCAATAAAGGGTGCGGGATCGTTCGGACCCTCGGCATGCACGGGTGCGAGTATCGCACCCAGTTCCAGTTGAATCGTAAATGCCAAGGATACAGCAAGTCCGATCCCCAACCACTTCGTCCCGATCTTCTTTCCAAGTCCAACCAGCTTTCTGCTCATAATTTCCCTCCCATGAGATTTAGAGTAGTTTTACACCCTTATTTTTACATGTGATTATTAGCTTAAAAGCCAGGTTACGTAAAATTAAAAGAAATTTATATACCTATATCAGTTGAACTCATGAGTTTACGCTAGGGGCAACCAACGTGTGAAGTGTTGTTCTTACGATCGCTGTTGTTCCCGGATTTCTCTGATTGCACTAATCCCATCATCGAGTAAACATCCGCTCACAAAGGTGAACGCTAAGTAGCATAGGCTTCCGATACCGTTTTCTTTTTTATCTGTGTTCTTCAAAAATAACACTGCGTTTACCATGACACGTAAGTAGTTGTTTATAATAGCTGTATTCCATTTAAGTTCCACATTTATCTGATCAGCATGGGAGGCAGCCATTGATGACATCTATGAATTCTATAAATCTGACGATTCTGCATACGAGCGATATTCACGGTCACCTGTATCCGACCGATTACCGTGGCCCTGGCGACAAGCCGCTTGGCCTTGCCAAGCTGTCAGGTCTGATTCAGAAAGAGAGAAGCCGAAGCACCAATCTGCTCCTGATTGACAACGGAGACTTGCTTCAAGGAACGCCGCTGATGTATCACTATGCCAAGTTAAACCGCCACGGTCTGCATCCTGCAGCCCGAGCGCTTCATGCACTTGGATATGATGCAGCTGTGCTTGGGAATCACGAGTTCAATTACGGACAGGAGCTGCTTCGACAGGCGATCCGTGATTCCGATTGTCCATGGTTATCTGCTAACATTGTAAACAAGACTGACGGAAAGCCTGCATTCGGCAAGCCATATCGGATCTTTGAGCTTCCGCAAGGCATTCGCATCGCCCTGCTCGGACTTACCACCCACTTTATTCCGAATTGGGAGGAGCCGAATCACATCGAAGGCTTGTCCTTTATTGATGCGCTGGGTGCTGCCAAGTACTGGGTAGACAAGATTCGTTCGACGGAACAGCCGGATGCGGTGATTTTGAGCTATCACGGGGGCTTCGAACGCGATCCCATGACTGGTGAAGCGACCGAACCCTTAACCGGTGAAAATCAAGGCTATGCTATATGTGAAACGATCCAGGGTGTCGACATACTGCTCACCGGCCACCAGCACCGCCTGTTAAACGGGGAGATTAACGGGGTAGTCATTACGCAGCCTGGCAGTGCCGGACAAGCGATTGCAAAGGTAGAGCTTGAATTTCAGGCGGTTCCAGAGAAGGGATGGCGGCTATCGGGCAAAACTTCCTCATTGCTTCTTGTAGATGAAGCGGATCAGGCGGATGAGGATTTTCTGGCTCTATTTGCTGAGGATGAACGGCAAACGCAGCATTGGCTCGATCAACCCATAGGCCGCACCGAGGGAGATCTCTCGATTCCCGATCCGTTCACAGCTCGCCAGGCAGATCATGCCTTTACGGAAATGATAAATCGGATTCAGATGGAGGTGACCGGGGCTGAGCTCTCTCTGGCTGCCATCTTTACCAATGAAGCCAGAGGCTTCGGAGAAATCATTACCATGCGGGATGTGGTGTCCAACTACATTTATCCTAATACGTTAAAGGTTATCCGCATGAGGGGAAGCGACATCCGAGCCATGCTGGAGCAGACTGCTGAGTACTTTGAGGTGAATGAGACCGGTGATGGACTGTGCATTGCGCCGTCTTATCTGGAGCCAAAGCCGCAGCATTTCAATTATGATATGTGGGAAGGTATCGACTATACGCTCGATATCTCAAGGCCCGCCGGGCAGCGGGTGGTCAGATTGGAACGCCACGGAACGCCTGTGGATCCGGATGAAAGCTTCGATGTTGTCATGAACAGCTACCGGGCTGGCGGTGGCGGTAACTTCGACATGCTGAAGGACGCGCCTGTGGTTCGTGAAATTCCGACCGATATGACAGAGATTCTTGCAGATTACATTTCCCGGGTGGGCGTGATCCAGGCGACTTGCAATCATAATTGGGAGGTTGTTTACTGAGCTTATTAGGCAGTCTCTTCCCCTAAATCCACAATGAAAAAGGCGGCGCCAGAGACACATTCTCTGACGTCGCCCTTTTTCAGTTAGAGTTGGTGGCGAATTTCCTCATCGGAAACGCCGAATTAGTTGCTTTTAGGGCAACTAGGCAGCACCAGCAGCCTGTCTCCCGCTTATCCTTTTACCAGCTTAGTCCGAAGCTTGTTGGATATCCACTCGATGATCAGAATCAGTATAACCAATCCGATCAGAATCGCCCCGACCTGATTCCACTTATACCCGTTCATGGCAAAGATCAGCGGGGCACCGATCCCTCCTGCTCCAACCAAGCCCAGGATAGATGCTTCGCGCATATTCATATCGAACCGGTAAATCATTACCGAGAGGAACAACGACATCAATTGCGGCAAGATGCCGTAGCGTACTTTTTCAAAGGTCGTGCAGCCAATCGAGGTCATGGACTCAAGCACCTTGGTATCGAGCTCCTCAATAGCATCCACATACAGCTTGGACAGCATTCCGACCGACGTAATCCCTATCGTCATCACACCTGAGAACGGTCCAGGACCGGAGACGCGGATGAACATCAAGCCATACACGAGGGCAGGAATCGTCCGGATGAAGATCAGCAGCAGGCGGGTAAGCCAAGCCACCGGCTTGGGTACGATATTCGAAGCAGCCAGAAAGGCAAGCGGAACGGATAAGATCGCCCCTACAATGGTCCCCAAAAATGCAATGGCTACCGTCTCAAGCAGCAAATACAATACGCTCTGTTTTGAAACGCTCAAGAGCAAGTTCAAGTCAGGATTCAAAATTCCCGTTATTATATTCTGAGCGATTTTGAGACCGCTCTGATTGATATCCTTCAAATTAACAGCAGCAAGCGACCAAGCAAACAGTGCAATAATAATCACCGTAAGCGTCAGCACATACCGCATATTACGAGGTTGGGCCTGAAGTTGCTTCTCAATCGTCGTCACTAAACTAACCTCCTCTCTTTCATCAAATCAGCTTTTTACGGAAATGCTCACTAGTCGTCTCGATCAGATAAACCGTGATGACCAATGCCAAAATGATCATCCCTACATTCTGATAATCACGCCAGCCCAAATCTTCTTTAATCAACAGGCCAACTCCGCCCGCACCCACGTATCCCAGGATCGCCGCATAACGTACATTCCCCTCAAAGCAGAACAGCGAATTGGACAAATAGCTTGGCAGCACCTGTGGAAACATGGCATAGCGAAATGCCTGAATTCTTGTCATACCGATGGATTCCATCGCTTCAAATGGACCCATATCCACATTTTCGATCTGCTCATACAGCAGCTTGCCTACATAAGACAGCGTAAACAGCAGAATGGCTACCACGCCCGCGGTTGGCCCCAAGCCAAAGATAAAGGTAGCAATCAAGGCGGTGACCAGGGTTGGCAAGGTACGCAGCAGACTCAGAATAATCTTAAAGAAGGCTGTCACCAACCGGTTTGGAACGACATTGGAGGAGGCCAAAATCGCTATAGGCAGCGCAAGCAGCGCGCCGATCATGGAGCCGATAAGCGACATCTGCAGGGTGTCTACAAGCGCCCCCCACAATTTAGGAAAGTACGCCCAATCCGGCGGAAACATTTCGCCAATCATCCCGAACAGCTTGCCTATTCGCACAAACAACACGTTTAGATTAAAATTCGTAAATTCCACGGACAGAGCAACTGCCACAAGGAGGAGCAATAGAATCAGTGGTGTGCGGGAGCGTTTCTCCAGAACGATCTTGCCGTTCGGAAGAGCAACCTTTTTAGGTGGAAATAGTTTGTCATACATAAGCAATCTCGGCCTCCGCTTGGACTGACATTTCCTCCTCAAAACGGCCGCCGTAAATTTCGCCAAGTACTGCCGTTGTGACCCCGGAAGCCTCCCCGTCAAAAACAACCTCGCCCTGGCGAATGCCAATAATGCGGTCGGCATATTCCAGTGCTACCTCGACATGGTGAATATTCATAATCACCGAGAACTTCATCTCCTGATTAATACGTTTGAAATCATCCATGACCATCCGGGATGTCACCGGATCAAGCGAGGCAATCGGCTCATCCGCCAGAATAATATCCGGATTCTGAGCAAGCGTCCGCGCCAGTGCTACCCGCTGCTGCTGACCGCCGGACAACTGATCCACACGCATATATGCCTTATCAAGGATGCCTACTTTATCTAATGCCTCCAGCGCCTTGATCTTATGATCCTTAGTGAAGATTCCAGTCAGCTTGCGCCACAACGGCAGATCTGGGACAAAGGAGACCAGTACATTCTTGATCACAGAAGTTCTTGTCACCAGATTAAAGGATTGAAAAATCATGCCGATTCTCCGGCGGAACCGGCGAACCTGGCTGCCCTTCAGCTTCCCTACATCTATGCCATCCACATTGAGCTGGCCTCCGGTAATCTCATGCATTCGATTAATACAACGGATCAGTGTAGACTTCCCCGCACCGGAGAGACCGATGATGGCGACGAATTCGCCCTGCTCGATGGACAGATTAATATTTTTCAAGGCTGTAGTTCCGTTTGCGTATTTTTTCTCCACCTGTTTGAATTCAATCATGGCATATAAGCTCCGATCCTTTAGTCTGCGTAAAAACGTGAAAAAATGAGGGCATCACGTTGCCATGATGCACTCATTTCATTCCAAAGCTTCCGTCTAACTTCCTCGCCTTGATCGTGGATTACTGCTTTTGACTCTTGATCAGCTCTTGAGCCTTGCGCTCGTTGTCGTAATCCGAGGATTTTGCTTCTTGGTAGCCTTCATGACTGTACACGGCGATAACTTCTTTTCCTTTGTCTGTTTGAGCAATGGCGATAAAGGCCTTTTGCAATGCAGACTTGAATTGATCATCCATCAGCGAAGAGTTTTTGCTTACGCTGATTGTATCGTTATAGATTCCTTGCGTAACTCCGATCACATTCGTCTCATCCCAGATCGAAGCGGAACGGCTGAACTCGGTTGTCCATTTTTCTTCATAATCTCTTCTTGCATCAGCAAAAGCTACAATGATATCCACTTGACCAGCCGCCAGACGGGCGAACGAGCTTCCGTAAGAGTCCGAAGTCACCACATGTTTCAGATCGGTGATGCTCTTGTTGTAGTTATTTTGAAGCCACAGTGTCGGGTAAATGTAACCCGCGGAAGACGAAGTGGACATTACTGCCCAGTTTGCACTGTCCAGCTCTTCCCAAGTCAAGGATTCGCCCGCATTTACCTTAGCTGCCAGCTCTTTACCTTTATCCGTTGGGCCAGCAATGGCAATCGAACGGTAGTAGGTTGCTTGCTCGTCTGTAGGTGCCGTCGGTTTATTGTCGTTCCAATCCTTCGGATTGTCGGAATCGTTGGACAGACCCGCACGGGTAGCAGTCAGAATCACATCTGCACCGTCATCATACAGGGCATACGTTCCGCCCGGGATGAACCCGATGTCCGTCGTCCCTGCCGTCAAAGCCTCACCAACCGCCTCATAAGTCGTACCTACATCGATCGTAACCTTTTCCACATTGTAGCCTTCCGTAGCCAATTGCTCTTTCAGAAGATCCTTCAATGGATCTGTTGCCGTAATGATTTGGTCTGGGTCCTTGGATGGAACGAAGCTGACCTTAAGCTCCTTGATCTCTGTTGCAGAAGGTGTTGATTCTTGCGCCGTATTCGTCTGAGGTGCAGGCGTCGTATTATCCGCTGCTGCTCCGTTGTTTGCCGTGTTTCCGTTAGAACCGCATCCTGCAAGAAGGCCTACGCCTAATGCAAATACTGCAGTTAACATCCATCTGTTTTTCACTATCAAATACCCCCACTTTTTATAATTCGGATTCACCGAGTGTCTAGCCTCTCCTTTTGCAAACCCAAATTCATCATACAAGCCTATTGTTATCGAATGATTATCTACCTGTAAAAAATTTGAAACGCTCATTTACATATAGTTAACCTTATGAAAACAAATCTCTGGGGGATGGGACAAAATCTAAATCGTAGCTTGCAGTCAAAAAAAAAGACTCCCAAAGGAGTGCCCTGCAAAAGTCTCGCTTTTTGTTAAACAAGTATTCCGAACTGGAAGATCTACGGTATACTGCAAAAAAAGCAGTCCATCCTCAAATGAGGGCGGGCTGCTTTTGTTCGTTAATTTGACCATCTGCTGTACATTCACTACGAAAGTGGTGAGGTAAACTTGTATACGCATAGAAACGCTCTTTACCTCGATTACATTATTTTAGAAGCTCCGAGCTTGGTTGCATGAATCCCTACAATAGTCAGCCACGCAATGTCCGCCAAGATTAAGAATCGTCCGAACATACCGGCCAAAACCCCCGGTCCAAATTGCCCGTCTTGCGGAATTTGAAGCACAAATAGGAGCATCGCAACGATTGCAATAATCGCGCTAGTGAGCAGCACTCTCTTCATAGGACGCCAAACATCAAGTCGGCTTAACGAAAGACTAATCAATAATGCGGCTACCGGCGTGTAGTCCAGCATCGCTCCGATTGAGTGCATGCTGCCGCTAAATGTAGCATCATCAGGACTAACCGTGATAGGATCGGTCACGAAGATGCCCGCGATTATAACGCCTATTGCACTGATCCCAAGAATAACAAGTCCTATGTATCCCGTAACCGTGCGAATATGCGGGAAAATCGTAATTGCTACACTGATTTGAGCAAGAGCCAGCAGCCCAAAAGCCAGGTGCATCATCCAACCAAAGTCGCCAAGAGCATATTCGCTGATAAAACGCCACTGTCGGGTCAAATTCGGGCTCCAGCAAATGAAGGCTGCTTAGGAGAAGCACGAACAATCCTCCAGCGATAATCGACGCAAGGGCAAACCTGGAGCCCGTCACCGTTAAAGATTTTACCATGACCCACTGCTTAGCCAATGCCTATCCCTCCTGCTGGCGAGACCCTCGTCATCGTCGATTCATAGCCTCCCTCGCCGGAATAATGCCATGCTCCCGAATGGGAGTTTCCGTCAGAGCGGAATGTCCCTTTATAATAGTAAGGTGATCCCTTGTCTCCAGCCCAAATGACGAGCGAATCCCCTTCCAACTCATAAGCATAATCGAAGGTATTGCCTAACGTATCATAATATCGGGACCGAATATCCGGACTCTTGCTTTCGCCGAAGGGTTTTAAATGCCCAATCATCTCGATCCCTTTCACTTCTTGTCCATTCTGGGAAAGATGGACACGTTGTATCAAAAAGTATCCGCCTTCCATCCACTCGTAGGTTACTGTTCCTTCTGCTCCGCCGCTGATTTGCCAAGAACCGACTAGTCGATCAAGCGTCTGAAGATTCGCCATGCTCCCATCTCCTTATTGTTCGGAATCCGCTACAGCTTTTGCTACTACATCAGGAGCCATGATAACCGCGGAATGATCTTGACCGGCGAGCGAATGAGCTGCAGCCTTTGGTAGAAGCTCGACAAGCGCGCGTGCCGCGTCATGGAAAAGCGGTTCGCTGTTTTCCCCCGTCATAATCAAAGTAGGAACCGTAACGTTCCATCTGCCGGTTGGCAGTGTGTTCCCAGATTGCGTCGTTCCCATAATGATGCCATCATAAGCAAGTGTGTGTGCCAGGGACTCCATCTTGTTCCAAGAAGGATCGGCTTTCATATAGCCGATGTATTCTCCGGGGATGCCTAGGGCCTCGGATGCGAAATATTCGACTGCTTCAGACCTTTTCTCGGCTTTGATTAGCGCATTCAAATGTTCGACGTAGTCACTAGGTACAGGTTTACGGCTGTCGTTAATAATGAATGGCGGTTCATACAAGAAGAGCTTCGCAACCGAATCTCCTAACAAGTTCGCGGCCTCAAGCGCCAACACGGCTCCGGATGAGCTTCCGAACAAATAAGCCTGTCCTCCGGCGAGTGCAATTAAAGCCTCGATATCTTCCACTTCACGTGCGGTTTCGTAGGGTGAGGTATCCGTACTGCGGCCTCGTCCGCGACGATCGTAATTGTATACGGTGAAGCTGACAG
This sequence comes from Paenibacillus vortex V453, assembly GCF_000193415.1. NCBI lineage: Bacteria > Bacillati > Bacillota > Bacilli > Caryophanales > Paenibacillaceae > Paenibacillus > Paenibacillus vortex. The sequence goes on from NZ_ADHJ01000025.1 coordinate 23,941, forward strand.
ACAAGTGCTCAGCTAAAGGTGAAGCATCCTGATGGTCAGCCGCCGCCGATGATATAAGGATGATTGCAGGACCAGTCCCTTGTTTGGTATAAGCGATGTGTGTCCCATCTTTTGAAATAACGGTTTCCATTGTGTCGTTGCCTCCTATTAACGTTTCTAAGTATTCTTCCAGTCGATCATAAGCATCGGTGAATCCTTCAATCATGCCCATCGCTTCCGCGTTGTCCAATTGTTCGTTGGTAGCGAATCGCGTTACGATGCTTATTCGTGTTCCCCCGCTTTTCTCCTCGAACAACACGGTCGTGTACATTTCGCTATCCAGAACCATATTCCAATCGCTGTCGGCAAAAGTGTCTATGTACACCAGTTTGCCCGGTGCCTCTACTACGTCATAGGTGGCTCTGCAATAGGCCGCCTCGCCGCTATTGTCTTCCGCCTGAAGACTATACCGCCACACGCCACCTGGCCGCACATCCATTTCGTAAACGATTGTCGTCCAGCCCTTTGGCCCCCACCATTTAGTAATATGTTTGGGCTCCGTCCAGCCTTCCCATGCCAGATGGACAGGCATTGCAACGTTACGTTCGACTGTGAGTTCTCTACGCTCGCGGTTTTTACGAATGGTAGTTTTTCTTTTCATTTGCAGTCATCCTTTTCAGGTAGTTTTCAAGGAAATCCAGCCTTTGGTTCCAGACTTCGCGGTAATTCAGCATGTAGCTCGCGATGAAACTGTTGATACCTGTCATTGGTCCTCCTTCTTCTTGTAATCCAGCATATACTCCTCAAAATTATCGAGACGCTCTTCCCATAGAATGCTGAAGGAATCAAACCATTCATCCAGCTCCTGGAAAGGTCCAGCTTCGAGGCTGTATATTCGCAATTGTGCTTTGCTCCGTGAGCGTACCATTCCAGCCTCGCTCAAGATGCGCAAATGACGGGATACGTGCGGCTGGCTGATCCCTAGCGCTTGGACGATTTCGCCTACCGATTTGGGCCCATTTCTTAGCAACTCAACGATGTTGAATCGATTGGGTTCGGCAAGAGTAAGTAACGTTAACTGCATAGTTGTTGTTCTCATGAACTTAATATATATCAATATGTATATACACGTCAATATATATTTGTGGATTTATGAATTTAACTTTCACTTCATAAGGAATTAGCGCAATTTTCGTAAAAATGGCAAGCTAAGCTGCAAATTTCTTTACTATTCTACCCATTGTTCAATTGTGGCGGGATGCTCCCGGAGAATTCGCCACAAGATTCACTTAATCCTATGTTCGTAGAGCAGTTTCACAGTTGATATATGTGTATCCACCTCGCATTTCCCCACATCAATCCAATAACCTCTCTTTATACAATCGTCTCATGGACGACGATTGCGCATACTTGGATCACATTAAATCCCGGATTTTATCTCCTGATCCTGCAAAATGCGCCGGTAAGAAGTCAAGCTGCTTCGTTCAAACCCCACCATGTGCTCGCTTGAAGTTTCAGTGCGGCGAGCTTCAGAAAAGCCTCTTCCCATGTCAAACGATGTAAAGGAATGCGAAATATAAAACGACCACAAAAAAAGGCCAACCAGAGGATTCTAGCTAGCCTGATAATTCGAAAAAGCCGTCAATTTAGCGACTTCCAATGGAATATTTTTTTGTCCCTCGATAAAATTCTAGAGCCGCTTCAAGTGGATTGTTTAAGGTGGAGAAAGATTCGTCTTGCTGCTACAAAATTAAATGAATGATCTGTATTATAATATGTTAAAGTAGACCAAGTCCTTAATTTATATAGCGATCTTTGTTCGTACATCTATGGTTTATATTCAAAACAATATAGTGAGTTTTGAATTTTCATGAGAGGATTTATTTTTCAGGTTCTGTTATCTTAAGGGAGGTTAGAAATAGCTATGCCGAAAAAAAATAGGAACGTAACAGGTATTGTACTGGCCGTAATTTATTGTATTGTCCTTTTTGAGATTTTAATTGATGCCCCCCCTGGTGAAGCTCCAAATAATCCGCCTTGGGCATACGCAATAATTCCACTTGGAGTTGTTGTAATTACCTCTCTCTTTGATTATGTGATCAAATTCGATTTGTTCGATTTCTTCAAAAAAAAGAAATAGAAAAAAGAAAAGAATGACTAGACCTTATATGTTTTCCTTTATCCAAGAACGTAACTTATTAGCATAGAAAGCGCGTTCATCTGGATCCGACTGAGAACCCTTAGTCAGATAAAGTTGATCATTCACATATCTAGGGTAAACGTGGAGATGATAATGCCACACGTCTTGATTACCAGCAGGCTCATTGTGTTGCCTCGTAGAAATCCCATCACATCCATATGTACTTTTCATGGCAAACGCTGTAAGCTGAGCCGCGCGGTGAATTTCAACAGCGTAATCCGCCGGGAGCTCAAAGATGTTCTCGAAATGTTGATTAGGAACAATAAGAACATGTCCTTTGTTGTTTGGCCACCATTTGCTCGCTATAAATGCGGTTGCCTTTTCATTCTGATAGATGATATCCCATTGTTTTGTTCCCTGATTCGGTTGCTCGATACCCCACACACGACAAAATGGACATTCGTATCCCTCGGGCTTATGTGAAAATGATGCTGTCATCTTTCTCATTCAACTCCTTTCATATTTCTCCAATCAACTAATAGGCGCAGGAAAACTCTGTTCGTTGCGTTTTTCTGCCTTGTAAGTTGAACATTGTTTTTGCCAAATAGATCATTCCCTCTTTAGTAAAAATTTGAAGTCAATTTCAATAAAACTCCCCTTCTGGCCGGCTGCCGTCTTGGTTGAACTATCGTTTCCCGTGAGCGTAATCTACACAATTACAGCTCTATGAGCTTACGGCTCGAACCCAGTTGTTGCACAGATTCGTTGAATCTCCTCGACTGGAAATGGAGTAGCTCTGCTCTCCACAACGAGATTCGTGTAGAAATCATTCATCACTATGGCTATTGGAGCGTACCGCTTAATAATCCCCGCTGCCGATTCCATCATCTCTGGCGACTCGTCACCCTCAGCATATCGGCGTATGAGGTCTATACGTTCTGTCCGATTCATTGTACTGCCTAAGACCGTTACAAGCCAGTTAACGAACTCTGTCACCACATAACACCCATCATGGGCTTTGTTCAATTCGAGAAACTCAAATTCGCAATCGGACAACTCAAAGCGTGAAGATGTTGCAAGTCCGAAGTCCGAAATATAAACACGGTGTCCATCAGTTAAAACGTTCCTAAAGTGAACATCGAAATGTAGTAACCCATTCGCATTCATAAACGAGACAGCAGACCGCAGGTTGGAATCCACCATGGCAAACGCTGAGGTGGATGCAGCCTCTCCAATAGCAACCTGTTCGGTAAGCCAGTCATGCAGATTATGGGGAACGTACTCGCAGAACAGTACAACACTATCCACGGATTGCTCAATTGCCTCGATACGATCCCGCACTGCCTGGGAACCCCAAAACTCAACCATACGGGAAACATCGCTCAGTTCCTCAGAAATTGGCATACGTCGTTTCGGACTGTGTAACACCCGCCAGTGATACATTAACGGAAAGCTCTCACACTGTTTCGCCAGCACCCAGTTGGTGGTCATGGTATGGGCGGCGACTTCACGCCAAACGCCACTACCTGGCGAACCTATGCCATAGTGGCAAAACGGGGGGAGTTCGAATAGGTTTCCAGTGGACATAACATTCTGAGTGCGTCTTTCTAGTTCCGTAAGCGGTACTATTTTCACGAAGATGGACGTGTCTTCAAGTTGCAATAACGCCGTTGTACCACCGATGCCAGTAGCAAGAACCGTAGCATCTTCCACTCGCTCTCGAAGCCGTTCATCACTGAGCAACGCTAAGGCAGTAGATACGTTGGCATAACGGGCAAGTCGAGTTTCGTAAGACACATGAAGCTCTGTTTGGAATGATTTCATAAATAGATCACTATCCTTCCACTCGAATATAGTGAATTTACCTTTTGACTCCAAAAAAGTCCCAGCCACCAACCATGCATCCAGCCTAACATATACCCAGTTTAAGGTAAATGTTATTGGAACTACACTGCCCGTTAGCATAATGAATTAGAACAGTGAAAAGTAGTTAAATATTTATCTACTCGGTAATTGGAACTAGTTCTTGCCCTCGATTCGGGACAAGAACTTGTACCGATAAAACAAAAAAGCCGCTAAATTAGCGACTTTCTATGGATCTATTGTTCTTGTCCCTCGACAGGTAAAACGTCACTTATTTATTACCGAGTTGTTCCGCCAAACCGATTAAAAGTCCTTCATGTCCACGAATGTAGCAGAGCCGATACGAGTCCTCGTACTGAACCACTTCGCCAACGAGCTGAGCACCATGCTTAGTGAGTCTGGGTAACATTTCGTCAATGTCTTCCACGGTGAACATGACGCGCAGATAACCGAGGGCATTTACGGGAGCCGTTCGGTGATCTGATATAGTAGGTGGGGTAAGGAATCGCGAAAGTTCAAGTCGGCTGTGGCCATCTGGGGTAACCATCATAGCAATCTCTACACACTGTGAACCCAGCCCGGTTACGCGACCAGCCCATTCCCCTTCGACAGTAGCTCGCCCTTCGAGCTTTAAACCGATCTCCTCAAAGAAAGAGACTGCGTCATCAAGGGATTCTACAACGATGCCAACATTGTCCATTCTCAGTAATTTGTTTTTTTCCATAGTTTATCTCCTTATGTGTACAAATTTATTACCAGATCATCTTCATATTAATTCTACCAATAATCACTAGCTCCTTCCAAACGATTAACACCGAAATAAATATCCAGCTCCTTGAGTTTCAACACGTGTCCCTTCTAGTACAACTTCATTCGATATACCCCCGTCTCACCGAGAAAATCTTTTCGGGTCAACCCTGTTTCTCCAAGCAATATTCGATAATTCGTTATCGTACCATCATGTGAAATAATGAATATTTTTTTATATCTTTCCCCGATCCAATCGAATAACTGCTTAGCATATCCTTCAAAAATTTCTTGTTCGATCCTATTAATCCCTTCTTTCCAGCAATCCAAATTGAAATCAAGAATTCCAGCATCTGCATACAGATTTGTAATTTCAGTTTTAGAAAGGATAAGATCACATGCTAATAAAGGGAGTTCGGGGTTCTGAGGATACATTCTCGGACCAACAAGTGGAGAAATAATGAAGTCCATACCACTTTTTATAATAGTTGCCGTCTCAATTGTACGTTTAGTTGGACTTACCAGAACTAAATCATCAGGATCCATTTTAATTTCGTTTCGCAGCTGCGTTACTTGAAATTTGCCGTACTCTGTAAGACTTGGATGCAGAGTATTCAACCGATTTGGATAATCGTTGAGATGTTCTCCATGACCGTGCCGAATAAATATAAATTCCATTTTCCGCCCCCCATAACATCAAATCCAATATTAGGTATTCTATGCTTGTATGGAGCTATCCTGCCCTTTAGCTTATAGAGCGGCATGACCATTTCTGCAATTTTGCTGATCCCTGATATACCCCCTCCCGAAGAATTACTCAGCATAAGCTGTGCAATCCCTCTTCCATTCAAAGCTGAAAATGGGCCCTAACTAGTGGAAAATGAGGTGAATAAACAAGAGTTAAAATACAGTTGTACATGTTATACAGAACTTATGCAAAAGCCTGGACAGTTAAGTGAATGTGAATTATTTGATTATTGGAAGGTGATCTACCTGAGGAAATAGAGCAAAAGCAATACTGCACTTCTTGAGGCAGATGAAAGTGTACTTCTTTTTACTCAGTATGTAAAAATGGGAGAGTTATTACAACAACATTTAACTGAAAGATTTGATGTCCATGTTCTGTTCTTGAACGGTAGTACTTTACAGAAGGAACGGGCCAAGATGGTGGATGATTTTCAAAGCAAACAAACACCGATTTTTATTCTTCCCTTGAAAGCTGGAGGAACAGGTTTGAAACCTAACAGTAGCTAACCATGTTATACATTTTGATCGTTGGTGGAACCCCGCAGATGAGAATCAAGCCACCGACCGTGTACATCGCATAGAGGTCAAGAAAACATGGTACAAGTCCATAAACTCATTACTATGAATACATTAGAAGAAAAAATTGATAGCATCTTAAGTTATAAACAAGAATTGCTTGAATCCATGTTAACCTCTTCAAATGCAAACTCTATCTTTGATGAAGATAATGATAATTTATCTGAATGTACCAGCACCATACGCTTCATATTACGTGTCTATTTCTTTTTTCGACTTATTAATGTCCTGAAAATGATCCTGGATCTTTTTCAATCTTTCAAGGTGTGGTTTCAAGTTCCCTAGCATCAACGCTTTATAATTCTCCGTTAGATAAAACATGTGAGCCGCGTCGTTATCCTTAAACGACGTAACCGTCTTATTTAACTCATAGAGCTCCAACGCCAGCGAGCGCAAGGTTTCTCGAGTCTTGATGTCTATCGTTTTAGGATTAGACTTCCAATATGCATAGCTTATGTCATATAACGACCCCCGTATTCTCGCCTCACGCGCTAGAATAAACATGTCCAACTGCTCATCCGTTGTCATTGCAGTGTTATTAATAAAATGCTTAGGAACAGCATTGTTAAGGTAGGTATCGCTAAATTCAATGAATGTTGATAGTTGATCATCGATTTCTTCCGCTTGTATCTTCGCCTTATCGATCAATTGCCGTATCTTAGCAGGATCTTCATTTTCCATCGACTCGCTGATTGCCATTAAAGTGTCAGCAAGCGGCACCGTTTCAGAAGCGTGTTTGACTAAGTAGACAAATGCCGAATCGTTCTTCTGCTTATACAATGAATAGAGGTCATTGTATTTTTCAGATGATTGGTTTTCTAAATGTCTGTACATCGCAGCATTTATTAATATGATAATCATAAGTATTAGTGCGTAGATCTTTATGTGCTTGGGCAAAGTGTTCTTCCTCTTCTGAAAAATTAGTTATTAGCACTCTTGTTCTAATAACTCCGAAGTCGCCATTTTAATTATAATATATCAGTTATCCTGTCCTGCTATCGTACACATTAGGAGCTTTACTTTAGCATGAAATTAGTCAAGCATAAATGGATAAAATATTCCACTACACAATGATACGAGCATCCAGTCCCTCCATCTTGTCACCAGTGAAGTGGTCCATCAGGATACTCCTTCCAAAAAATATATTCCATCACAGAAGAAGGACTTAAAGAGCTAAAAAAATGGCTTGTGTCATCACCGGAAGCCCCTGAGATAAAAAAGCATTTTTGGTGCAGCTTGCATGGTCCGATATGTTCTACTGAACCTTTAAGTACAGCGAATGGAGACGATTCAAAGAGACAGATTTAAAGAAATGGCTATGGAAACGAACAAAGGCAATCATTTTAGATTGTATGAAAAAGTAAAGAAGTAGCCGAAGGAGTGGCTTCTGAGATAGAAAGAAAGGCGAGATCGAACAATACCGAAAAATTCTTGATAAGGGCCACCTAATAGTCAACCAGACTGATAGGATACTAAAATCCTTGCATCTTCAGGGCAGTTGAATCTCATCCGAAGGGCAAATTCACTCAGGCATCTCGTTTACGGTAAAATACAATAGCTGCTGTAACAAAAATCAGTGTCCATAACATTGAAATACCTGTCCCTTGCATGGGTGTGAGGACATTTATTTCATCAGAGGAAAGCGGCATATACATATAGTATCCTGCCGTATCCGGAAAGTATTTTTTAATACTAGGTAGAAAATCTCTCGTCAATGGACTGACAATGAAATAATAGCCAAGCAGTACCACTAAAGCAGGAGTCGTTCGTCTTATTAGAGCACCTATAGCTGCACTAAGAAGTGTGGTTAATGTTAGATAGCCTGTTGCACCCGCTAATGCTTTTATCATTGTGTCTGTTTCAATCCATGCTGCTGTGTCTCTCATCATCATAAAAGTATATAGTACACCGGATGCAGCAATAATAAAGGCCGCGGGAACGGTTATGATTGCCAATGCCAAATGCTTCATGGATAATTGAATCCCACGCCAAGGTATCGTAGCTAACGTAGTTCGAATCTGTCCACCGGTATACTCCGAACAAGTAGCTATTATCCCAAGAATAATGAATCCTGCTTGGAGATATCCCATAGAAGCAAGTCCTATATTCAGTATACTTTGCGTACCTGCTGCCCCTTGTAGACCAACAGAAGTAAATGCTGCGGCTAAAACTAAATTAACAATGAATGTACCCATAAGAGTGCGCCATATCAATGGTAATGTAACTAATTTATCCAGTTCAGCACGAAGGATTTGTGTTATCTTTCTACTAGAAGAGACAATCATGATGCAACGTCCCTCCTATGGAATACAATAGCTGCAGCAATGAAAAAAAAAGGCTACCCAAGCAAACATGACTAAACCGCCTGTGAATGGGGTGTGAAATCTGTCGAGAATGGCGTTAGATCTGTCGTCAAAAAACATAAACATTTCAAGACCAGCCCTATCTGGTAAGTAAAACGCCAGCTTTGTAACCTTAGATAGCAGGACACTAAATGATACAAGAGATGAATTTATCATGAGCACAGCAAGCGGAATAGTTCCATTCTTCGTAAGAACAGTAATCCCAAATGCCAGAAGAGCAGTAAATGTCCAGTAACAAATTGCACCGAGCAGTTTGGACCCTTCAAATGCAGGGGTGTATTCACCAAGAACAAGATGCGTGGCTGACAAAGTGGTCATCATAGCAACAACACTAAGCAGTATGCGTGGTTACGGTCACAGCGCCTGCCTTGGCCAGCAAAAAATGAAGCCTTCGATGAAACAACCGTTAAACTTGTTGTAATCTGTTGTCCTCCGCCAGATTCACTGCTCTCTGTCAAATACTCGCTGCTGACAGCAAGCACACCAAGAATGATGACACCTTGTACACCAAGAGCTAATCCAATATAGCCAACTTCCGATAGCCGTGTGCTAACTCCAGCTATAATCTCCTCTTTTTGTGCTGTACTGTCCAAGGCAGCAATGACCGCTGGGGCAATTGCTCCAATAAGAAAGGCAAGCCAAATACCCGGCAGGGAGAACAATTTAGATAGTTCCGCGTTGAATGCTCTCATACAACATCACCTGCATTTTCAGATGTCAGGGCAAAAAAGGCTTCCTCCAGCGTGGAATGGTTACCTATTACTTCTTCCAATGTTCCATCTGCAACGATTGTTCCATGCTTAATAATCACCACATCATCAACCGTCTCTGCAAGCTCCCCCATTAGATGACTGGATAGTAACACCGTATTTCCAGACTCAGCACGTTCACGTAAAAATGTCCGAATCCACCGAATTCCTTCCGGGTCGAGCCCGTTTACGGGTTCATCTAAAATCAATATTTTGGGATCACCAAGCAGTGCAGCTGCCATTCCAAGTCTTCTCCCCATACCAAGGGAGTAACTCCCAACTCTTTTTCCAGCTGCATTCGTAAGACCTACGATTTCCAGAACTTCCTCAACACGTGAGCGAGTCAAGCCTGCGGCACGAGCAATCCAACGCAAATGTGCCCGTCCTGTACGCATACGATGAGCTCCAAATCCATCAAGTGCGGCACCTACGGTTTCTAGAGGATTATGTAATTCTGCGAATGGCTTTCCATTAATTAGTGCACTTCCTGAGGTGGCACGATCTAATCCAAGCAGGATGCGAAGTGTAGAACTTTTACCTGCCCCATTCGGACCTAAAAAACCAGTTACTCTGCCGGGTCTAGCTTTAAAACTGATACCTGATAAGATTTCTTGACTTCCGCGATGTTTGACTAAGTTATGAATGGTAAGCAACCATAACACTTCCTTTCTGTTATGGTTCTCATTATAAAGAATCAAAGTTACATCTCGGTTATCATGCTGTTTACTTCTGGGTTAACTTTAGTTTAAGCTCTACCAATAGCTACTTTGGTCCCATTTTCATTGGATGTAAAATCAGCTTTCAGCTTCATTTTTTGCAGCATATAATTTGAAGTCGACAAGCCAATCCCTGCTCCACGCTCATAGGAAGAGTTATCCATACCTGGACCTCGGTCAGCAACAATGATCCGTTCTTTCTCTACATCCACCACAATGTTTACATATTTCCCCTCTGCTGCATGGCGAAGAATATTCTGAAATAAATTATCCAGAACCCGTGTCATCCACTTAGGATCTGCTTCCCAATAAAAAGTCTCCTCTGCCGGTAAATCAACATCGATCTGCATTTCTTTCTCTTCAAATACAGGATACCACGCAGCAACAGATGCTCTTACTAAACGTCCAATATCTGTTGAAGTTGGTTCAAAAGGATGTTTCCCTGATGTAAGCAATGTATAGGAAAGCAAATCATCCATTAGATCTCCGACTCTTGTAATCGTATGGTTCATCTCTGTTAATGAATTTTGTCCTTCTAAACTCATGGATTCTTTATTTAATCTGGCAATGTGTCCTCGCAAAATGGTAAGTGGCGTTCGCAAGTCGTGAGACAAATTCGCAATGAGTCGATGTCTTAACAATTCCTCTTCATATTCCCGCTTGCGACTGTCTTCAAGCTGCTGAATCATCCAATTAAAAGAACTTCCCAACTGGTCTATTTCATCCATACGATCACTTTGAACAGAAATTGGTTTAGGAAATGAATGATGATTAGCTGAAAATGACATGATTTCCTGTAAACCGCTAAGACGTTTACGAAGTCTCAAGAAGAAAATCCAAGATAATACAACAAATGTGACAATAATAAAACCAAACAATAGTAGTACAACGTAAAATAGATTTAACGTACTCAGAACTTCTCCATTAATAGAAGACCCAACGAACGCAGAGAAGAAAATAAGCACAAGAGGAGGAAAAAAGATAAATAGAAAATGTCCTTTTAAAAAACGATGAAATAATGATCTTCTTTGTTTCATAGCTTCACCCGATAACCTATTCCTTTCAACGTTTCAATAATCTCTGGGGAATCTGGATGACGTTCCAACTTTTGACGCAGTCGATGGATATGCACCATTAATGTTTTATCACCAGTTATATATGTTTCTTCCCAAATGGCTTCATAAATTTGTTCTTTTGGTAAAACTTGATTAGGGTGGCGTATGAAGTACATTAAAATTTGATGTTGTTTCCCTGTCAGTATAATTTCTTCTCCTGTGCGCTTGTCATATACCATTTGGACTTCTGGATCTACTTCAATCTGATTTCCTAATAAAATGCGTTCGGAATGTGTTCCACCACTTCGACGAATTAACACTTCTAATCTTGCTACTAATTCATCCGTATGGAATGGTTTCGTTACATAGTCATCAGCAAATTGTAAACCATCTACCTTATCATTTATCGATGTTCGAGCAGATAACAGCAAAATAGGAACAGCAGGAGCTGCCTTTTTTAATCGTTTTCCCACTGTAAATCCGTCTAAACCAGGTAACATGATATCCAAAATAACGACTTCATGCTGATTTACTTCTTTTTCGGCTCCTTCACCAGAAAGCAGCCACTGAACTGAGAATCCTCGCTGTTCCAATTCTTCTTTTACCCAGCTGCCTATTTTCTCATTATCTTCAATATATAATACGTTTCTTTTCAAGTAACATCCCTCTCTCTATATGGAGTTCACTATTAGACAGATTAACCACAAACTAAAAAATGGGCAACAAAATGAGTTGGCGATGTTACGAGCATTGATTAATCTAATCGGCAGCCTCCTTGTCTTCATTACTAACGTTAATTCATTCGCTAACTTTTGCAGCATCTTTAATATAGCTCTTCGCTTCGGTTCGGTTATCTTCGGTCTTATCCTCGACTCGGGACAAGAACCTATACCTACAAAACAAAAAGCCGCTAAATTAGCGACTTTCAATGGGACCATGTTCTTGATTTCTTGAAGGTCCTCTATTCAATTGATAGATTCACTTTGGTGAGATAGTACCTTCAAACGTTCCATCACAGAGTATCCCGCTTATTTAAGCAATGTAAGAGTCACCTCAATCGTATTATTTATAAATGAGCGCTCCGGACGGGATTTTAACATGACGGTCAGCCCAATTAACGAAACGATGAGCGCTTGTGATAAAGCTTTCGCGTCTGTGCCACTCGCAAGCTCGCCAGATTGGATGCCTCGCTCAATGGTTTCTTGAAATATGACCGCCAGGTACATCTGATGCTCCCTTGTCAGAATTTCAAATTTCTCATCATGTGGCGCAAGCTCAACCATCGTATTGATGCAAAAGCATCCGCGGCTGCGCCTTACGGAATATTCCTCCTCAACCAGGTTCTCAAAAAAAAGCTCGAAACGCCTCCCTGACGGATGGCTGGTTTTGAAGTCTGCTTCGCGCCTCGGAAGCATGCGTCATCGTGTATTTGCGCAGAGCGGTTTCGAACAGTTCTTTCTTGTCTCCAAAGGCTGAGTATATACTGGGCCGCTGAATGCCCATTCTGGAAGTCAAATCGCTTAATGAGGTAGCCTCATATCCCTTCTCCCAAAATAACTGCATCGCGGCATCTAATACTTTCTCTTCATCAAATTCGCGGACTCTTCCCATAATCGGTTCACCTCTCGTTAGATTTTTGTAGATGCTCTATGATCACAGCTGTATACAAACAGCTTCATTTCATTACCAATCAGTATAATTAATTTTATGATGAACGGCTGTGGTTGTCAAATACAGATTCCCTTATATAATCCGGTTGAATATCAATTCATTACGTATACTCTTATCGTTCAAATATACGTGTTGACTTGAATTGTAATTGTGATGTATATTTATTTGACCATTTAACATACCGAACAGTACATAATAATCGAAAGGGTTGAATGAACCAAAATGGAAGATATGACAGAAGAAAAAGTGGTCCATGTCCCGCAGGTGACGGTAACCTCGACTGAATCCGGGTCCGTTGATCGTACACCTCTAACTCGATACGTGACATTGTTGTTTGCGGTTGCTTGCGGAATGTCAGTTGCCAATATCTACTTCGCACAGCCGCTGCTCGATGAGCTGTCTAACGAGTTCAACATGGACTATTCCATCATCGGAATTCTTATTACCGTCACTCAGGTCTTCTATGCATTGGGATTGCTGCTGCTAGTGCCTCTGGGCGATTTGCTGAACCAGCGCCGATTGATTATCGCTCAGATGGCAATCTCCATAATGGCTCTGGTTATCGTTGGTACTGCTTCCTCCGGAACGATGCTCTTTGCGGGTTTGGCATTGGTCGGATTGCTTGCCGTTGTAACGCAGACGATTGTAGCGTTCGCGGCGACCACAGCTGCACCTGCTGAACGAGGGCGTGTCGTTGGTATGGTAACCAGCGGAGTTGTGATTGGGATCCTTCTCGCGCGAACCATTTCAGGAATTTTGAAGGATCTAGCAGGATGGCGTTCGGTTTATCTGGTTTCTGCCGCGTTGATGCTGCTCATGGTTTACGCATTATATAAGGTGATGCCAGATGGTGAGCGTAAGGTAAAGACTGTTCCCTATTCTCAACTGCTTAAGTCGGTACTGATGCTGTTCCTGCAAGAACGGCTATTACGTATCCGCGCTGTTTTGGCTATGTTGATTTTTACCGCTTTCAGCATTTTGTGGACGCCATTAGTACTGCCTCTTAGCTCGCCGCCACTATCCCTTTCGCACTCTGCCATCGGGGCGTTTGGTCTCGTGGGTGTCGTGGGTGCATTGGCTGCAGCAAAGGCTGGTAAGCTAGCCGATCGTGGTTATGGACAGAGAACGACAGGAATTGCATTGTTTCTGTTATTACTATCTTGGCTGCCAATCAGCTACACGGAGCAATCCCTGTTTGCCTTAGTCATTGGTATTGTTCTGCTGGACTTGGCGGTGCAGGCCGTGCATGTTACGAATCAGAGTATGATTTTTGCATTGCGCCCGCAGGCGCGCAGTCGCATGGTTGCCGGGTATATGATTTTTTATTCCATCGGAAGTGCTGCTGGTTCCATTGCTTCGACCCATATTTATGGACAGTATGGTTGGCATGGAGTTTGCGTGCTTGGGGCTTCCGTCAGCGCTTTTGCTCTTATATTCTGGGTTATAACCAAAGGTGGCAAAGGCGCCTAACCCAAGTGTCCTATGTGTAGAATAAGATGCCCGTTTCCCTGTCGGATCACGGTAATGTCCGTATTCTTTTGATGAGTTCTAAACAATGTACTAAAGAAATTGATTACCATTAGTACACTAGTATAAGGGTTTTCATTATGCATAAATTGTACAAGTCTTTGTCCTTGATTCACGACAAAACTTCTATAGATAAAACAAAACACTACATTGAGGTGATCTCCCATCCTTTAAATACGAAGTCATATACGCAAATTTTACAAATCACTGGCACTTAGACACACCTCATGTAAAATGTAGTTATTTTGTTAGCAAAAAAACCTTAGAGAATGCTGCAATGTACATATCTCTAAGGTTTTTCTCTTTTTGTGGTGCTTTTATTGCGCAATCTATTAAATCTATTATTTTTCAGTAGCTTCACCATTCAGGTCATGGTGTAGTTCTGTGGCCGGGATGAGGGGCTCGTATATTTGTCCTTTTGGAACAGGATTGGAAATATACACGAAGTTTCCGGTACCATCGGGTGCACTCCCTTTGGCCCACAAACCCTCACCTGATTCAGTTCCCTCCGAGAGATTCCAGAATTCATAAGCTTCTGGCTGGGATTCCAGTTCTGCCTCAGGTGGGAATGAAGCCGGTACAACGACTCCGTTCTTTTCCTCCAGTTCTTGGATCGCGGCCATCCATTGATATTGGTGGTAACGGTCACGTGCCAACATTTTACGGAGAGTCGCACGAACACCTTCGTCGGTAGTCATATGATAGAGTCTTGCCACTTGAAGTCGACCCTGACTTTCGGCATGCAGATTGGATCGCATGTCTGCCAGAAGGTTACCACTCGCCACGATGTATGAACCGTTCCAGGGTACTCCGTTAGAGTTAGTAGGTAACCCTCCCAGACCGCTTACAAGTAAGTGTTGGGGATTGATGCCACCCATAATTGCAGCTGTAACCGGATCTTCAGCTGCTTTTTGTTGCTCAGCAGGTGTTGCCCCATCCAGCAGCTGGCTAATCAATGCGCAGAGCATTTCAACATGGCCGATCTCTTCAGTACCAATATCCATGAGCATATCTTTGTATTTTTCTTCGCCCCGACAATTAAATCCTTGAAATAGATACTGCATCATAACGGTCATTTCCCCGAATTGTCCACCTAGTACCTCTTGGACTTGGCGTGCAAAAGCGGGATCCGGGCGATCTACTTTTACCTCGAATTGTAACTCTTTCTGATGTCGAAACATATGAATCCCTCCATTATGGGTAGTTGATCAATTCAAAATGTATATAACCTGCTCAAATGATTTTAAACAAAAGAGCACAGCAAAAAAGACAAAGAACGGAGAGGCAGTCTCTCCATCTTTGTCTCTGATAATACAGCCTAATCGTTTAGCAAAACATACGGTTACTTAGGCTTCGTCAGAATCAGGTCTTTTGATTTGAAGAGGTGGAGGCACTAGCCATCCTTTCTCTTTGTTCATCTGAAGGATTCTGACTCCTAAAGCCGTCTTGGTTAGGTGATATTTGGCAAATAATGCACCGACATCTTCTCTGATAGACTGCCCCATGACTTGGCTAGCTGCAACTAACCCTAACGAAGTATCGGCTGCTATTTTGGCTGCAATTTCAGGATCCGTGAATCTAGCTCCAGCCGGAATATCTTCCAGCTTCACAGGAGGCCGCTCAGGCAGCATTGGTGCAGGGGCAATGCCATTTTCGGTTAATAGGGTATCACATTCTTTAATCTCAAGTTTGGCTTGATCCAGCAGATCATCCAGAACTTTCTTAAGATCCTTGTCACCTGCATGATTCAAGTATGCTTGATAACAGGAAACGAATCCTTTGGCTGCCATGGAGCATTGCCATATGCTAAAAATCTCTCCATAATGCAGTGGTTCATTTTTGGGATTGTCACTCAAAATGCCCATCTTCAATTCTCCTCCTCATACGATGTCGGTTTACCAAGTTATGTTTTACCAAATGCAATGATTATATTCTTGTCCGTTACGAACATTGGTTAGTTAACCTTGGTTTCCACAATGCCCCATTCAAAACTTCCGTTTGGATAGGTTCTTGTCTCATTCTCGTCCTCAGCTCGAGACAAGAACTTGTTCCGATAAAACAAAAAAGCCGCTAATTTAGCGACTTTTACTGGAACTAGTCTTAATGCAATCAACCGCTTATTTCATTAATCTCGCTTTACTTCATTATCGTTCGGAATTAATTCATACAAGGCACGAACATCACAACCGATGGAATCGGCAATCGATATCGCAATTTTGAGCGGCATCACTCTTTTATTTTCAATAAAGTCGTAAATTCGTTCCGGTTTAAAAAGCAAGTCTTTTGCCAGCCATTCCGCTGACTTTCCGGATTCCATCAATCGTTCATTCAGTAAGCAACGTCCTAGTTCAAATTTCAAGAAGTGATGACCTCCTGCATAAAATAATATAACCTTAATCTGATTCGAGCTGCCGCTTTGTCTTTCGTTTCACTAAAGCGATGAGGGGTGGACTTGTTCACTTGAAACAATACCCCTCCAGGGTCGCAACAAGTGAAGACGGAACGTCTATTTCATCCTTAATATAGCTTCCTCCTGGAATATAAATTCCTTTGGAGGACAATCGTTCGACTTGAGACGCTAATCGTGTGGAAAAACCGGGAGAGAGTAGTTGGGGGTCCAGCGCCACTATAAATAGGCCAACACCAGGCGAGGTTCTCCCTTCATCAAAGGATGGAGCATCAAGTGACCAATTGGCGCCCGTCATACCTGCGGCGAGTATTTCAACCATGAGCGCTATATTGGCGCCTCGTGACCCCCCAAAAGCAAGCAACGCGCCCTTGAGAGCTTCACGTGAATCATTAGTACTTTGCCCCCTTCCATCGATGGCCCAGCCTTCGGGAATCATCTCTCCCCGTTCTGCCGCTTTCCGTATATTTACAAACGCTGTAGCGCTAGATGCCTGATCCAAAACCAAGGGAGCCCTGTTATCGACAGGCGCGGCAAATGCGAGAGGATTGGTGCCATAAACAGCCTCCTTACTTTGTCCCGCGGTCATTAAAGCAGGTCCATTGCTGGTAGCTATAGCTACCAATCCTTTATGGGCAAGCCGCCTGACATAATAGCCCAGCTCTCCAGCAGTATAGCTGTTCTTTAACGAGAGTACGGTTACTCCATAAGTGCTTGCCCGTGTTTGCAGTTCCTCGAAAGCGTTATCAAAAGCAAGTTGGGCGATACCACCCTTGGCGTCGGCCTGAATGATAGTAGGTGTTGGATAGAAAAGCGCCGGCTCTTCTGTACCAGAAATGCGTCCGCATAAAAATCCTTCCAGATAGTCGGGAAGATGAGCAAATCCAACCGAAGTCCGACCTGAACATTCTGCATCGATAGTTGCTTCAGCAAGAGAAATCGCCACCGCCATGCTTGCTCCAGCAGCAACACATACGCGAATAGCGAATTCCCTTGCACTATTAAGATCGTATCGCATGGGCTATAATCCTGAAACTCGAATAAATTTGTGGCTTTAATAGGGTGGGCAAGATTGCGAACGGTCTAATCACTGTTTTCTTGTTTCCCTTCAGCATTTTGTCACGCTCCCGGTCTAACGTTCTCTTTGAAACGCGCAAACCATTTCTCATAATTATATCATAAATAAATCTTGGCCTAGACAAGCCATTGAAACCTAATTTCGTCATGTTTAACTCTCAAAAGGAGCATGTTTTTGTCCCTCGACACAATGATATTATTTTTTTTCGTAAAAATAACCCCTTATGATTACCTGGTTTGTATCTTCGGTCACTACCTCATCCATATCTCGGTTAGCAACTTCATCTCGTGGAAATTGTTTGGGAAATGGAGCATAATAAAATTCTCCATGTTCAGTTACTACTTTTTCCGCTGGTTCCGTTCGAGCTTTTCTGGAGTATTCAATTTTCCAATCTGGTAATGCTTCTTTTGGTGGAGTAACGTCATGAATAGTCGAGTCTACAACTTGCTTACTATCTATAAGTTCTCTGATTATAAAAAATGCGCCCATTAATACAAGACAACATGATGAAATGACTATAGCTCTTGTTATATACTTCTTATTATTTATTATCACTCACCCCTTCTAAGATGCTATTTGTTGATCGGTAATCCTTCCCTGAGAATGCCTAGACGTCATGACTTGTATGTATATATGATCACACTGGGATGATCTTTTCGCCTTTGTTAGCCGAATTTCACTTCAGAAAACCCACGAATACAAGGATCCCTTTCAGCAAAGCGTTCACACTCCTCCTTCAATTGGCTGTGCTATTCTTAAAATAGACGCTGATCCTGCTACTTTAGTTGGATCTTGTTTTGAAAGCTAATTCACGATATCGGAAAAACGATAACCCAAGCATAACTTTCTCTCTGTTATATAGAGCAGATAACTATCAGCTACTTCATGCTATCTGTGGTTTAGCGAGGTCAATTGGCGTTCGTACGCAGTACAGTCTAACGCTGACGAACGTTAGCTTTGACGGCTTCTCGGATCGGCATGGATCCAGTATTGAGTTCGAGAAATCTGCTGGCTGATGCGGGGTTCGTGAAGCAACTCGGCAAGTGTCTCAGCGACATCAGCGCGAGCTATCTGTCCGTGGAACTCGGCGGGCCCTAGTGAAACGGAGCCAATTCCGGGATCGTCAACAAGCAAGGATGGGCGAAGAATCAGCCAATCTAGATCACTACGACTAAGCGCGATGTCTGCTTTCTTCTTCGCTGCAAAGTAATACTCCACCTCATCGGCAAGGTCCCTCTCACGCCAAGACTCAGGGAGTACTGAAACCAGCGCAAGACGGTTGACTCCTGCCTGGCGAGTTGCGTCGATCGCTTTTGCGACGCCGTGATCATCAATCGCCATTGTGTCCTCCATGCTGCCGCCATTAGACCCTGCACTGAATACAATGACGTCAGCGTTACCGAAGGCTGCCGCAAGCTCTTCCACGGCTATGCTACTCAGATCTCCGACTACCGCATCCATGCCCTGCGCTGCGAGGTCTGCCCGCTGTTCATCGCGGCGTACGAGCCCGTGAACGGTATCTCCCTTGGACAGAAGCTTCTGCGCTAGCAGACCACCGACCTTGCCCGTAATTCCGATGATGAACACATGAAGCCTTTTATTCTCACTTACTGTATCATTAAGCAATTTACTTCTTGCCATGGTTTTTCATCTCTCTTTCGTTGTTATGGCGTGATATGAAACTCTCAGTTGAGTCCATCATATCATTGTGTAAAAGCGGTACCGAAAATTAGAGCGAGCCATCTTCAAAACCCTCAGCTAGAATGGAGATTGCGAAGACAGCATTCGAGAGGAGTTTTGAACATGGCTCAATATCAGATTACCCTAGATTCACAGCTCTGCATCAGCCTTTTCACAGGAGATTCTCGGGATGCAGGTGTTCCCAATCCTAATATTGATACTACAGAAAGGAATTTGATCACCCCGATTTAAATTGAAATTAGTATTATTGAAGTTATGGAGGGTAGAACGTCCATTGCATTCATAGGAGCAGCGCGATAAGATTTTAGTTATTACATAGCATAAACTTGGAGGCTCTTTCATGATAAATAACAGACCTGTACCTTGGCGAGAAGTTTTTATAGACGAGGTCACTCACACCATCACGGGCAATGTACAGATTTACGAGTCATTTCCGATTCCACAATTGCGGACGGAGCGCAGAATTTGGATTTATTTGCCGAGAAGTTATAACGAAAGCAATCGCAGCTTCCCGGTCTACTACATGCAGGATGGCCAGAACGTATTTGATCAAGCGACGTCTTGGGGATGCGAGTGGGGTGTCGACGAGACACTGGAACAGATGACACTGGAGGACCCGGCACTGGAGGTGATCGTGGTCGCTATCGATCATGGGGGTGACGACCGCAACCATGAATATAACTTTACGATCAACGCGGAGTACAACTTCGGGGGCAAGGGTGCGGCGTATGCGGATTTCCTGGCGGAGACACTTAAACCCTATATCGACAGCCACTACAGGACGCTTCCTGAAGCGGAATTTACGACCATTGCTGGAAGTTCGTTTGGTGCTTACGTCTCGTTGTATACGGCTATTCGCTATCCGGATCAGTTTGGCCGTGTGGGCGGGATTTCCTTTGTTATGTGGCACGACAGTGGCGGGATCATCCAATTGATTCAAGAGTCGGACCTCTCCCCTGTGCTTCGCGTCTATCTAAGCATTGGAGAACTGGAAACCGACAATCCCGACTTCAATCGGCTTGCCTGCGAGCACGTCGCATTGGTACACCAGACCTTGATAGCATCAGGGGTTCCCGAGAAGCAGATTCGATTCGATATAATTCCTGGCGGAACACATCACGAATCCACGTGGAGCGTGCTGTTTCCTGAAGTACATCGATGGCTGCAGCAGCCATAGGACGGATATGCGTAAGAGGAAACTGCAGAAGCCGCTTATTACGACTTATTTTGCTGAGGAAGGTAATTTGCCCGTTTTGGCCGACTCGGAGAAATAAATCATCTCAACAGGTGAGATGGGCTTTTGTCTCACTTGCCTCACCTTTTTCTCTAATAAGTCATCTTGAGTTTCACCTGAGTAGTCCCGTCGATACCTGCCCTCCTCCAACTTCATGTCGATAAAATCGACGACCTGCTGCAGCGAGTTGATCTGGCTGACCATATTATCCCGATGGCTCCTTAAAAGTTCCACCAGCTCGGGATATTCCGCGGGATCGGTATCGGCGGAGACTGCCAGAAAAGGGCGCATTTGCTCTAGCGGCATCCCCGTTTTTTTCAGGCATGGTATCAGCCGGATCGTATGGATGTCCTCCTCCCGGTAGATGCGGTGCCCGTTGTCCTTCCGCTCTGCACGAGGCAGCAGCGAAATCTTTTCGTAATAACGGATCGTATCCTCCGTAATTCCGGTTAACTCGGCGGTTTGCTTTATTGTGTAGAATCGCTCTTCCTTCATCCTGTTCCCTCCTGAAGCTTGTGTTTCTGGCATTATACATCTTGGTGCTGGCTCCAAGTCAAGTTTCTAATTCTTTAGAAAAAAACGTTGGTTTCGCGCCTTGACTTGGAGTCGACTTCAACTTGTAGAGTGTGAGCTATCAGGGCAAATACCCTGGAGATCAGGAGGAGATGCACAATGAACAAGAATCCACGTGAACATATCGCTATTAATTACAGGTGCAAGCGCCGGGATCGGGTTGGAATTAACACGAAAGTTGCTGTCAGAGGACTGGCAGGTGATTGCTTTGAACCGTTCCGACTTTCCGGCGGAGGATGTGAGCATCCATCATGCAATAAAGAGTGGATCACTTCGACTTTATAAAACAGATGATCTTGCCGATTATGCCAGCTTGAGAGGTACTTTGGAAGAGATTAATCGCAAGGAGCAGCGAATTGATATTTTGTTCAATAACGCCGGAGGGTCCTTTCCCGAGCTGAGTTATTCGAAACAAGGACGCGAGAAGCATTATGAGCTGTTGACGGTCGTTCCGTATATTATTCTGATGGAGTTGAAGGAACTCCTAAAAGCGGGTCGCTTAAAAACGGTGATCAACACCTCATCTTCAGCGCTAAAATTTACTAAAGAGTTCACTATCGATATCCTGGAACGTCCCAAAACCTTCCGCAAGCTGCTTGGTCCTTACGCGACATCAAAGCTGGCTCTTTCACTCTGGACTCAGGCCATCGCGGCGCAGCTTGCCAAGGATGACATCAAGATTCGCAGCGTTGACCCAGGTAGCAATAATACGCTAAGAAAAGGAAAACAATCCGGATTGCCCTTTTTGATTGAAATACTAATGAAGCTATTTTTCTCCCCTCCTACTCACGGCGCGAACAAGCTGTATGAAGGAGCTTTAGGGGAACACCACAATAAAACTGGCGTGTATTTGCTGAAAGGCCAGGTTGCGGAATTAAAATTCAAAGACCAGGCATCAAACGTTCTGGAAAGAATTCAAGCGGTTTATGAACACGAATTTTTACAAGGTAACTTTTAAGTTAGTTGAACAGAGGCAGCTGATCTCGTAAACGGCAGCTTCTGCGCCAGCAGTCCGCTGATCTTGCCCATTATCCCAATGATGAACACATCCATACCCTGGATTCACAGCTTGTGCATCAGTATTTTGCAGGAAAATCTCAGGATGCAAGAAGGCACAACCTCATTTACTTACCTGTCCTTCTCTTCTCGGCTTCTGGATAACGGTCGCCAACAATTTGGATCTTGCCAATCTCATCATTGATTACCCTCACCTCCTGTTCAGTGAAGACGATATCGCTTGCTGCAATATTTTCGGAGATTCTATTAACGTTGGTTGTCCCTGGAATAGGTACGATATAGGGCTTTTGGGCAAGAATCCATGCGAGTGCTACTTGCGCTGTGGTTACATTTTTCATCTCAGCCACTTTATTCAAATAATCAACAATCACCTGATTTGCTTCCATCGCTTCTTTAGTAAACCGCGGGAGCTCCCCCCGGTTGTCGTTCTCGGGGAAAGAAGCGTTCTTATCTATTTTTCCGGTAAGAAATCCACGACCAAGAGGACTATAGGCTACCAAACCGATTCCCAATTCTTCGAGTACGGGGAATATGTCCCTTTCAGTTTCCCGCCACCAAATCGAGTATTCACTCTCCACTGCCGTCAGCGGTTCAACGCAATGCGCACGACGAATCGTTTCAGCGCCCGCCTCCGACAACCCCCAATGGAGGATCTTCCCGTCTTTTTTCAACTGCTGCATGGTCAACGCCACTTCTTCAATGGGAACCTTTGGATCTACGCGATGAATGTAGTACAAATCGATATAATCCGTTTGTAATCTTTTTAAGGACCCTTCCACCGAATGGACAATGGATTCTGGCCGGCTGTCCAGCTCATTGGTTAAGCCAGTGATCTTAAAGCCTCCTTTCGTTGCAATCTGTACCTTACTCCGTTGCCCTGCGAGCGCCTCCCCAACAAGCTCCTCATTTGTGTAAGGACCATAAACTTCCGCTGTATCCAACATCGTAATGCCCGAATCAATAGCTGAGTGTATAACGGAAATCATCTCGCGACGGTCTTTTGCCGGTCCCCGATGATGGTTTAATCCCATACATCCAAATCCAACCTCCGAGGTCTCCAAACCGTTGTTGCCCAGATTCCTTTTCTTCATAATCATTTCCTTTCTTAACCGTTTTTTTTCAAGTCCACAATTTTGTGTATGTTATATACCCATAGTAATTTTCTGCGCGAAAAATTTCAAATGCCTATGATGAATGTTTTATCATGCCTAATATGTATCGTATAATCATCAGGAAACCCTCCATCAGATTATGAAAGGATGATATGAAAAATGGATATTCGTGTGTTTAAGTATTTTTTGACGGTGGCTAAAGTTGGAAACATAACAAAAGCAGCAGAAATCCTTCATGTTACACAGCCTACCCTAAGCAGGCAGCTGATGGACCTTGAAGAAGAATTGGGGACTCGTTTATTTATACGCGGCAAAAGACAGATCACACTAACCAATAGCGGTCTTTTGTTTCAACAAAGAGTCAAAGAATTGGTTTCTCTCTTAGATAAGACAGAAAGAGATCTGGCAGAACAAAAAGATTTGATTGGTGGAGTGGTTTCTGTTGGTTGTGTAGAGTCCACGGTATCAAGAACTTTGCCAGAATGGTTAGAGAAATTTTCGAATCAGCACCCTAGGGTGCAATATGAATTGTATAGTGCAGATGGAGATGACATTCGGGAGAAACTTGACCGAGGAAATGTAGATATCGGAATTCTATTGGAACCGATTGAAACCGCTAAATATGACTATATTCGATTGCCTCATCAGGAAAAGTGGGGGATTCTGATGAGACGTGATGATCCTCTAGCCGAAAAAAAGTCTGTTAGTATCCAAGATATCCTTTCCTTACCCTTGATTGTACCCCGACGTACCATTGTACAGAATGAAATTACAAGCTGGCTTGGTGTTGAGGAGGATAACCTTTGTATTATTGCATCACATAATTTATTGACGAATGCTATGCTGTTGGTGGAAAGGAAACTTGGATATGCAATATGTGTGGGTGGAGCCTATACAATCCGGGAAAGCAGCAGCACTTGTTTTGTTCCTTTTGAACCTGAACGAATTACTACCCATGTCATCGCTTGGAACAAGAATAAGATTTTCAGCCCAGCTACTGCACACTTTATTCAATTTATAAAGGAAACATATCATTCGTGATATTCATCCCTGATCTATTAGATATCCACTGGGTTCACGGTCATTTCGAGAGTTTGTTTCTTGAATGGTTACCAGTCTGACTCACCCATATTTGCTTGTATCACGTCCTCCCAATTGGTATTAAGCATCATCTCGGAAGAATCCCCATGAAATGCCTTCATGGCTTCCTGATCATCAAGCAGCTGATATCTCATCCAAGCCGTCAAGTACCCCCTATGATTGCCACCGTTGCCTTCAATCGCTGTATGAGCTGCACCTTTGGCCATCCCCATCATCACTGGCGTGCTTGCGTTCGTACTGTGCAAGGCTAATTGATTCGTTGATACCGGCGAGATTAGAAAATCTCGTGTACCGCCCATAATGAAGAAGGGAACGGTAATACGCGATGTATCGTACACATCTTCCGGATCACAATGCTTCAAATCCGGGAGAGCGATGGACACAACCGTCTTAATCAACGATCCGCTTTTATAGTTGGTATGAGCATTAATGACCCCCGTAGACCCTTGAGAATGTCCAGCCGCACCAATATGTTCTATTTGTACTTTTTGATAAAACAAGCTGTTTGCTCGTTCGTTTTCATATTTCAAATAATCAATAGCCCCCACAATTTCTTTGCCTGTTCCTGTTGTCTTGCTATAGGAATCGATTACAATGAATCCCCAGCTTGCTAGATGAGTGAAGAGCTCATCATAACGATCTGGCGTGGCATCTGTTCCATTTCCCCATGAAATAATAGGATAGGTTTCGTCTCCTTGAAATGCGGGGTAGTATACTCTAAATAAAGCCTCCCCGCTCGAACTCTTCACTTCTTCCAACTTTACAGAATGGCTTCCTTGCTGTGCATATCGCTGCTCAATGCTTCCTTCTGCCAGTTCGGGTACATTGGAATGAATGATGATTTGCATGAAAATGGTTATTGAAACTGCAACGATAAGAACTAAAGTTGATACCCATAACATCCACTTTCGTTTTTTCTAACACCGGCATAGACGTGACCTCTACGATAGTCTATAGACTTCTCTATCGTGTTCTCTGTTAAATTATGAAACTGAATGGATATACGTTAAAAGAGGTACTTATGTTTCGTTATACGCGAATTTCTTTTATTCACAACGTTTCATGCTGGTTCAAGTTATACAACTCGGATGCAGTGTGCGCACTCCTCCCTGTGTGCACGCTGCTTGGTTCAGGGCATGCTTGGATGACTGGTTGACCATATGTCTAATCGATCTTGGCAGGATACATATGCTCTATAAGAAAGTTCATTATTCGTTGAGCCACACAAGTTCTTGTCCAGTCGAAGACAGAATTTGTACCCAGTAAAACAAAAAAAGCCGCTTGAATAGCGACTTTTAATGAGACCATTTATGTCATCTGCGTCTTTATTTCTGTTGTCGCTCGGCCGATCATTCCTGCTACTCAGTGGCTCTCAAGATCACAGTAATCGCCTCTGCCCGGGTAGCCTGGGATTTCGGTTTCAACATGTTGTTAGGGTAGCCGGTTATGATTCCATACGCTGTCGCCATCATGACCGCATCATGTGCCCATGTGGAAATCTTGTCCTGATCGGCAAAGCTTCTATTCGTAATCGTTTGATTGATACGCAAAGCATTAACCACCATCACGGCCATTTGCTCGCGGGTAATGAAGTCATCGGGAGCGAAGGTACGCTGATCGTATCCCTGAATAATCCCGTTTGAATACGCAGCAGAAACGGCTTGCTTCGCCCAATGATCCGCCATATCATCAAATGTGTTGCTTCCATCACTTGTTAGACCCAGCGCTCGCACCAGCATCGCAGTGAATTCAGCACGGCTAATCGTACGATCAGGCTTGAAACTGCCGTCGATATAACCGTTCACAATGCCTGTTCCTGCAAGTTTCTCGATGTTCTTCTCCGCCCAGTGACCTTGGATATCTGTAAACGCAGCCCCAATTCCAGGCTCCTGGACGATCTTTCTCTCGACGACTGCAAATGTGCTGAAATGGTCGGTCGTACCGCTTACCGTTCCTGCCAGCCAATCTACGACGATGTTATCTAGTTCTACCCACTCTTTCAGATCTTCGTTGAACTGATAAAGTCGGAGTTCATCGCTGTCTTTACGACTGGAATCCACGTCAAATTTCAAACTGATCGTTACGTCTTCATCAAATTTCCCTGATACATCTTTCTTCAACTCAATAACTTTACTTACCCACTCGTTCACCCTCTCTTAGAGGAGGGACAGCCTGAAGGGTTAGTTGATGTATGGATACATAAAACGGTCGTTTCAGAGCTTTGGCAGGGATTCGGACTTGCCCACCATCAAAAACAATCGTTCTGCCCTCCGCGCCTACCAGAAAGCTGTTGCTCGGGAGCGATGGTACATTGGTTTCGTGCGTTGGATTGGTTTCGTTTACTTCATCAATCCTCTTGGTGATCAAACGATACCGGCTGGAAGTCAGATTACTCGCATTGCCCGCTTGATCACGGGCTCTGACATGCAAGTACCAATCACCCTCCACCCCGTTCTTACCAAGCATGGCCCCGTCCACAAACGACATCCAGCCAGCGGTTGGCGCAGACATATCGGTCGTCCAGACATATTCCAATGAGGATGCATCTGGCCTACTTCCTGTGTCAGTCACCGTGACGGTCGGTGTTACCACTGCCGTCTGTATTTCACTGCCATTTGGATGGATGGTGATTGTCGGTCGTGTACGATCGATCTTCACCAAGATCGTCAGGGAGAGCGTATCCCCCGCAGCGTTGGATACCTGAAACAGGATGGTATGCTCACCTTCGTTCGATATTTCAAGATTTCCTTTATTGTCATACGGTTGTAAGGCGCCTCCATTCAGTGAATAGGTAAGACCATTAATTCCGCTGACTCCCGATTCGGCATATACGCTCACGATGACATTTGCCTTGCTCCATTCGCCGCTTACATATTCGCTTCCATCTGCCTTTACAAGTGTTGGCGTTAGCGTGATTCCTGTCGTGCTTATGTTGACCGTCCGTTGTTCGACCGCTTCATTATCTGCTGTATCAACGGCTTTGAACGTTATCCGATGAACGCCGTCATCCTGTAAGACGATATCCGATACATAAGGACTCCATGTCACTTCGTCATCCAGAGAATAGGTAAACGAAGTCACGCCGCGCTCATCCGATGCTTCGGCGCTTACGCTCACTGCTTGGTCGCTCCATGAACCATCGACATACTCCCTTCCATCCGCAGTGGTCATCGTAATGACGATAGATGGCGGCGTATGATCAGCCGGAACCATCCAGACGATCTCGACATCCGTAACACCAAGCAACGCATGGTTAGCAGCGTCGGTTATATTTCCGGCTGCCATATCGTAGGAGAGTTGCACGCGCTCGTTTTCTTCGAACACTTGATCCACGCTAAAGACAAGCTCCTTCGTGCCCATTCCATCAACACCAGTGATGGTTGTGGAGTTGCCGTTAGCCGTAATCGCGATCCCCGCAGCATCCGTTAGTCGGACATCTTCATCGAAGGTTACGATGACCCGGTTCGGATGATCACTTTCGATCTTCGCGCTGACGATCGTTGGTGGGGCAGCATCCCATTCGAGATTGCTTGTGATCCCTTGCAGGACGGGGTACATCTTCCCTTCTTGCAGCAACCAAGTTGCCCCGAAATCCCATTCGCTACCAT
This sequence comes from Paenibacillus vortex V453, assembly GCF_000193415.1. Lineage (NCBI taxonomy): Bacteria > Bacillati > Bacillota > Bacilli > Caryophanales > Paenibacillaceae > Paenibacillus > Paenibacillus vortex. The sequence continues at coordinate 51,905 of NZ_ADHJ01000025.1, forward strand.
AGGCGGAGTACTGCTTCATGTTCGACGTCTTTTGCGGTTCCCCTTTGCCTGTATCGGACTGACCTGACGTTTCCAGATTATAGAGGCTGGCGGTAATCGTGTCGAATTTCCGTCCCACCAGACCACCGACTTCGTTACTGCCTTTAACCTGACCAGCAGCGTAAGTCGTACCGATCTTACCGACATTCCGTCCCACCAGTCCGCCGACTTCGGCGCGACCACTAACGGAACCTGTAGCGTACGCATTATGTACCTGACCACGCTCATTGCGCCCCACCAGTCCGCCAACAAAATCCATACCGGTAACATGACTTGCGGCGAATGACCGGTTAATCTCTCCCCCCGTATCCAGATGTCCTACCAATCCGCCAACATTGAATTGACCATTAATTGTTGCACTTGAACTGGAACCTGTAAGCTTGCCATAGTGATTTCCAACCAATCCCCCAGTCATGCTGGTTCCGGTAACACTCCCTGTTGCATGAACCTGCGTGATTTGACTGCCAGAATCGGTCTCTCCTGCCAGCATGCCTGTATAGCTGTCTCCGGAGATGAATCCGCTCTTCAAATCCAGATCCCGAACCTCACCGCCGGAAATATGGCCGAACAACCCAACATTCGATAAACCGTTTCGATGGATATAAAGACCCGTAATAGCATGACCTTGGCCGTCGAGTGTGCCCGTGAAAGAGGTGCTCCTGCTGCCAATCGGTTCAAAACCATACCCATGACCTGCACCCGTCGCCCACATATCAGAGCGAGAGTCGTCCTCGAATGTCGCTTCGAAATCAATATTCTTCGACAAGGTATACTGTGCTGACAAATCCAGTTCCATCAATTGCAGCTGATGGGAATTCTGGATGACGGTCGACCATTCCGTCCGCAGAAACGGCCGTGTGGAGTCTTCGACCATAAACCAATCATTCGTGAAATCCCAGTCCGGATAGCTGGTTTGGATAAGCGCCTGTGCTGTAGTGAGAGGGGTAGCTGCGCATTTATTATATGTATCGTTTCCGCAGGCGCTGTTTAAACCGACCGTTTCGGTATCCCAGAAGCTGCTGCTTATTTCTCCGCTATTGTCCCCAACCAATCCACCGACAATATGGTTGCTCCCGTTGACATAACCCGTGGCATAAGAATGACTTATCAAGCCGTGGCTCGTGCTGCCCACCAATCCTCCTATGCCACTCCGCCCACTGACGGCGCCAGTGGCATAGGAGTTGCGAATGGATGCGGAAATATTAAACCCGACTAGTCCGCCCACCATGTTCTGCGCTGCCGCTAACGGCCCCAGCGGCGTATGAGCGGATGATCTCTCCACCTTCATTGTCTCCTACTAATCCCCCGATGATAGACGTACCGGAGATGGTACCGGTAGCGTAGGAATTACTCACCTTCCCGTCATTGCGTCCTACCAAACCGCCAACATAAGTGACGCCACTTACATCACCGGTGCTGTAAGAAAAGGTGATTTCACCGTCAATGCCATTATAGCCTGCCACCCCTCCGACGATGCCCTCATTGCTGCTAACCGTTCCTGTAACAAAGGACCGGTCCACCCTGCCATAGTTGCGCCCCGTCAGCCCGCCTACATCGAGTTTTCCTGTGATCGAACCTCCTTCGAGAGCGACATCCTCCAACACCCCGCTGGAACCCATAACCCCGAACAGACCGGCAACATCAGCATGTGGACGATGTATGGTTAGATTGCGAATCACATATCCCGCTCCGTCGAGAGAGCCGTTAAACTCGCTATGGATAATTCCAACGGTGCCGATAGGTATAAATCCTTCCCCATTGTTCCAGCTTGCCGTATCCGAAGCATCGATATCTGCCCCTAATCTGTAATGAGCGTCTAGGTCATTACGCACGGCGTTCAATTGATCTAATGTGGTGATGATGTATGGATTACCCGCAGACCCGTCTCCTGACATGCCGACCTGCAAGTAGCCAAATGCCTGAAACGGGAAAGTTCCTATCCATAGCACAAAAACCATTAAAATACAGAAGATGCGTCTCATTTCATCTTTTCTTCCTTTCATTATTTTCGATAGCCACGATCCGTAGTATATTCGATTTCCCGATCATGCGAATCTAACCCTGGTTATAGTCTTGGTTATAGTCGAACCAATGAAAATAACCCGCCGGTTGGCGGGTCTTCTGCTAAATCCTCTAGGCTAGCCTTGAATTTCTTTGCCTCGTTTAATGGCCTCTACTCGGTTCTTCGCCTGCAGCTTGCTGTAAATGCGATTGATGTGCGCTTTCAAGGTCCCCATGCCGAAGCCGAGCGCGGCAACAATCGCCTGATTGTCCATCCCTTCTTCCATGTAACGAAAAACCGCATATTCTCGTGGTGTCAGAAGGTTCTCCAATGTGACTTTGCCTTGTTCCGGCGATTCGGCAGTTCCTCCGAAACCAGAGAGAATCCTTCGCACATACGATAGTGAAGGTGCATTTTTATCTCTAATGCTCCCTCTCTGGCGATGCTGAACATAATCCGTAAGCAGCTCTGCAACCCGACTGCCTTTATCGACGAACACACGGATATAATCATCGGGTTCCGCGAATTTCAATGCTTCTTCCAATTTAAGCAGTGCTTGCTGCGATTTACCCTCAAGTCGCAGCATCATTGCCTGGAGTACTTGTATGTCCAAGGCATCCATCGGGCGATGGCCTTTTACCGCGATGGGCAGCAACCTCTCAGATAAAGCCCAGGCTTCCCTTGCGTTTCCACTCTCCATCAACACGCTAACGAGGAAGATATAGACGAATAACTGATATACGGATACCGGATCATCTGCCGCTAGTCTGTAGCGATTCTTCCATTCATCAGCAGCTGACAGATCCCCTGCATTCAGCCGCATACGTGCCATCTCCAAATCGAGCAGGATAAGAGCAGCCTTGGCCTCGTCCTCGAGCGCTCTCCAATAAGCTTCTTCCAACCATTTTTCAGCCTGGGAGATATCCTGCCTGGATTGGCTGATACGGGAAAGGAACAGACTTGCCGGAACGTATACCTTCTCTGGTTGATAATGCGCCTGGCTTCGGCCTTGCAATCCCAACCTAAAGTAATCCTCCGCCTGCTTCAGTTCATTGCGTTCGTAAAGCAACTCTCCGTAACAGACCACAACCGAATCCTGCAGACCCATCGGCTTCATGAATTCGATCATACTCAAAAAGAAAGTATCGGAGAGGCCTCGAGGCAAATGCTGACCACGTTTACCATTATATGACCTGTAAATGGACGGAGCCAGTGGCATATGAGGGGATGCAAAGATCAGATCCGTTCCCGTAGGACTATATTGAAGAGAAAGTCGGATGTACTCCAGTCCTTTAATCATGTCCATATCATATTGGGTCGCTTTAAAGTTTCTTACATAATACAGATATCCCAAATAACGATGATTCTCTTCCTTAGTCCAGCTTGCCGAGGAAGCATCATAATGCTGCTCAGCCAGCTGCAGATACCGCTCCGCCAGTTCAAGTTCTTGAGCCCACAACAATGAAAAAATATACGAAAAATAAAGGTACGGATGCCGCATAAGCAGCTCCTCGGGGATGGCCGACAACCAGTCCCTCATGGTAGAGAATTCTCTGCGAATCATCAAGCTTCTCATCTGTTCCAATAATCGGATAACGTCTGTATAACACGCTCCGGCTAAATAGTAATCTACCGCTTCTTCGTGCATTTCCTGCGATTCGCACCATGCGGCAGCTGCCCGGAATAGCGCAGCTGTCTTTGCGGGGTCAAGGCGCTGCTGGTGCTTCAGGAGAAACTCGCCGAACAGATGGTGAAGCCGGAACCAATTCTTCTCCTCATCTAGCGGTATGAGGAATAAGTTGAGTTTGGCCAATTCCGCCAGTTTCACTGCACCATCCTCTCCGGCAACAGCTTGACATAATGGCCCATTCATTCGCTGCAAAATGGAGACGTTCAGCAGAAATTGCCGCAGCGGCTCACCCAGCGACTCAAACACTTCCTCCAATAAAAACGACTCGACGCGTTCATGGCTGGATTGTATATGTTTGGAAGAACCGGCCCACTCATCGGCACGCAAAGACAACGAGATCAGCTTAATGCCCGTTACCCAGCCTTCGGTTTGGTATAGTATGCCTTCGATCTGCTCCCTCTGCAGCTCTTTCTTCTCAACGTCTTGGAACAATTTCAGCGTCTCCTGCAAATCGAAGCATAACTGTTGAGTTGTGATTTCATGGATCCAGTTCCGGCTGATCCATCTCGATTTCAGGAATCCATGGATACTTCGGCTTGCAAAGCATAGATGAACGGAGGAAGGTAAGTATTCCAGAAAATAAGAGACGGACTCCAAGATATCCGCATTATGAATGACATGCCAATCATCCAGTATCAGGACAAGTGTCTCATTCAACTCGTTCAATTCATTTAACAAAGCGACGATAAATGGTTCGTATTGACCCGGACTTAGCGCTGCCGATGTGGTATGAAGGGAATCGGTCACCCCCCTCGCCTGCTCGATCGCCTTCGTAACGTAGTTCCAGAAACGGATGAGATCATTATCCTTGCTATCAAGCGATAACCATCCGACTGGTACCTCTAAATGCCTGGTCCAATCACTGAGCAGTGTGGTTTTACCGTAACCGGCCGGAGCCGTCACGAAAGCAGCCTTGTGCTTTAATCCTTCATGCAATTGCGCCAATAGCCGTGGACGCGGGACAGATTGGTAGAGGGATTGGGGTCGATTTAATTTAGATGCCAGCAGAAATGGGATTTCATTGTTCTCGTATACCATATTCCCTCTTTTCAAAAGGCCTCTCTGGGCCATATCTTCGGTTTTGTCCATCAAAATTCTGGAGTTACATTCAGAATATCGTAAATGGAGCCGTTTTGCATCAGAAACTGAATAGATCTGTCTCACTGGGTCTGCAATGCGGGGTGAATCCTTTCCTCATGGCAACATCATCCATGGATGAACCCAAAAACCATTAGCCTTCAAAGACATCCTTTGGTCTGGTTACCCGAAAATGCACCTGAATGTGCAGTTTCTGTGGGTGCCATTTGGAAAAAGGGATGATCGTTCTCCGAGGTATCCAAACTATTTCTTAACTTCGTTCAGAATAGATAGCCAAATCGCCATGAAAAAAAGCCCGCCGCTCTTTGCAAGCGACGGGCTCCCTGCTCTTCTAAGATCTGAGTTTAAGGTTGCAGCTGCCAGAGCGCGGGCACGTTGCTCGGCTCCCAGCCCGGCAAGGAGGTATGGGCCTGGAGGCATTTGTACACCTTGCCGTCATAGGATACGAGTGTATTGGCCGCATAAGCTGTATTTGCTGCCCATGGCGTTGCACTCGGACCGTTAGGCGTTGTAACTGTTACGGCATTGCTGTTGCCAGATTCGTTGTTCGACGGGTCGTAAGCGCGGACCGTGAACGTATATTGCGTGTTCGGCGACAAACCGGTAACGACCTTCTCGGTTGCTGTTCCTGTGACGGTAGCTATTACTGTGCTGCCGTTGTAAATTCGGTAACCAGCAATGCCCGAAGCATCAGTGGATGCATTCCACATCAACGTGACTGACGTTGACGTCGGGGTGCCCATCACATGCAGGCCGGTCGGATTGGTCGGCGGTGTCACGTCAACCGGGAGCTGCGTGGTCGTAAACTGGACCCCATTGCTGGAAGGCGACCGATTGCCGGAAGCATCAAACGCCTTTACAGTGAGGTTATAATTCGTGCCTGCCAATAGGTTGGTAAGATTGGCGGTTGTCTGATTGCCAGGCAGAGTGGCAATGACATTAGCGCCGTTGTACACCTCATAACCCGTGACGCCATTGTTGTCCGTCGAGGCCCCCCAAGTCAGCGTGGCCGTCGTTGTGCCAACGTTGCTGACGGCCAAATTGGTTGGCACCGTTGGTGCAATGCTGTCGCCAGCACCGAATTGGGCATCGATGACGATATACCAGGCATTTTGGGTATCCGCGATATCCCACACGCCGAGGATGACATGGTAACCATCTCTTTGCGGTACGTTGCAGGTATGGGTTAACGTGGCTGGCGGCTGCTGGCCATTCCCGTTAATCGTGCAGAACGGAGTCAGATCAAACTGGGCGCGGGTCAACGGAGCATTGGGATTCCAATCCGGCTTGGTGATGAAATAACGGTAGCTTGTCGTGGCATGGCGAGCGGTAAAAATCCAAGTAAAGTTCTTCGTGCCGCTCGTCATGTTTACCTTGTTCCAGCGCGTAGCTGATTGCTGGTCAAGCGGAGCGAAGCCGGCAAGGCCAGCGCTGGCGATTTTGCCATCAGGCGGTCCGGCAGAAGGAAAACCTTTCGGCCCCTCCAGGCTCTGCGGCTCATAGACGATCGAGCCGCAGTTGGTATTCAATCCATTTTTACACTGAATCGCGCGGCTGGCCGGATCATTAATATATCCGTGGGCTGACACGGTCTTCGAGAACGCGAACATACAAGCGAATACGAGCAGCAATCCGCCGCCAATCAGCATGAATCGCAGGATGAAACGGGAATCCAATCGGGTTTGAAACATCATCACATTACCTCCCATGATTTGGTTTGGTCATGATGTGCCTTTCGTTTTTCGACACTATCTTTGCCGCGAAGCGTGTGAAAGTGCCTCCTCTCTTGAATATAATCCTGCCAAAGCTGTGCACAACCGTTTACGTGTGGGCATCCGCTCCTTTTTAAGCCGATTTATATAAACTCCTTAGAGCTTATATACTCGTAAAAAGTCATGAAAACAATACCTCATCGCAATTGTGTGAAGCGTAATAAGCGGGTTCGCAATCTACGTGAGTAGGAGAAATCAAGCGTGAGCAGCTCTGCTCTGCTATATAGAATCAGCTATGTAAACTGCTGATGAATGCTGACATTCATAGTACGCATTTATGAGAGATCAACACCGAGCAAGCACACCTGTTGGCAAAAGCATGGAGGGGTATGGAGTCATGTCTAAATATGGAGGAATCTATATAGACTGGCATAATAGAAGAGTTTCGTCACAATGGATCGTGTTAGCGGAGTGTCATGAACCAAGTGAAGTTGATGTATCGGTCAGACAAAAAAGAAAGATATATTACCAGTAATTGGATGTGTTAATTATTGAACAATAACCTTTTATTGTCAAGGGAGTAATTTATCCACTCTTTGCTCGCGCCTGGCGTCGCCAGACATTAAACTAGTGGAGCAGCAGCATACAGTTCATCTTTATATGTCATATCCGAACAAGGTCCCCAATATCAGCTATCAAAACAAAGGCTATATCATTATTTTGCTCATTATAAAATCGATTTGTCTTTCATCACCCATGTAAAAAGTATGAGTTCCTGTTTGAACAAAACCCATTTTCTCGTAAAAAGCAATCGCATTTTCATTTTTTTCCCATACGCCTAGCCAAAGTTTCTTTTTATTACTTTCTACTGCAATATCCTTAGCTTGATTCAGCAAATATTTGCCAAGCCCATGTTTTTGAAATTTACTCTTTATATAAATCCTTTCAATTTCAAGTGATTCATCTCCCATTTCTTCGGACTGCTCATCATTGGTGTTGACCTTTAAATATCCTGCAACTTCATTATTAAAATATACAAAAAAGAATTGCGAAAACTTATTGGATAATTCTTTTTCTATTTGTTCTAGGTTAAAAGCTCTTTCCAGATAGGCATTTTATATTTCCTGGTGAGTTCTGATCCTTAAATGTTTCATTAAACGTTTACATAACCAATTTCTTGAAGTTGACGCGAATCCTCAAGCGTGCACTTTTTTATAATTATTGTCATTTGATCATGTAGCTCCTTTTTATGGAATCAATAACTTCGTTCGTTTCCCTTTTTTACAAATTCCCAGTCTCTTTCTACATTTTTTCTTATTCTTTGAAGCAGATTAAAAATGGTTTCTACTTCCTGTGCGGAAAGCCCCTCCAATGCAACACGATTGGAATAATCATTTTCTCTTTTTAAAAAAGGGTAGACTCGTTCCCCTTTGTCTGTTGGATAGAGGTTCTTGATTTTTTTGTTATGGGTATCGTCTTTTTTTTCAACAAATCCTTTAATTTCAAGCTTCTGAATAGCACGGGCAGCCGTTGTTCTATCAACCTTTATCATCTCTGCTAACTTTTCTTGAATGATTCCTGGGTTTTCACATATGCGCACAAGATACAAATACTGCCCTTTGGTAAGATCATACTCTTTAAATTCTATATTACTTATGGAGTCTAATGCCCTGGCTATGATTCCAATCTCACGAAGAATCTCCTTCATAATTAACTCCTTGTTCTATATTTTTGTTGCAAATTCAATAAAAATAGCTAGAATTCATTCTACTTCAATATTGTTGCATTTGCAATAATATTATTTATGATAAACCAGGCTCGTGGCCTATCGCCATAACAAAACCGGCTGTATGGCTACAGCCGGCTCTCTGCTAAATCAGGTGCGGTTATTTATAAGGGTGCTCGATACTATTGTGCTGGTGAGGGTGCTGGTGATGGTAAGGGTATGCTCTGCGCCGTTTCGATCTGCTGTATATCGACGCGGAACTGTTCCTGCACGTTGAAGGGATGATACAATCCCTTGGCAATCGCATAATGGGTGATCTTCTCATGCGTATCGATTGCCTGTTCCAATTGGCGTTCCAGAACACCCTTGATTTCCGGTGTGACGCATTCCGTTACGGCCATCGCCAAATTCCGGACGCCGCTCTTGGCCGTGGCCAAAAAGTCCATGGCGATTACATCATCCGTCATTTTGTTCATGCCCGTCATATACTCCAGTACAGGATTCATTGCAATGTCTCCTTTCCTTTGGTCAGGATCGCAGCGAGCTCGGACAGCTGATCGGATGACATGGCGGCATCCTGCTGAAGAATAAGCTTCAGTTCGGGGTCCGTGACCAGCGCCTGCATCGTCTTGGACTTCGTCATGCAGACCGTCTTGAAGGCAGCAATCTCATGCACCTCCAAGATTTCATGCATTGCATACGTTGGATTCATCTAGAAGTTCACTCCCTCGTTTAATCAGCTCTTTACGGCTTTAAAATAACTTTGATGCAGTTATCCGTCTTCGTATCAAACAATTCGTAGCCGCGCTTGGCCTCGCTAAGCGGAATCACATGCGTAATGATATCGGCCACGTTGACCTTCCCTGTCGTTACCAGTTCATACATGTAAGGCATATAATGAATGACCGGTGCTTGTCCGGAGCGAATGGCTATATTGCGCTGCATGATATCTCCCAGCGGAAATCCGTTGTAACGTCCGCCGTATACGCCGGTAATTTGAATGGTCCCACCCTTGCGAACCGCTTGGGACGCAATAATCAGAGCGCTCATGGTCCCTCCTTGCAGCTTCAGACCACTCGCCAGGTACTCGAGGTCGCTCATCTTTCCGTCCATGCCCACCGCATCGATGACGACGTCCGCTCCGCCCTTGGTGATTTCCTTCAGGTAGCTGCCGACATTTTCATGATGCTCGAAATTAACGGTTTCAACGTTATTGTTCTTTTTGGCATGCTGCAGCCGGTAATCCACATAGTCGACCGCGATAACCCGCTTCGCGCCTTTGAACCAGCAGAACTTTTGAGCAAGCAGTCCGACCGGACCGCAGCCAAGCACGATCACCGTATCGCCCTGTTTCACGCCCGCATTATCAACGCTCCAAAAAGCGGTTGTCATCGCATCGGCGATCAAAGCAAGGCTTTCATCCGGCTGCTCATTGCTTTCCGGAATTTTAAAATGCGTGAAATTGGCAAACGGAACCCGCAAGTATTCGGCCTGCCCGCCAGGAAACCCACCGGTCGTTCCCGAGTAACCGAAATACGCTCCCATATCTCCGTTATCATTGGAATTGTCGCACTGGCTCTCCAGATGATTTTTACAGTAAAAGCATTCGCCACAAGCAATATTGAACGGGATAATAACGCGGTCGCCCTTTTTCAGCTTGGTGACTTCGGGCCCCACTTCTTCTACGATCCCCATCGGCTCATGCCCTATGACGTAATCCTCCTGAAGGTTGGGAATCATGCCGTGAATCAGATGCAAATCGGAGCCGCAAATGGCGGTGCTGGTCAGCTTGACAATCATGTCGTCCGGCTTTTGGATTTTTGGATCGGGAACGTCTTTGACAACGACATTCTTAACTCCTTGGTACGTCACTGCTTTCATCATGCTTGGCTTTCCCCCTTATGCTCATCCGGCGTCCTGTCAAACATCCCTTTGCGCGACGTATCTCCCGGAAACAGGTTCATTCCGGCGATCATGGCCGTATTTTTGGCGGAAAGCTGGTCCAGCTGATATTGTTCGTTCAGTTCATATGGATGAAACCATTTTTTGCGGATCATAAGCTCGGTAATTTCCTGGTGAAGGGCAATGCCCTGTTTTAACTGCTTTTTGAGCAGTTCTCTGGCATCGGACGATACGGTTTCGGTCAGGGCAACGGCGGTGTTTCGTACCCCTTCCTTGGCTCGAAGCAGAAAATCCATGGCGAATGTCATGTCGGCCATTTCAGGCATGTTAAGCGAATTGATCGGATCTAAATAATCGCTGTTCATCAGGTCATCACCTTTAATTTAGAATGGGAGTAGGCTTGCTTTCGGGAACCGGAGCCTGGAATGGCGCTCTTTGATAAATCGCTTTCAGCTCATGGATAGCCACCGTAGATTGTTCAACGTCTTTTTGCATAAGCATCTTTAATTCCTGGTCAAAAACGATTCCCTGCATCAGCTTGGACTTTGCCGCACAGAGCGTCTTGAAATTCAGCACCTCATGGAGATCGAGCGATTCGTGGGGGGCGAGTGAATTATCTTTCACGTTTGACTTGTACCTCCTTTAATTAACATAGATGTAAGGATAGGTTATCCTTTTGTTTGAGGCTTGATTCGGGTAGTTTCCCCATTGCCGTATTCTAAAATATGCCAGTTGAAGGATACACAAAAAAACCAGCAACCTTCAGATCAGAAGATTGCTGGTTTTCTTCCTTATTGTAATCACTTACATCCACATAATCCGGCTGCTCAATCGCATATGCCATAGCATTAGCAATGACCCTCGGCGAAAGAGCTTTTTTACGCTGTTCTTTTAAGAAGCCTATGGGAATCGCTAGCCTTCCAAATCTCCCTCAATCTCCAGATAACGATTCCGAAGCATCTCCAACTCCTCCTCGGAAGCGTTCCAATAATTCCGCTGATGGCTCTCAAGCAAGGTCTCCAGCATGCCGTGATAAGCCCAGCGGTTATTGTCCTTCATTTGCTTGCTGCGATGCTCATCTGCTACATATTCCTGATGGACTGCAGAAAAGATCCAAGAATCCACCTGGTTAGTTGTCGCGGCGAGACCCAGCAGATTCTCCATTCGGTCAGCCACCTTCTGTGCCCCATGATAATCATGCTTCAGCATCCCCTCGATCCACTTGGGATTAAGCATACGCGTCCGAACACCTCGCTGGACTGCATAATGGAGTTCTTCGGTCAGCACATGTTCTCGCGTCGTATCAGAAATGAATATGTCGACCGCCTCCCCTTTGGAGATCTCAACCGATTTGGCCAAACCGCCAAAAAATTCGTAATAATGGTCCAGATCGATAATTTCATGCTCATGGTTGCTCCGGATTTGCGAAACGATATCTACTGCGGCCAGATTGGCCTTGTACAGCTCGTACATTTCCCTGCCTCGGTAATTCGAGCTGTATACATGTTTCAGACTGTGGATAAAGGCTTCTCCCAGATGACTTTCATCTTCCCACTGTTTGGTCTCCACCAGTTTGGCTACAGACGTCCCGTATTCTCCTTCCGCAGGGCCAAAAATGCGCGCGCATGCCAAATCCCAAGCCTCGTCATGCTCGGCTCCGGCCTTGCGCAATTGTTCATACAACTGCTCGGAACGCTGTTTGAATATATTCTGTTCTGCCGGTTCATCCAGCTCCGAAACAGCCTTAAATAGTTGATGGAGTTCCACCAGCAGATCCGGAAACATATCCCGGAAGAATCCACAGATATGCACAACCACATTCAAGCGGGGTCTGGCAAGTTCTTGCGCCGGAATAATTTCAAATTCCCTGTGCATGGAGCGTTCCCGTTCCTTCACTCTGACACCGAGATAAGCCAGAATCTGTCCCAGCGTTTCTCCTTGGGTTCGGGAAGTCTCCAGTCCCCACATTACGAGTGCGGTAGTTTCCGGGTATTTCTGATGTGCATCGTGATACAGCTTCAGCGTATTCTCCGCGATTTGTAAGCCGCTTATCACGGCAGTACGGCTGGGAATAGCTCTGGGATCGAACTGTACCAAATTATTGCCCGAGGGCAGCACCTCCGGATTACGAATACAGTCGCCTGCCAAAGAAACAGGAATATATTTTCCATCCAATGCCTTGAGAAGATGGCTAAGCTCCGCATCGGCTTGGGTTGAACGGTATGCCGTCAATCCATGATTCCACGTTTCCTCCCAGTTGCTCTGCAGTTACCTCCGGCAGATGCGGAGGTTCGGGAATTTCACCGCTGCGGGTATAAAACAGGACAGCGTCCTCTACACACTTGTCCAAATGCTGGAGCCTATCAATGTTCTGGCTCTCCAGCAGGTCGTCATAATCCCAAGACAACGAGGCGGCATACAATCTCTGGAGTGAGGCGTGCGAACCGCGATCATGACAGAGAATCATGTTCATATGCCTGGCAGCCTGTTCATGATCATAGCCTTCCCCCAAAATATGCAAACCGTCAGGGATAAAGGATCTTCCGATGCGGTACAGCTCCTTCTCAATCTCTTCCGGTCCCTCGGCTTCAAGAAACAAGGAGGCTGCTTGCTCCTGCAGCAATTTCCACGCTTCGGCCACGCGTGCCGGATTCAGCTGTTCCTCAGCCCGGTAATGATGCAGCAGTGCTTCAAGCTTCGCATATTCGCCGTATAGTCCACTTGCCGTGAAGGGCGGTGATTGATATCCAATCAGGGTTGCATGCGTTCTTCGCTTGGCAATCATAGCTTCGGATGGATTGCCGACATAGTAGGCATACACATGCGGAAGATCCTGAATCAGGGCATCCGGCAGACAGTCGCCGGACATTCCGCTCTCTTTGCCCTCCAGAAACTCAAGGGTTCCGTGAGTTCCTACATGCAGGATGGCATCGGCCTTGAACTCGTCCCGAATATATTGATAAAAAGCCAAATACTGATGATGCGGAAGCAGGCCTTTATCATGATAGACCGCTTCAGGATTCTCATGAATCCCGCGACTGGGCTGCACTCCGATAAACAGATTGCCGCTCATCAGCCCCGGAATTTGGAATGCGCCGGACTCAGTCGTCATGACATCGCCTGGGGCTTCTCCCCACTGATGAACATAATCCTCTCGTCGTTTGGCAAACACCTCATTGTTCTGAACGTAGTGATCGCTGTCGTACCTAAGTAAAGATGCAGACCCCCGTTCGTCTGTCCATATGCCGGAATTCACAATTCCTTCGTGGATAAATCGCTCTCGCAGCTCCGTTCCGGAATACGTTTCCGTAAGGTAGCCATGTTGTTTCATCGCATTCAAGATTCGGGAGATCGACTCGAAGGTATCCAGGAAGGATGCCTGGAACAGATGCCCCTCTCCTGGAGGATAATTGTACCCAATGATGGCAATCCTCTTCTTGGCCAGCGGCTTGGTTTGAAGTTCCAAATACCGCTGGACCCGGCTCACAAGCCGCTGCGCACGATCTTCGATTAACTGCAGCTCCTTGATGTGAAGCTGCATCTCTTCATCATAGTCCCGAGCGGATAATGCAGCGACCGGGAGCATTTCAATACTGCCATCAAGCTCGGGCAGCATCATTTGTACAAGAAATTCCGAAGGGGACAATCCCTGCCGTGAGTTTTCCCATTCCTCTTTTTCTCTTCTGGTCAGGAAAAACGGATGAAACATCGGCGCCTCCACTTCCCTCAGCAGGGCTAAAATCTCTTCGCTTCTGCCGCCGGTCGGACCGGCTCCTAACCGAAACGGGATAAAATTGACAATCAGGTTTACTTTCCCTCCTCGGGTTCCGCCAAACATCAGGAAATTTCTCAACTTTTTCGAATCCACGTGAACCAAAGAAGTCATGGCGATGGGCAGCACATGGGCGAATTTCCGAATCTCCTGAATGATTTCGCCGATTATGTCCCCCGTATGGAGCGGATAACTGTGTCCCATAAACAAAACGGCTACCGTTGGCAGTTCTTGCTGGATATTGGTCATTGTCTGATAGGTTTCCAGCGATTCATAGGTCTGTTTCTTATACGGGTCATAAATACTCAATGATTCCAGGACGAATGGCGGTTCGACCGACGGCCAGCTGGCTTCTTTTCCATAGTGCGTTACAATATAGCCCAGCATGTGGTGCAGATTGCGATATCCTGCATTCCTCCAATATTCAAGCAGCGTACGATAATGCCGCAAATCGTTGGATATACCCGGTTCCCCCTGGGAAACAGGAGAGCCTCCCTGCACTCGAACACCCGCAGTATCCTCGTATCTCAAAGCACCCAATCGAAACAGATCTTGAATCCCTTCGGCACTTCCGCCCAGTATCACTTGCTCGGCCTCCACCTCAGCACACCATTCATGGATACGGGCAAGTGTCGGAGCCGGTGTCCCATGAGGATCATGTATGATAAACCCTGCCCTTGCCACGCTGACTTCAAGCGATTTCCACGCCTCTTCCGATAGAGTTCCTTCAATATTAAATACGGATAACGATAAACGGCTGCGCAGAGCAGGTCCCAAATTCTTATAGACTTGTGACAGATCTTTCATCGCTGTGTGCGATGTTGTTAAAACAACGATATTCATCGAATCTCCCCCTCTCAACTTATTTACAAACCGGCTGGCTCAGCTCAAAGTAGAGCGAAGGGTACTCAGCAATCTCTGATCATCCGTGTGGTCCAGCATTCTATATTCCGCTCCAAGCGCTTCCGCCAGCTGTTGTGCGCGTCCCAATCTGACATACCCCTGTTCCGTATCAAGTACAAGACTTGGAATTCCTTCAGCACCTATCCGCCTTGCAATTGCCAGACATTCGTTCCAAATATCAGGATTGGCGGATAGTCCAGTGAAACTTTCGTTGGCTCTGCCGTCCGACACCACAATCATCACAGGCCATGTTCCCTTGTTTTTTCGTTTTTCGGAAAGAAGGGTCTCATAGCCTTTGACAAGGCCAGCTGCCAACGGAGTTTTCCCGCCGGTGGGGATTCCCTTTAGTTGTTTCGAGGCGGCATCCACACTGCGTGTAACTGGCAGAATAAGCTCCGCCTGTCCCTTTCTGAAAGCAATCATGCCGATCTGATCTCGCTTCACGTATGCATCCTGCAGAAGAGACAGAATTGCGCCTTTTACAGCTTTCATGCGCTTTCGAGCTGCCATGGAGCCGCTGGCGTCCACCACAAACAGCAGCGTGGCACCTACCCGGCTTTCCTTTTTCTTCTGGCGTAAATCGTCGGGTTCAATGACAAACGCCAATCCCTTTCTTTTGGGCCTGAAGCGCTGAAAAGGGGCTGCCGCTCGAATGGTTGCATCAAAAGCGACATCCGTTTTATGCCTGTTGCTTGGATTCATGAAACCGATCGATCGTCCCTGCTGTTGAAGCGCACGGGTTTGATTGCGCTTGCCGGGCCCTTCGTGATGGAACTCCCGCTGCTTCATGTCCAGATCTAAAGGCTTGATTGAGAACGTTTCGTCCGGCGGCAGCACTTGTTCGTCCCGGCCATCGCTTTGCCCGTCAGCCTTGTCGCTGCCTGTCTTCAGATCCGAATCGAATGATGAGTCCCCGCTCAAATCATGCTGCCGATTTAGTTCATGGTCATCATGCGGCCGTACAGGTGCTTGTGATCTGATGACCTCCTCTTCCTTCGAAGAAACGGAGTGCTCCTCCCCCTCGCGTTCCTCAGAGGTGCTCCGGGAAGTGCCTTGTTTCTCCGCCGCACTTCTCATTCTGTGGGGCAGCGCATATTCCGCGGCTTCCCGAACATCATCGGAAGTCACTTCCTCCCGCCCCTCCCATGCAGCGACTGCCTTCGCGCCTTCGGTCAAACAAAGCTCAGCCCGAGAACTGCTGCTTCCCGATTGGTGTGCGATGGAGGCTGATAGCTGAATCATCTCTTCACTCACCGCCACCCCGGAAAGCGATCTTGCGGCAGCTTCCAATCGAAGGTGTAGCGCATCCTCAGCAGACAAATAACGGTCCCTAAACGCTGGCCGATCTCCTTCAAACTGAAGCGCTCTTCGAATAATCTCACCTCTGGTTTCGAGTTCGCCGATATGATCCATCGCCACATAAAATCCAAAGTGGTCCAGCAGTGGAGGCGAAGGAATCCCTTCTTCCGGGTCCATAGCGGCAAGCAGCATAAACCTGCTGTTTCGTTCGGCGGATACCCCCTCCCTCTGTACGTGAAATCTGCCCGTAGACAGGACATTGACGATCTCCTTCATTATGGTCTGCGGCATAAGGTTCATATGGTCCACAAGCAGCAATTGTCCGTCAGCTTCTTCAAGCAACCCTGGCGCATGGGCTATTTTCCCGGTTTCCAGGGTCGATTGGATGTCCAATGAACCTAACAGCCGATCCGTAGTAAGATTGGCCGGTACGGATAACTTCCGGCGTCCCCGAGCCAGAGACGAAGCCGCATGCAATAATAGACTCTTGCCTGATCCGGAAGGACCGCTGACAAGGACTCCGCCGATGGCGGGATTAACAAGATACATCAGAAGCGCTCGCTTGGCCCTCTCCTGTCCCCATATTGCACTAAAGGGATACGATATGTTCAAAAGCTCATGCTGGTGTATGTTCATCACGTCATACCGTCAGCGCAGGTTCCAGCACGGCCTGCAAGCGCTCCTCCATGCCGCCCGTTTCTTCAAACGGTTGGCGCCTCATGCGATGAGGCAATACAAAGCGAGCCGCATGTTTTATATGTTCCAGGCAAACGGCCTCATGCTCATGCCATGCCGCCAAAGTTACTGCTGTTTTGATCAGAGTTATGTCAGAGCGGTGTCCGTCGACCTCAAGGCCTATGCCGATTCTTGCCGCCAGTTCCAGCATGTCATCCGTGATTCGTATATCGTCAAGCCGTTTGCGAGCTTGCAGAATTTGCCCCAGCATGTTCTCCTGTTCCGACTGATATTGCTTAACAAAGGTCGCTGGGTCCTGTTCGTATTCCAGCCGTCTGCGAATGACAGCCGCACGCTCCCGCACATCCCGCTCTCCGCCTACCTCCACCGATAATGCAAAACGGTCTAAAAGCTGAGGGCGCAGGTCGCCCTCTTCGGGATTCATCGTCCCCACCAGAAGGAACCGGGCAGGATGGGAATGAGATATGCCTTCCCTCTCCACCGTGTTAACCCCCATGGCTGCTGCATCCAGCAGCACATCCACAATGTGGTCATCCAGCAAATTGATTTCATCAACATATAGAATGTGACCGTGTGCCGCCGCTAGCAATCCCGGCTCAAATTTCTTCTCGCCTGTTTTGATTGCATGTTCGATGTCCAGTGCGCCAACTACCCGATCTTCAGTTGCACTTACCGGAAGATTGACTACGTTCAGTTCGGGAACAAGTCCGGACAATGAACGAACGGCTGTTGATTTGGCTGTCCCCTTCTCTCCGCGGATCAATACACCGCCAAGCTTTGGATTTATGACGTTCAGGATTAGCGCAAGCTTTAACTGGGATTGACCAACGATAGCAGTAAAGGGATACAGCGTATTTAATGCATCCAAGACCTTCAGCTCCTTTATTTCTCTATTAATCCGGTAATCCGGCAAAATGGCTTGTTATATACCGTGTCGGATTCCACGGAAGCCACCACACCGAATACTCGGCTAAGCAGTTCCGGTGTCAATACCTCCGTGGGGGAACCGAATCCTTCGATCGTCCCGGACTTCATGGCCAGAATAAAGTCGGAATACGACGCAGCGTGGTTGATGTCATGCATGACCATAATGATGGTCATTTTTAATGTTTGATTAAGATCTCTAATCATCTCCAATATTTCCAACTGATGGGCGATATCCAAATAGGTTGTCGGCTCATCCAGCAGCAGCACCCCGGGCTGTTGGGCCAGTGCCATGGCTATCCAGGCTCTCTGTCGTTCACCGCCTGATAGCGTATGGAGCATCCGATCCTGATATGAAGCGAGTCCCGCGGCGTTGATAGCCCACTCCGTAATTTCACGGTCTCTCTCGCTGGTATGATGCCAATAAGGCTGATGAGGCGTCCTGCCATACCCGACCAATTCTTTTACCGTTACCTCCACCGGATCCTGGGATTGTGCCATGTAGGATAATTTCCTTGCCACATCCCGACTGTTCAAGTTGGATAGCGCTTTGCTGTCCAGCAGAACTTGACCTGCAGCCGGTTTCAGTTGTCGGGCCAGCGATTTCAAGAGCGTGCTTTTTCCGCAGCCATTCGGGCCTATAATGCTGTGAACGGCTCCTGCAACAAAGGAAATATTCAGCTGCTCAATAATGAACTTGTCATGATACCTGAGTGAAAGCTGTTCCGTCTCGATACTGTTCAAACTTGTTTCCTCCTTAGGAGATACAGAAAAAAGGGAGCGCCTAATACACCCATTATGATTCCTACCGGAAGCTCAATCGGTGAGAACATGATTCTGGCGAGCGTATCGCAAATCGTCAGCACGGCTGCTCCCAACAGGGCAGATGCCGGTATCAGAATTCGATAATCTCCCCCGATAAGCAATCTGGCGATATGGGGAATAATAAGACCCACAAACCCCAGTAATCCTGCAATACTTACGGCACTTGCCGCCAGCAGCGTAGCCGTAGCCGTTATCAGGAGCCGAGAAAGCTCCACTCGAGTACCCAAATTTCGTGCGTTGGAATCTCCCAGCATCATAATGTTCATCTGCTTGGAACCGGCAACTGCGAGAAGAAGACCGATGATCGAATAAGGCAGTATCGTTGACAGGTCAGGCCAACTCTTGGCAGCCAGCCCGCCAACCATGAAGATTAAAGCGCCGTGCACTCGGTCACTGTAAAAGGTCAGCATCGCGGATATACCTGATCCCAAAAAATGCCGAAACTGCGACTCCAGCAAGAACAATCCTCAGCGGACTAACCCCGTCTTTCCAGGACAACAGGTAGATGATGAAGGCAGCCAGGGTTGCTCCGATAAAAGCGGCAGGTGTCAGGAAATGATCATATTGTGGAACAACGACCAGCAGGAAAATGCCAAATAAACCGGCTCCACTGGAAACCCCTATAAGATGTGGGTCTGCGAGCGGATTCCGCATGACCCCCTGCAGCAGCGCGCCGGAAACTGCAAGATTGGCGCCTACCAGCATGGCAACAAGCGTTCTCGGGAGCCGAATGTTCCAGATAATGTCCCGGTTCATGCCTGGAAGATCATGATGCAGAACAACGTCTACGATATCTCGCAGAGAGATCATCACCGCTCCTGTGGCAATGCTAAACAGACACGCTGCGATCGCAGCTGTCAGAAAGATCAATATGATCCACACAGGGCGGGTTGTTTTATTGAACATCACCGAAGATCTCCGGATAAATTAGCTTCGCTAAATACACTAATGCTTCATCATAATGCAGTCCGGGATTCGTAAGAAACAGATTTGACGGCACTACAATCACCTTTTGATTCTTGACAGCCCCCAGAGAAGACCATGCCGGATTGCTTTCCAATTCCTCTTGAATCTTCTTGTCTCCAACCGCCTTTTGCCCGTGGATAATCATAAAAACATAGTCCGGGTTTTGCTTCACAAGTGTCTCCATGCTGTATGGCGAGGTCGTCGGACTGTTAGGTGAGGCTTCCAGCTCCCCGGCTGCATTGGTAAGCCCCAGCATTTTAGCGATCTCAAGCCCCGATGTGCCATCCTTCTGAATCGAAATCCCGCCAGGAGTTACATTCAGGTTGATAAAAGTAGGCGATTCACCGGGCAGCTTAGCCAAAATGTCATTCACGCGGTCATCCAATGCCTGCAGCTTCGCCGGCAGTTGCTCTTCCGTGCCAGCAATCCTAGACATCCACTCGGCTTTGGATTTCATGTCCTCGTAATCGGATAGGCTCATCAAGGCTACAGGAATTTCGCTGCTTTCAAGAGACTGGACAAGTTCCTTGTGGAAACGAGGCTGTCCAATCACCAAATCGGGGCTTAAAGCGACAACCTGCTCCAGGTTAATCTGGCTGACCGTACCAACGGATGATACGCTCTCCGCCTCTTCAGGGATGGAAACTCCCGAGGCTTCCATTCGCCCTGCCGCCTTCCCCCCCACGGCATAGAGAAGATCGAGGAATTCAGGCGATAACACCACTACACGCTTAGGTTGTTCCTTAAGAGTTATGGTTCGTCCCGTTGAATCCTGAAATGTTATGTAATCCTCTTCAATGGGTGTAAGGTTTGAATCCGATTGTCCCGTTTGAGATGTTTCACTGCTTGGAGGAGCGGCTTCTGTGCTTGTAGATTCATGCCCCCCACAAGCTGACAATATGAATGCACATAGGATGATAGCTGAGCTTAATGCCACAAACCGAGGGAATCTCTTGCGTTGCTTGAATGTTAAATACATGGATGTACTCTCCTTTTTATCATGTTATCCGTTGCCGGATCATGGTTATGATTCATCTCTCTTTATCAAAAAACGACTAACCTTCAGGACATGCAGATTAGTATGCATTCGCTTATTCACGCGCTACAATGCTGGCAGTGGATCTGTTAACAAAGACCAATCGCTTTCCATCTCTGCGTCTGTTAGCAGCGCCTGATCCAATGACCGAGTGATGGCTTCCTTGTCAGAGTTGACCCCGATAAACACCAGTTTGTTCACGCGATCTCCCCAGATGTCATCCCAGTCCGGAGTTTTCACGAATTCGCTGCCAAAATACGCAAATCTCTCTTCTTCCGACAACGCGGCAACCCATAGGCCTGCCGGTGACAATTGGCGTGATACCCCCGCCTGACTGAAGGTCATTGCCATATGGTTTCGCGTGGCTAACCATAAAATCCCCTTGGAGCGAACCACTTCCTTGGGCCATTTTCCCATCCACTGCAGCAGACGTTCCGGATGAAACGGTACCTTCCGTGAATACACAAAGGATGAGATTCCATATTCCTCGGTTTCAGGCGTATGGTGTTCGTTCTGGAGCTCTTGAATCCATCCGGCGGATTGGCTTGCTGCTTCAAAATCAAATAAACGGGTGTTCAAAATTTCCTTGGGATCGATTCTGCCATGCGTGGTGCGAATCATCTTCGCTCGCGGCTGCAATCCTTTAAGAACAGCTTCCAAGTTAGCCAGCTCTTCCTCACTGACCATATCGCACTTGTTGATGATCAACACGTCGCAGAACTCCACCTGGTCAGTCAACAGATGAACGACACCTCTTGTATCACCTTCTCCCGCTTCCTGATTGCGATCCTGCAATGTATCCTTTGTGTTGTAATCCTGCCAGAAATGATACGCATCCACTACGGTAACCATGCAATCCAGACGAGTCAGTTTCGACAGATCGATTTGCTGTTCTTCATCAACGTACGTAAACGTTTGAGCAACCGGTACAGGCTCCCCGATCCCGGTGGATTCAATAAGTATGTAATCGAATCTGCCCTCTCTGGCCAATCTCTCAACTTCCAACAGCAGATCATCACGGAGTGTGCAGCATATACAGCCATTGGACATCTCAACCAACTTTTCTTCCGTCCTGCTTAGTCCACCGCCTTCCCTGATCAGACCGGCGTCAATGTTAACCTCGCTCAAGTCATTCACGATAACGGCCACCCTGAGTCCGTCTCGATTGTTCAGCACATGATTCAAAACCGTCGTTTTTCCTGCCCCCAGATATCCACTCAGTACCGTTACCGGTATTTTCTTATCTTCGAATATCAGATGACTCATTCTCCACAACTCCTTTATGCTTTAGGTTGTCAATCTTTGATCAAGCAGACCATAGAGCGAAACCGCTTCTTTTTTGATTAAGGCTGCTCTAAGCCTTCTTCCGATGAAGCTCGGCAATCCATGCAGTAGCCAAACACATCGATTTTGTAATTCAATGATTGGAAACGCTGCGGCTCGGGCAGCAGCATTTGCTCAGGATCAAAACTCATGGGAATCGTTTGCTTGCAATCCATACAAATGAAATGAAGCTGAGGCTGCACATGATCAATCAAGCGATAACGAAGTTCATTGTCCAGCGCAAACGTTTCGATGATGCGCAGGTTTTTATACAGCTCAAGATTTCGATACACCGTGCCGTAACTCAAACCTTGAAAGGTCTGCTCCATCGCTTGATATAACTCCATCGCAGAGAATGGGCGGTTCAGGCTTACCACCAGATCCAGCATAAATCTCCGCTGCGTGGTTATCCGAACTCTCTGATCGACCAGATAATCGATCAATTTATCAAGCTGTCTGCTATCCTCCACACTAAACACCTGCCCTGCTGGAAACATGAAGTCGTTCAATAACAGCCGATGATCGGTAAACTTTCAAACCTATATTTCTTATTCGTAATCATTACGATTAATATTACTTCCGGTTTTATCACTTGTCAACAATCGTATCTTCACCTGCTCTGCTAGGCGGTAATCTCGCACATGATAAGAAATGACCCCTTAATCTATAAGGAGTCATTTCTCTTCTGTCCATAGCGGTTCACAGGGAACGATTACCAGCTGGACTTCGTTATGCCCGGAATTTGCCCCTTATGGGCCAACTCCCGAAACACGATCCGCGATACACCAAATTTACTGATATAACCTCTTGGTCTGCCGCTAATCGCACAGCGATTATGGAGTCGAGTCGCGGAAGAGTCCCGGGGCAGTTTTTGGAGGGCATCATAGTCGCCCTTTTCTTTTAATTCCTTGCGTTTCTGCGCATATTTAGCTACCGTCTGTTGTCTTTTCATTTCTTTCACTACTTTTGATTTTTTTGCCATTTGCCAACACACCTCCCTTCTGTTGGTAACTATTCATTCAAGGCCTTTTGCAAAGCTTCAAGATTCTGACGCATGATGGCAATGTAATCAAGGTTGGCTGCGGTATCCTCATCGGTTAGCCCTTCGATTGGATTAAGGACCGACGTGGAAGCTCCGATTTCGGAAGCAATAGTTTCCGCAACGTTTGATGACACCAGGGTTTCGAAGAATATGGTTTTCACATCGTGCTCCTTGGCAAATTCAATAACCTCGGCCATTTGTGCTGCCGACGGCTCCTGATCCGGGGATAAACCTGCAATCGGCACCTGAGTCAATCCATACTCTCTGGCCAAATACCCGAATGCTGCATGCTGTGTGATGAAATCTTTTCGTTTGGCGTCCTTCAGCCCATCTCTAAACTCTTGGTCCAATGCCTCCAGTTTGCTTACATAAGCATCCGCGTTTGCCTTGAATGCCTCTTTATGTTCCGGAGCCGCTTCAGCCAAACCCGCTTCAATGCTGCGAACCTGCTGGACCGCCATGGCAGGGGAGAGCCACACATGCGGATCAAGTCCACCATGGTCATGCTGATGCCCGTCTTCTTCATGTTCATGGGCATGTTCGTCATGGCTGTGATCAGCCTCCTCTTCATGTTCATGAGCATGCTCGTCATGGCTGTGATCAGCATCCTCTTCATGCTCATGAGAATGGCCCGATCCTTCCATGATCTCGATTCCCTTGCTTGCCTCAATTACCGTTAACTCCGTGCCCTGAACGCTTTCCAGAACCTGATCGACCCAGCCTTCCATGCCGGCACCGTTATACACCAGCACATCGGCCTCAGTAATCCCTGCCATGTCCTGTGGTGTCGGTTCCCAATCATGCGCTTCCACACCCGGAGGAATCAGGTTCTCCACTTCCGCTAGATCGCCCGCTACCTGTCTAGTGAACTCATACATGGGATAAAAACTGGTTTTAACTTGAAGTTTTGCCGTTTCCGTGGCGGAAGTGTCCGCCGCTTGGTTGCCTTCGGGAGATGCGCTTCCCTCATTAGCCACCGTCGAATTTCCCGAACCGCATCCTGCAATAGCCAATACAGCAGATAGGGATAGTAGGGTTAACATGCGTTTAAATCTCTTCATAATTTTTATAACTCCTATTTCTATTTATTTTTTGTATCCGTCTTCGGTTCTGTATTTGCATTAATTTCTGAAAGATTACAGCAATCATTAAGAAGCCTAATAGAATGAGGGCAATCGTTCCTCCTGGGGGCGTATTCAGATAGTAAGAAGCGGTAAGCCCCGAAAAAACACCGCTCAAGCCAACAGCGACGGCAATCCCCATGGCTGCAATAAAGCCCGGCGCAATCCGGAGCGCGATCGAGGCAGGCAGCACAATCAACGCTGAAACCAGCAGCACACCGACAACCGGCATTGCAGCCGCAACCGTCATCCCCGTAAACACCGCAAACAAAAAGGAAAGGAGCGAGACTCGCGTACCGGATACCGCAGCGGTTTCCTCATCAAAAGCAAAGGTATAGAGCGGCCGGCGCAGACCGACAAAAAACAATACCCCCACTGCCGCTACCACGGCAATCAGACGAAGTTGCATATCGCTAACAGCGACAATCGATCCAAACAAATAAGAGCTGAAACTCTTGCTCAGATTTTGATTCAAGCTCATGAGAACAACTGCCAGAGCAAGACCGGAAGTCATAATAATGGCGACCGGAACCTCGCTGTAGGTGCGATAAACTCTACGAAGCTGTTCTATCACAAGCGCCCCCATGATAGCGATAGCAAAACCGCTGAGCGCGGGATTCAGTTTCAAGAAAGAACCTAACGCCACCCCTGCCAAGGAAACATGAGAGAGTGTGTCCGCCATAAGCACCTGTCGCCTCAGCATTAAAAACACACCCAGAACAGGACCGATAATGCCGATCAAACCTCCGGCCCAAAAAGCTCGCTGCATGAATTCGTAACTGAGCATCGCCATCCCTCATTCTCCTCTCGCTCCAATTGGACAACACGGTCCAGATATGGACCGATTTCTTCGAGCGAATGGGTAACCATAATGACCGTATAACCTTTCTGTTTGACATAATTGTTTAATAATCGGTACAGATCCGAACGACTCGTAACATCCATCCCTGTTGTAGGCTCATCAAGGATCAATACCTGCGGCTCATGGGCCAGGGCTCTCGCGATGCATATCCGCTGCTTCTGACCTCCCGACAATTCGCCGATCTTTCGGCTGCGATATTCCCACATTCCCACTTCCTTCAGACTGCGCTCAATGACCTCATGATCTCTGGATGTGAAGCGTTTGAACAAACCGAGGCGCGCGTAGCGGCCCGATCGCACAAGCTCAATCACTTTACTGGGAAATCCTGCGTTGAATGAGGCTACTTGCTGCGGCACATATCCAACCGATATCTTGGATCCGTCCTCCAGCACTCGCTTGAATACCACGGACCCGCTCCAAGGCTTTGCCAAACCAAGCATCAATTTCAGCAGGGTTGATTTTGCGGCACCATTGGGACCGGATATGCCGATAAATTCTCCGCTATGGATATCCAGCGACAAGTGTTCAATCACAGCCTGGTCCCCGTATCCAAAAAAGACGTCGCGCATGGAAGACAATATCATATCTCCTTCTCTTCCTTCCTTGTGACAGAAAAACCGTTTTTCTCAGTCTAAAGATTACGATTTAAGAACCCGCTATTTCTTATTTCCAATCACTTTTTCGATTTGTTTCTGTTCTCTATTAGGGTCATGCCAGTTAAGTTGTCGCCACATCAGGCTTATATTCGTCGCAAGCATCTTGTATATGTTTTCCCTGCAGCGGTTGACGTTCTATAATAGCTTTTCGTTTCGCTTTCAACACAATTTGCTCAATATCGGCAAAGCTGCACCCTTCAAGCTGGTCACAGGCTTCAGTCCATGCTGCCTCATCGCACTGAAAATCTCCGAGCAGGAGTTCCATATAATGCTGCCTTCTGTTATAGTCCGGCAACGAATACGTCATCTTTGTGTCGAACCTGCGCCATATGGCCGGATCCAAATCCTTTTCCAAATTGGTAGCAGCCATAATGATGCTCTTGTCCCCGAAGTCATCCAGACATTGCAGCAAAGTATTTACGGCACGAGCCATCTCCTTCACTTCATCGTTGCTGTCCCTCGTTCTGGCAATGGCATCAAACTCATCAAGAAAAAGAACACAGGGAAATGTGTTGGCATAATCGAATATTTTACGAATGTTGCTGCCCGTTTCGCCCAGGTGACTATGAATGATGGCATCCAGACGAACCAGGACAAGAGGAAGCTCCAGTATGTTGGCCATATAAAAGGCCGTTAAAGTTTTTCCGGTTCCGGGGGGACCGTACATGACAACCCGGTTAGGGATCGGCACGTGATGCTCCTCAAATTCCTCCCTCATTCCCAAAATGGCTATAAATTCATCCACAATTCTCTGATTGAATTCAGGCAATATCAGATGCCTGGCCTTTCTTCCGCACTCTTTAGGTGAATACACGGCTGCCATATCGATTCCTTTGGCACGAGGAATACGCTGGCTTGCATTGCTTTTGCTCATGGTCAACTGCTGCTCCTTCACTGCATAAATCGAAATTTACAGGGTTATGTGACCCAAATGACTTCATGGGTATCCATCTCAACCTGCTCCAGCACCTCTTCAAAATTTCTGCTGGGTGCGATTGTGGATAATGAAGCCCATTCGTCACCGTCGGGTTTGCCATACACACGCCATTCATGATCCTCAAGTCCGAAATTGAACAAATTCCGTCGCGTTCCAGGCACGCTGCGTCCAATCCGGCCTTTCCTCTGACAATGTGATCGTTGTTTCCCTGATTTGGTATGTTAAACGTACTTCTCCCCTTAATTCGGCGGGAACCTTCAGACCGATATAACCTTCCAGAAGGGTACGGATTCTTTTCAGAGTAAAGCTGTCCACGAAGTAACCTCCCATCAGCAAGTGCAGTCTTCAACACAACAGTGCCTTCCCTTGAGTCCCATACTTGGATCAAAGCTTCCCTTGTTCGTCCAATGCCCCAAGAAACGTTCTCAATATAAAAAGACAGCGTGCAAAATACGCTTCAAACTGTTATATCGGGAAGCGCTTTACGACTGCTTTTTATAACTGAATCGTTTCTTGAACTTATCGACGCGTCCACCAATTTCAGTATTTTTCTGTTTGCCTGTGAAGAAAGGGTGTGACGCAGAACTCGAATCTACCCGAATCACAGGATAGGTATGACCGTCTTCCCATTCCATAGTTTCTGAGGAAGTTTTCGTGGAGGCGCTAAGAAATGAATAACCGACGCTCGCATCCAGAAATATGACTTTCTGGAAGGTTGGATGTATCCCTTTTTGCATGGTGATGTCCTCTTCTTTCCGAGCCATTTGACTCTTTGTGATCATTAATCGTAATTATTACGAATAACGCCTTAGACGCATATTAAGATATAATTTCATATCTGTCAACTTTCCGGTTCATGGTATTACTCATCATTAATTCGGAGCATAAAGAAAAACCGCACACCAAGAAACAGGGTACGCGGTTCATCTTGCGCTTAATTCATACAAAGAGCCTTTAGTCCATTCTGACAATCTTCACAAGTGTTCTCAAAGATATTGTCAATGGATCGCCATTCATGGTTTAATAGTAATTATTACGGATTAGGAGAAGCATGCATGAACTCCGGTTTATTATTTGCCCGTCTCAGCTGCCCTGCAGCTGTCTACATATAGGAGGTACTGTTTTGCGCACGTGGTTATCAAAGTCCGGACTCAATCTGGCATTTCTCGTAATCATCCTTGCCATAATCTATGTGGCCCTTTTTCCGGACGTCATCTCAAACTTAAATATGCCTGTACCCGATATGGACAAAATCCAAACATTCAAAACGATGCTCATCAGCATTGTATTGGAGGCATTGCCCTATATCCTGATCGGTGTATTTGTCTCATCATTCATGCAGCTGTTTCTATCAGAACGGTGGATCGCTCGGTTCTGCCCCAAAAATCCGGTCCTCGGTTTTATATTTGCCTGTACGCTGGGCATTATCTTTCCGGTCTGTGAGTGCGGCATGATCCCAATTGTGCGGAGACTTATGGTGATGGGGATGCCTCTTTATATCGGGGTTATTTTTATATTGGTTGGACCGATCGTTAACCCTATCGTTTATGCCTCAACATATCAAGCCTTTCGTTTACAGCCAGAGATTGTTTATTCCCGAATGGGCTTGGCTCTGGTGGTTGGTCTGATCATAGGGCTTATCGTCTATAAATTTGTCTCAGGCAATCCATTGAAGAATCTGCAAACCGCCAGCCACTCCCATGCATATGATTCTTCACACGGATTGTCTCGGAACAAATTTTTTTCCATGATGGATCATGCCGCTCACGAATTTTTTGACATGGGAAAATATCTGATTATCGGTTCCATCATAACGGCAGCCATTCAGTCATTCATCCCTAGAGAACTTCTCGTTCAACTTGGACAGGGTGAGCTCGGCTCCCATCTGTTCATGATGGCATTTGCCTTTATATTGTCGATTTGCTCTACTTCGGATGCTTTTGTTGCTTCTTCTTTTCTGCAGACATTCTCCGCATCCTCTATCATCAGTTTCCTGGTATTCGGGCCTATGGTAGATTTCAAGAGCACCTTGATGATGCTGTCTGTCTTCAACAAGCGCTTTGTCTTATTCCTGATCGTTCTTACTAGCGTTACGGTCTTTATTCTCTCGATTGCGCTTGGACAAATGATGTTCTAAAGGAGGAGTGCATCAAGTGGAACACCAGCGAAATGAAGCCGTCCATTACTGGATACGGGCGATCATCCTGCTCTGCTTTTTATGTTTTATTGTCTATCTCGTCAAGACGGGGACGTTAATGTATTATATTGCACCCAGAATGAAAATCTTTATCCAGTTAGCTGCAGTCGGGCTATTTCTTCTCAGTGGCACTCAGGCATACCTGGCCATGCAAACTGCCCGAAAACGCAGCGCCATGTGTGACTGCCAATGCGGCCCGCCCAAATCAATTAAATCGAATGTCGGGATTTATTCATTGTTCATCTTTCCGTTACTGCTGGGCTTTCTCCTACCCAACACCATCATGGCCAGCAATGTTGCTTCGATAAAAGGAATGAATTTAACCCCGGTTCGACTGGATGCGGAATTGCCAAAAGACGTTCCGTCAGTTGCACCGGAAGAAATGGATTCATCCGATTCTGAACAAGACATTCCGATGGAGCGTGAAGCGTTTCCGGAGCATGAGCATTTAGAGGAATTTGCGGAGTTTGGCAAGAAAATCAACGAACTTTCTTCTGTCACCGTAAGTGATACCGGTTTTATGGAATATCTGACAACGTTCAGTCTCTACGCCGATGTTCTGACAGGAAAAAAGGTTGAGCTAACAGGGTTTGTCTATCGAGAACCCGATATGGCCGCCAATCAGTTTATCCTCTCCAGGCTGGCTGTTCAATGCTGTTCTGCGGATGCCACCCCCTACGGGATCATCGTTGAGGATGCTGCCGCTGCGACTTTGCAGAAAGACACTTGGGTTCGAGTAACGGGAACCATCGGAAAAACCAGCTACAATGATCTTGATGTCGTGAAGGTGGATGGGGAACTTATTCAAACGGTTGATGCTCCGGAAACGCCTTATGTGTACCCTTACGTAGACAATTTTAACAATCTTCTGGAGTAGTGGACCGGAGCCATATGCCCGTGACCGGATTATGTACAATAGAAAAAGAACGTCGATCAGAGCTCGGCGTTCTTAAGCAGGATGTCATATATTATTACAGACGGTATTACTTTCTCGTTCAATGAACAGTTTTTAGCTCGATTCTCTTCCACACCCGCTGCTTCCGTCTAACCTCGTTTTGAAGACTTCTTGTGTCCCCTTGTAGTTTTCTTTAATCCGTA
The DNA here is from genome assembly GCF_000193415.1 of Paenibacillus vortex V453. Taxonomy (NCBI): domain Bacteria; kingdom Bacillati; phylum Bacillota; class Bacilli; order Caryophanales; family Paenibacillaceae; genus Paenibacillus; species Paenibacillus vortex. Next base: position 81,731 of record NZ_ADHJ01000025.1, read on the forward strand.
GCCTTTTTTGTGGCCTTGGTAGCTTCTTGATAGATATCTGCGTACGTTTTTGAATCTTTAATCAGATCGTCGCAGAAAGCCGCTACGTCAGTGCCCGTCACTTCGAGCACGCCTTTCCCCAGGGACGCGCCCTCTTCAAAAAGATCGAGTATCCCCGAGAGCAAACCCGTTCCCTCGCTTAGCTCAACAGGACCGACCTTAAAGAAATATTTTTGGATCTCTTTATAAACAATCTGATACTCTCGCGGGAGCGCTTTGACACGCGCTACATGCGCCCGCCACTCTTTTTTGCCTTCAATCATATCTTTTATTCCCATGTTATCCCTCCTATTTGCCTAGTTTTTTAGCGATATTATGGTTCAGTTGCTCGCGCCACTTGTCGCGAAAAGACTTTGCCCCTTCTCCGCCAGCCAGTGCTGAACAGAAGCCTGGAATATCGTCACCTAAAACCTCCTGGACACGCTGCCCGTCCGCCGCCGTTTCTTCGAGCAGGCCAAGCACACCATCAAGAATGGGCATGAGGTTGCGACCAGTGAAATCAGAGTGCAGCCAAAGATTGGCATTAATTTGTTCCCATGCCGCTTGATAATCTGCTGGCAGCTTTTTGACTCGCGATTCAAAATCTTTCATTTCTTTTGTCATGTCGCTGCCGGTGATTTTTTCCCAGAAATTCATTAATTTCTCTCCTTTGACTCGTCGATTTTTGATGGTACGAACTCCCGTTTTTTGAAAATCGCAGGACTTATTGCGGTTTATAATTTCAAAAACAACGGCCCTCAAGCAGGCGATTGAGCATTACCGTCAGGTTAACCAGAACAATCAATCAGCGCTACTTAGTATGGCTGGTATTAATTCATACTTACTACCTCTATAAAGTATCACGCAGTAGTTGGTTTGTCAATAACGTTGCTCGGTATAACATACCCGAGGGAGCACTCCGCATCGAATGGGTCCCCGCTTTTTTACATCTTGAAATTCCGTTAATCTTCTCAAAGTACAGGGCCGACTTGGAGGCGGGCTGCATTGTTCCCCGACGTCACACTTGAAATATGCAAAAAGCGCTTGAAATGCTCATTTGCATTTCAAGCGCTAATAAAAACGTAATGTGCTAATATTCAATACGTTTTCGAGGGCATCACGGCTGCACGCCGTACCGCTCCAGAACCCGGTAAATCGCATCCGTACCGAACCGAATCGCTTCTATGGGGATACGTTCGTCCGCTGCATGAATCAGTTTGGTAAACGGCATGTCCTTGGGCAGCGGCATTGGCAGGAAGCCGTAGGTTTGGATGCCGAGTCTACCAAACCATCTTCCATCCGTTCCTCCGGGCAGCAGCATTGGCACCGGAACGGCCTCCTTATCCGCTTCAATCAGCACATCGGACAGTAAACCGAACATCCCCATGTCGGGAGCTGCTGCGCATGGATCATGGCGGAGCACTTCCAGCCCGATGCAATCAGGAATCGTGAATCGGCGAAGCTCGTCCATGAATTGCTGCGTATTGACGCCCGGCAGCGTTCGGCCGTCCAGCTCAACCGTAATTTCGCTTGGATGAACATTAATTTTCTCCCCGCCTCGAACGACGGTTGCGCTGACCGTATTACGCAGAAGCGGGGCGAACATCCCGCCCTTTTCCCCCAACACTTTCAGGATGAGACCGCTTAAGTGGGGACGCAGCATTCCTCTCAACAGCAGCGCTGGCAGTAACGGCAGCGAAGCGGCCATCCCTTCAATCATCAACCGGACCGCCGGTGTCACACGGATCGGCAGCTTATTCCTGCTGAGCGATTGAAGCATATTTCCCAGTTGCGCCATACAATCGGCTCCCGACTTGTCCATGGAGCCGTGGCCTCCTTCTCCACGGATCGTCGCTTTGAGCCAACATAGCTGCTTCTCCGCCACCATAATCGGATAAAAGGTTTTCCCCAGCGCATGGAACGTGAAGCCGCCAAATTCGCCAAGCGCATACTTAACGCCAGCAAAATAATCGGCATGCCGCTCTACCAGAAAAGAAGCCCCGTAGTCGCCCCCTGCTTCCTCATCGCTGACAATCGCCAGAATGAGATCACCGCGCAGCGGCAGCTTGTGGACATGCGCGCGGAGGAAAGCCGATACGAGCATCGCCACGCCGCCTTTCATATCAAGAGCGCCCCGCCCCCCAGACGAAGCCGCCCTCGATCTCGCCCCCGAAGGGCTCGCGGCTCCAGACCTGCTTATCGACGCCAACGACATCGACATGCCCGTACAGCAGCAGCGGCGGTGCTTCCCCGCTCCCTTTCATCCTCGCCAGCAGATTGGGCCGGGCTGGATCAAGCGCCTCTATCTGCGTCTCAATACCCGCATCCTCAAGCAGTTGCCGGATATACATGATGCATGCGGCTTCCTCGCCCGGCGGATTGGTTGTATTGAAGCGGATCAATGCCTGCAAAATCTCTACAGGAGACGGCAGCTCCGAGCCACGCCGAGCTCCATCCTGTTTCAACTCATCATTGACCAGCCGGGCACCCATGACCCCACTCCTTCCTATAATAAACTGCCCGCGTAGGGGCGGTCGGCAGGAGAAATCCCTGCCAAGCTGCGCAGGCCGAACTCACCTTGCAGCCTTGCAAGCCGCCTCTGCTGCTCTTCGGCGGACGCGCCTTTGGTACGAAACACCGATTCCAGCATCACCAGTGCTTGCCGTACATGTGCCTCCGCCACTTGCTCTCCTGTCTCCCGCAGCCGATCGACCAACTGCTGCACACCGCGGTAAGGAGAAGTGACGCCTTGTTCATATTCGGCTGCGTTCCAGTTGCGGTTGCGGACGCAAGTGGCGATAGCCAGACAACGATTAAGCAATTCAAGGGAATAAGCGTCCGCTTGCAAGCTTGCTTCAGCCAGGTATGCTTCATCCTCTTTGTCGTCAAAAGCGAATACGCGTTGTCCGTCTGTTGGAGCCAGCCGTTTCAATACATGGCCCGGACCCAGCTCCACGGCAGCGGCAATGCCAATGCTCTTCTGAAATGCAAGGACGGACGACCAATTGACGGGGTCTGTCAATCCCCTTGCCAGCATACCCCCAATCTCCGCTGTACTCCCGTAAGGCAGACCCGTCAAGGAGGAAACGACGGGAAAAGCCATTTTTCCAAACGAGACGCAGCTCAGCACTTCAGCAAATTGTGCCGCCGCCGGCGCCATTAACGGGCTATGGAAAGGCGCGCTTACCTGCAGCGGAATGACTTCGGCTCCATGGGTCAACAGTCTTTCGGAGGCTTCATGGACGGCCTCTTTGTGTCCCGAAATCACCGTTTGTGAATCTGAATTCATATTCGATACCACAACCATACGGCTTCCATCCGTGCAGCGTGCGCTGGTTTCCAGACATACATTGGCTACAACATCGGAACTCGGCCCATTCACGGCGGCCATCGCGCCGACATCTGCCGCGGCGGCCCTTTGCATCAACTCGCCGCGGCTGCGCACGAGCCGGAGCGCATCCGGAAACGTTATGGCTCCCGCACAGGTTAAAGCGGTAATCTCGCCCAGGCTGTGGCCGGCAGCCATCGCAGGCAGGTATCCCCATTCCCGGCTGTAGACGCGGTACATCGACACGCCAAGCGCGAGAATGGCGGGCTGGGCATTGTCCGTCCGCGTCAGCTCCGTCAACGGTCCCTCATACATCAGGCTATCAAGACGCATGCCCAGCGCCTCATTCGCTTCCTGTATCGTTGCCTTGACAACCGCATACCGCTCACTCAGCGCTCTTCCCATTCCGACGCGCTGCGAGCCCTGACCTGGAAACCATATCGCATGTTTGTTCAGCATCTTCATCACGCTCCTCAAGGTCAGATCGGGGCAAGCGCCTCGGTCAGAATTTTGTTTATCACCGCTACAACATCTTGTTCCTGCTCATGCAGGAAAAAATGTCCGCCTTCAAACAGCATCAGCTCACACCCTCCCGTCGCATAACGCCCCCATTCACCGAGCGGGCCTTTGACGCAGCCGTCATCCTTGCCGCTCAAGATGGTGAGCCGGAGCGGCAGCTGCGCCCGCATTCGATGCTCGTATTCACCGACAAGCCTGAAGTCGGCTCTTAAGATCGGCATAAACAGATCCAGCAGCTCCCGATGCCGGAACAGCTCGTCCGGCATGCCGCCGAGTCGTTTCAATTCATCAAGAAACTCTTCTTCCGGAAGCATATGGATCCGGCGAGTCTCCACCTGCTCACAATGCGGCGCCCCTCTGCCGGAGAGGAAGACTGCCACAGGCAGCGGAAATCCTTCCTCCCGCAGCGCATGCAGCAGCTCATACCCGAGCAGGCAACCCATGCTGTGGCCGAATAGAGCATATGAATCGGAGCCAAGCGCCGTCTTCTGCACCAGCGGCAGCAAATCCTGCACGGCCTCCGCCGTGTCCGCATAGAACGGCTCGCCCATGCGGCTTCCTCTGCCCGCCAGTTCGGCCGGTACCAGACGCACGTCAGGATGCAGCTGGTTCGTCCAGCGCTTGTACACTTGTGCGGAGCCACCAGCATATGGCAAACAAATTAATGATATCGCAATAACGCCCGCCTCCCGGGTAACATATTGACGCAATCGGGCTCTACGCCCCGGCGACAAGCGCTGTCCAGAACGCTTTTTCCTTCACGAACAATTCATCCGCGAGCGCCAGCTCTCTGCCCCGTTCAAAGTCTCCTGTCACAAAACGGTCCTTCACCAGATCCCATCCGTCCCTCACTGCGCCAAGCTGACCGGACAGCGACTCAAACAGAGCTTCGCCGATGAGGTTCTTCTCCCGCATGGAGCGGAGCAGCGACACGTTGGCGATATGCCGGTTGCAAATGATGTTGACGCCGACAAGGCCATAGGTCAAATGAGCTTGCTTCTTCTCCGGTTCGGAATCTACATTCCACATGCCCTCTATGGAGAACTTGCCAAGCTCTCTCGCCAGCCGCTCCGCATTTTCCACCACTTCAGCCAGCCTCAACTCGTAGGGCTGAACCTTTTCATGCAGGTTGTATACGTAGAAGGCAGGCCCCAAATAGTTCGGATTCACGTTGTATTCCGAGTTGCCGTACGCCTTGAGCAGCCTTTCCTCCGGCACCTCGTGCTCCTCGTAGCCCGCAAGCGTATCGTCAATGACGTAGAAGATGCCGCGCTCCTTGTCGTATCCGTTAAACAGCGAATAATGATACCAATGGAATGTTTTCCAGGCCATACTGCCCGGCAGCCAGTCATACAGATCGACGTTTACGCTCAAGTTGCGTCCGCCCGCAAGCATCGCCCTGATTTCTTCCAGCACCGTTTCCTTGCTGCGGAAATGACCAGGCTCGATATAGCGGAACACCTGCGATAGCGGAAATCTGACCGGATCGTCCATATAATACAGTGTGTCAATGGTGGGGTAGCGGAAATCCTTGTCCGTTGCGGCCTCCCAAGGGTAGTAACGGTAAATATTCAAATACGCCGCATCCCTATAGCTGGGCTCCACCGACACCGCAATAGAGAACGCCTGGTTCAGCATGCAGTTCATCCAAAACTCGTTAAACGGTTTCCTTTTCATGGACAGCTTCATCGTTCGCCGCCTCCTTAGGCTTAGAATGTTGGTTCATACAAGCTTGCTTGCTGCAAGCACGGCATTGATTCTATTCTGTGCTCCGTCTTCTACCAGCGCGCGTAGGATCACCGCATAATCATGCGACAGCGCCCGGACGGTCTCCTCCCGGAAAAGACTTGTCGCATATTCCAGCGCAAAATCGATCCTGCCGTCCTGCTCCAGCGCCTCAAGCGTTAGATCAAATTTACTTACGCCCGGATCGAACTCCTTAGGGTCGAATTCAATGCCGCCCGAACGGTAAGCGACGCGATCGATATTTTGCAGAATAAACATCGTATCAAACAGTGGATTGCGGCTGCGATCCTGATCGATTCCCAGCTTTTGCACCAAATCCTCGAACGGATAATTCTGGTGCTCCAGCGCCCGCAGCACATCCTCGTGCAGCTCAGACAAATAGTCGCCCACGGTCCGGTACGATTCCGGAAAGCTGCGAATCGCGACCGTATTGACAAACATCCCGATCAACCCTTCCAGTCCCGCATGATTGCGGCCCGCTACCGGCGTGCCGATAATGATATCCTCCTCACCGCTCCATTTGCTAAGCAGCATCGCATAAGCTCCGAGCAGCACGGTATACAACGTCGTGCCCCGCTCACGTGCAAATGCCTTGATCTGAAGTGTCAGCTCTTCATCCAGTCTGAAGTTGATCAGACCGCCCTCGAAGCTTTGCAGTTGCGGCCTTGGCAAGGCCGACTTGAGCTCAAGCGTCGGCAGCTCCCCATCGAACGCCTCCAGCCAGTAGCGCTCATGCCCCATATAGGCTTCGCTGCCGATCTGTTCTTCTTGCCATACCGTGTAATCCCGGTACTGGATATCCAGCTCCGGAAGCTCGCCGCCGCCGTACAACGTGGTCAGTTCCTGCAGCAGGACGCTGACGGAGACGCCGTCAGTAATAATATGATGAAAGTCCAGCAGCAGCAGATGGCGTTCCTCGCCAAGCGGGATTAATCCTGCCCGGAACAGCGGAAGACTGCCGAGATCAAACGGACGGATAAAGCGCTCCATCAGTGTGCTGATGCCGCCGAACAATCCTTCCTCTCCGCCTTCCCCTAGCAGCTTGACCGCAGCCATTCTCAGCCTGGCGCCCCGCTCCAGCGTAAATACCGGCTCTGCATGTATACGTTGACGGAACTCGTCCTCCTCGTGATGAAATGTCGTTCTGAGCGATTCATGGCGGCTTATCATCGCAAGGAAAGCTTCCTCCAGCCGCTCCACATCGAGCTTGCCCTGCATATGCACGGCGAACGGCACATGGTACATCATTGCCTCGCCCGAGATCAGCCCCATCATAAATTGGCGGCGCTGCGCTCTTGACATCGGATAGTGCTCGAGCTCCGGCTGCTTCGGAATGCGCGCGGTAGCCGCGGTTTCACTAGTATCCAGATGGGCCGCTAAACCTTCAAGCGTAGGATTCATAAAAATCTCGCGCAGCGGCATTTGAATGCTAAAGCGTTCCGCAATGCGGCTGACCATGCCTGCGGCCTTCAGGGAATGACCGCCAAGCTCAAAAAAGCTGTCCTTGGCGCTGATGACATCCGTACCAAGCAGATCCTTCCAAATCTCCGCCAGCTTGCGCTCGGTATCCGTTGAAAGCGGAACGAGCTCTCGTGTGTTCGCATCGGACGGTTCCGGCTTCGGGAGCGCCCTTCTGTCGATTTTGCCCGTTGGCGTAAGCGGAATGTCATCCAGAACGACCATGAAGGGCGGAAGCATATAGGAGGGCAGCTTATCACGGAGATATTCACGCAGCTGCGCGGGCAACCTACCGGATGGCGCCTCGCCGCCTTGCTCCGTATCCGTTGCTACGGCGTTCTGCAGGACAACATACGCACAAAGCGCATATTCCCCATCCTCTTCCTGAAAAGCGGTGACAACCGTTTCCTTCACCTGCTCATGGCGAAGCAGTTGCTGCTCGATTTCACCGATTTCAATCCGGTGACCCCTGATTTTCACCTGGAAATCGCGGCGCCCCCCATAGACAAACTCCCCATTTTCAAGTCTGCGTCCAAGATCACCCGTGCGATACATGCGTTCGCCCGGCACATACGGATTCGGCACAAAAGCGACATCCCATTCGGGATGGCTGAGATACCCACGCCCGACGCCCGGTCCGCCAATGCAAATTTCGCCCGTCACACCGGTCGGCTGCAGCTTCATTCCTTCGTCAAGCACCATCATGAGAGAACCTTCAATCGGTGTCCCGATCGATATGTCCTCGCCTTCAGTCACTTCACGGATGGAGGTCCACACCGTCGTCTCCGTCGGACCGTACAAATTAAACAATCTGGCTCCGGTAGCTGCGCGCAGCCTGCCGAGCACATCAAGCCTCAGCGGCTCCGCCCCGATCATCAATATGCGCAGCTTGTGCAAGCCGTCCGTTTCGCCTCGCTGATCCATCCACCACTTGAAGCGCGAAGGCGTAATTTGCAGCACATCGACGCCGTGCTTGTCGATCAGGCCTTGCAGTAAAGCGGCGTCGCTCCGTTCCTCTTCGTTTGCCAATACAATCCGCATACCCAGCGTAAGCGGCAGCAGATTTTCAACGACAAAAATATCAAAGGACGACCGATGCCATCGCCAGGATGCGCTGGCTCTTCTCAAACGGAATCCGCTCTCGGAAGCCGCTGATGAAATGAGCCAGCCCGCGATGCTCGATCATCACACCTTTGGGGCGCCCGGTCGAGCCCGACGTATACAGCACATACGCCAAATGGTCCGGCTTATGGATACATTCCGGATTGCCTCTGTCCGCCGCATACAGCTCCGGATCGTCCAGATACATCTCGGCAGCGGCTCTCGTTGCGAATCCCGCATATGTTTTTTCCGTCAGCAGAAGCGCTTCGCCGCAATCCTCAAGCATCCAGTCAATCCTTTCTTTCGGGTATGCGGGATCAATGGCGACATAGGCGCCTCCGGCTTTCAGAACACCCAGAATACCGACAAGCAGCAGCGGGCTGCGGGACGCCATTAGAGCGACCATGCTTTCAGGCCCCACACCCTTCGCCCGCAAGGAATGGGCAAGCCGATTCGCGCGTTCGTTCAGTTCGGCGTACGTCACCATCTCCGCGCCGAATTGAATCGCCGCCGCATCCGGCGTGCGCGCCGCCTGGCACTCCACTTCCTGCACGAACCCCGTCCATTCCGCCGTTGCTTGCGCGGAAACCGCACCTGGGCCTACTTGCCGCTCTGTCATGTCCTTGTCTGCTCGAGTTTCCATCCTGCCATTGCCCCCCTCTTTACTTGCGGCCTGTACCGGTATGCTTCCTCCACCCAATATAGCCAACAATTGCTTCCGCTCGCTCTCACTCATCAGCTCAAGCTCGCCAACCGTGCGACCCTGCGATCTGCACATCTCCTGCACGAGTACGGCATAGCTTTCCGCCATGCGTCGCGCCGTTTCCTCATGAAATAAATCCGTTGCATATTCCAGCTGCAGCTCGATTTCCGCTTCCCGCTCCACCGCTTCCAGCGTCAGGTCAAACTTGCTTGTCCCCGACTCGAACGGTATTTCGTCAAAGACGAGCCCGCCTGCTTCCATCACTGGCCGGTTCATATTTTGCAAGACAAACATGGCGTCAAACAAAGGATTGCGGCTTCTGTCCGCATCAATCTTCAACCCTTCGACCAGCTCCTCGAAAGGATACATTTGGCGCGAAAGCGCCTCAACGACATGGTTATGCAGCTCTGCTATATAAGCTCTTACCGTCTTGAGTCTTTCCGGCCTTGTCCGCAGCGCCAGCGTGTTGACGAACATGCCGATCATGCCATGCGTATCGGCATGCTCCCTGCCGGCGGAGGGGGTGCCCACAATCACTTCGGTCTGACCGCTGTATTTGGCCAGCATCGCGGCAAAAGCACCCAGCAGCACCGTATACAGCGTCGTCTTTTCTTCCCGCGCGAGCTTTCGCGCCGCCGCGGTTGTCACTGCGTCCAGCCGGAACGAATGGCGGCGGCCTTTATAGCTCGGCAGAGACGGCCGCGGTCGATCCGTTGGCAGCTCCAGCACAGGAAGCTTGCCTTCGAAGATTTCCATCCAGTACCTCTCATGCTCCGCATAAGCGGTATCGGCAAATCCGGCCTCCTGCCACACCGCATAATCGCTGTATTGTACGCGCTGCTCTGGCAGCGCTTGTCCGGCATACAGCCGCGACAGCTCATTCACCAGCAAACCGGAGGTATACACCATCCGTAATCATGTGATGAATATCCAGCAGCAGCAGATGCTCTTCCTCGTTCAACCGGAGCAGCCCTGCCCGCAGCAGCGGCAGCTTGTCCAGATGAAACGGGCGCTGGAAGACTTCCATCAGACGCGTCACCTCAGCAAAGTCTGACGGCGCTCCCCGAAGGAACTCGTCCCTGGTGATCGCTGCGGGGTCAAGCGTCTCCAGCTTAAAGTCATACGGCGGATGAACCATTTGCCTGAACTCGTCCTTTGTCATATGAAAGGTTGTCCGCAAACTTTCGTGGCGACCGATCAGCGCCGTAAACGCGTCTTCCAGCCGCGCCGCATCCAGCCTGCCCTGCAAGCGGAGCGCGAACGGCACATGATACATGGTGGCGTCACCGCCCAGCATCTGCATCATATATTGGCGGCGCTGAGCGCGCGACATCGGATACCACTCCCGCCGCTCCGCCTTCGGGATCGGCTCGACCACCGCAGCGGCATCGACCCGCTCCTTCAGCCAGGTGGCCATTTCCGCAATGGAGGTAAGTTCGAATATCAGGCTGAGTGGAACATGGGCTCCCGTCGCCTGCTCCAGCTTGCCCGCCAGTACCGCAGCCCTCAAGGAGTGGCCGCCAAGCTCGAAAAAGTCGTCGTGAATACCGATTGGCCCAGCCGTATCGCCCAGCACTTCCTTCCAAATGGCGGCAACGCGCTCTTCCATCCCGTCTCGCGGCAGCTCTGCCTCTCTCCGTTCCCAAGGCCCGAATTCCGGCTCCGGCAAGGCGCGCCGGTCCACTTTCCCATTCGGCGTCAGCGGTATTGCATCAATTGCCGCGATATAGGCCGGAATCATCGCCTCCGGCAGCTTGTCTTTCAGCCGTCTTCGCCATTCCCGCGAAGGGAGTTTGTCCGAAGCGACCACATACGCGCACAGCTCCTTGTTGCCGCTTGCCTGCTCGCGGACGATCACAACCGCATCCTCCACCTCGGGAAAGGAAATCAATTGCGAACGAACCTCATTCATTTCAATCCGCACACCTCTGATTTTCACCTGTTGGTCGGCCCGGTCCACATACATCACGTTGCCGTCCGGCAGCCACTTCGCGATATCGCCGGTGCGATACATGTAGCGGCTCTCACGGTACGGATGGGGCAAAAAGCGCTCTGCTGTCATGTCCGGCTTGTTCACATAACCGTCGGAAAGACCGCTGCCGGCAATATACAGCTCCCCGGCTGCATTAATCGGAGCAAGCTGGCCGCCATAACCGAATATATAAATTTCCACATTGTGCATCGGGCCGCCAATCGGTACATAGCCGCCGCGATAAGCGCCCGGCTTGTACGCGTACATATTAGAGCAAACCGTCGCCTCCGTCGGTCCGTAGCCGTTCATAATCCGAATCTTTGGATTCAGCTTCGTATACAGCTCCAGCGTTTCGTCTTGAATCGGCTCAACCCCAACGAGCATTTTGTCCAGCGTAATCGCGGCAGCCGATTGCTCCAGCAGCCGCGCAACCTCCTTCAGCAAAGACGGAGGCAAATAAGCGAATGTAATGCGCTCACCCACAATCACCTCGGCAATTCGCCGCGGGTCAAGCAGTGTCGGCTCCGGGTAGAGCACCGTGCAAGCCCCGAACATCAGCGGCATAAACAGCTCCGCCACGCTGACGTCAAACGAAATATTGGTCAGGCTGAGACATCTGTCACTCTCACCGTATTGTCCGTCGAAAAACCTCCTGAGCGAATGTCCGAAATTGTAAAAGCTACGGTGCGGCACCATGACGCCCTTCGGCTGACCCGTAGAACCGGAAGTATAAATGACATACATCAGATCGGCGGCGTCTCGCGGCCATGCGGTGGCAGCTTCGTCTCCGCCGGAGAACAGCGCCTCATCCGCCATGTCCAGCACCTGCAAGGAGGCTGGCACACTGCTCGCGGCTACGGAATGCGCGCTGTCCGCGAAGACCAGCTCCGCACCGCTGTCCTCCAGCATATAGCGGATGCGTTCTCCGGGATAATGCGGATCCACAGGCATATATGCGCCTCCGACTTTCATAACCGCGAGCATAGCGGTCAGCATGGGGATGGAGCGCTCCGCCATGACGCCGACTACGCTGCCGCGTCCTACACCTTTGGCGCGCAAGGTTTGCGCCAGCGCATCGGTACGGCGATCCAGCTCCTGATAAGTCATGGATTCACCGCCGCAAGATACGGCTGGCAAATCAGGAACGGCCAACGCCTGCTCCTTGAAGCAATCATGCAGACAGCGCGGCGGCGGAAAGTCAGCTTCGCGTCTCCCCATTGCCAGCATATGCAGACGCTCCGACTCCGTCAGCATCTCCGCTTCGCCGAGCGCGGCGCCCGGACGGAGCGTCACGCTGCGCAGCAGCTGCACATAATGCCGCATGAACCGCTCGGCTGTCGCGCGGTGAAACAAATCAGTATTATATTCGACGACAAGCCGCAATTCCGCTCCATGCTCCACAGCCTGAATCATCAAATCATATTTGGCCGTGCCATGCTCAAAGCGCTGGTGGCGATACGACAATCCCGCTGATGAAGAATTTGGAATACCCAGATTTTGCATGATAAACATCGTGTCAAACAGTGGACTCCGGCTAGCGTCCCTTCTGTCCATCCATTGCGCAATTTCCTCGAAGGGATAATCAGCGTGGGCGTAAGCCCCGGTTGCCATCTCTTTCACTTCAGACAAAAAGGCACTGAACGGCTTGTCCGCGCGCGGATAGGCGCGCAGCGGCAGCGTGCCTGTGAACATGCCCGCGACCGCTTCCAGTTCGCGCCTTGTCCGTCCCGCAATCGGCGTGCCGACGACAATGTCCTCGGCCCCCGTATAGTGGGCGAGGAAAGTGTAATACGCAGATAGCAGCACCATGAACGGAGTCGTGCCCGATTCGGCCGCGAGGCTGCGCACAGCCGCCATCAATTCGGCCTCGACGTAAACGTCAAACGTTTCGCCACGATTGCCTTTGACAGGCGGTCGCGGGGCAACGGTCGGAAGCGCAAGCGTCGGCCAGTCTCCCCGGCATTGCTCGCGCCAATACCGTTCGGCGCTTCCGGAGAGCGGTCTGCTCTCCCGCCATACCGCATAATCCTTGTATTGCAGCGGCAGTGGCGGCAACGAACCGCCCTGATATAGAGTCATCAGGTCGGACAAAAGAATACCCGCCGACATGCCGTCGGATGCAATATGATGCATATCAATAAAAAGCACATGGCGCTCCGGTCCCAGCGTCAGCAAGGCTGCACGAAGCAGTGGAGCCTTATCGAGCCTGAATGGCAAGAACATGCTTTGCAGCAGGCCGTCTGCTTCCGCTTCATCGGCCTCCTTGCGGACCAGGTGAAAAGGTATGGCGGCATGAACACGCTGCCTGATTTCGCCGTCGATGACGTGGAAGCTGGTGCGAAGCGTCTCGTGACGCTCCACGATAGCTTGCAAGGCGGCCTCCAGTCGATCTGCATCAATGTCCCCGTCCAAGTGCAATAGTTCCGGCAAATTGTAGCTGCGATCTTCGGGCAACGCCTGCTGCTGCAAATACATGCGTTTCTGCGGGGATGACACCGGATAATGCTCTTGCGGTGCCGCCTTTGGAATCGGCTCCAATCTATGTCCGGACAAAGAGTAGGAGGCTTGGCCGGTCAACAGCCTGCCATGCCCGTCTGCTCCTGCCAAGCCAAAGCTAATGGACACTGCTTGTCCGCCATGCTCGCCGTTCGCCTCGTGTCTGCTGTTTTGAGCGGCTTTCGTTTGCTCAACGTTGTTTCGATTGTTCGTTCTTTGCGCTGTCGTAACGCCGTTCTCCCTGAGCCGCTGCTCGATCAGGACCGTTAACGAAGGCAGATCCGCATGCCCTAACAAATCCGCCACCTGAATGTGAATACCCGCAAGCTCGCTGAGCTGATTTACAATTTTGAGCGCAATAATGGAATCTCCGCCAAGTTCATAAAAATCGGCATTCGCAGGCAGCTCGTCATAACCGAGCAGCGCACCCCAGACATCTGCGACATGCTGCTCCCATTCCAGACCGGAACGCTCCCCGGTTAACGCAACGCCGCGGCGGCGCTGACTCTTCATCCCGCCGCTCCGCCGAAGCGTGGCTTGCCATCTGTCAAACGTCTCGTTCATTTCTTGCCCAAGCTCCTCGGGAATATCTCCACCGATCGAATATCCGCTCCAGTGCGCAAATGGTTTGTGAAGCGTCGCTCCGGCGCGCGCCTCCTGCACCCAACAACGGGGAGAATCGAAAGGATACGTCGGAAGCGGCAGCCGATGGCGGCGCTGTCCTAGGTAGAACGCCTTCCAGTCGATCTCGTATCCGCCCACGTAACGTTGGCCCATCTCCAGCGCTTCTATTTCCCGTTCGTCTGGAACGGGTTGCTGCCGCATATTCCCGGCTGCTGCCGTATTGACCGTCCCAAAACGAACGTTCGGCAGCGCAAGGCCGGCCAAGCCGCTTTTGGCTGCGGCATGCAAGGTCTCGGCAAGCTCTTCCCAATGGCTTGCCACAATCGCCAGCCGATACCGATGGGCTCCCCGGCCGACGGCCAAGGTGTAGCAAAGATCGGCCAGGCTGCCGCTCTCATCGCTGCGATGCTGCGCAGCCCAGTCCCGCATGAGCAGCACGAGCCGCTCCAGTGCCGTCAAACTGTGCGCGGACAAGCAGAAGAGCTCCGCTCTGTCCGAGCGGCCCGAAGGTATTCCGGCTGGGGCCTCCTCCAGCACAACATGGCAGTTGGTCCCGCTCATGCCAAACGCGCTTACTCCGCATCTTCTTGCTTCGCCGTCCGTCTCCCATGGCGTCAATTCGTCATTGACATAAACGGGCGAATCCACAAACGGAATGTTGCGGTTCGGCGAGCGGTAATGAAGCGTTGGCGGAAGCTGCTTGTGGACAAGCGACAGGATCGCCTTGAGCAGCCCTGCAATACCGGCGGCATGGTCGAGATGGCCGATATTGGTTTTCAGCGAGCTGATCGCGCAAAATTGGCGTTTGTCGGTATATCGCCGGAAGGCGCGCGTCAGCCCGTCGATTTCGATCGGGTCGCCAAGCGGGGTGCCCGTGCCGTGCGCCTCCATGTATGTCACCGTTTCGGGATCAATGTCCGCATCCTGCCAGGCACGCGCAATGACGTCCTCCTGCGCGAGAGCGTTCGGAGCAGTAATGCCGACCGAACTGCCGTCCTGATTCATCGCGCTGCCTTTGATGACGGCATAAATGTGGTCGCCATCCTCCTGCGCGCGGGAGAGCGGCTTCAGCAGCAGCGCAATCACGCCGTCGCCGATACCCGTTCCGTCCGCCGAGTCGTCGAACGTTCTGGCCCGGCTGTCGCTTGACTCGATGCCAAGGCGTATGCCGGTATCCAGCGGGAGCACGTTAATTTTGACACTGCCCGCAATCGCTGCCTCGCATTCGCCGCTGCGGATCGATTGGCATGCCAGATGGACCGCTACCAACGAGGAGGAGCAGGCGGTATCCACACTGATCGCCGGTCCGCGCAAATTAAGCAAATACGAAATCCGGCTCGGTATCATGGAGCTCAGATTGCCGGGCGCCGCCATGGACAAGGCCTCCGGGTCCAGCGCTTCGATGATTCGCTTGTAATCATGCAGCATGTCCCCGTTATAGCCGATAAAGACGCCTGTGCGCGAACCGTGCAGCGCATCTCCGCCGTACCCCGCATTCTCAACCGCGCCCCAGGCCGTCTGCAGGAACAGGCGCTGCGCCGGGCTCATCAGCGAGGCTTCCGTTGGGACGAAAGTCCGAAAAAAGAATAGTCAAAACCTGAAATATCTTCGATATACGCCCCGTCAAAAAAGGAAACGGGGCCAGTTTGCGTCTCCATGCGGCGCAAATACGGCTTCAATTCCTCCTTGCGGGACTCCGGAAACCCGCCTACCAGATCCTTGCCGTTCTGCAGAAGCTCCCAGAAGGCATCGTGCGATTCCGCGCGCGGCAGCTTGGCGGATATCCCGACAATTGCAATATCCTTGAGGGAAACATTGGAGACGGAGCCCCCGCTCCGCCCCTTCCGCCCGGATGTGTCCTTTTTGGTATCCAGCAAATCCAGTTGAAACATGACACTATTCCCCCCTAGCTAGTAATGGAAACACTGACGGCCTGTTCTTTTTCTGCCCTTCCACCGCTCCCGCGCAGCAGCAGCAACACATGCGCCGCAATGCCAAATCCGCTGATCAGGGCTAATAATCCAAGCGTACCGGACTGCCAATCGCCCGCCCATTGCAGCACGATATACAAGGTGGCTGTGCTGCACACATGGGCCGCAAGCGACCCCCAAAGCGAATGCGAGCCCGCGCGAACGGCACCGTAAAGCATCGCGCCCAGCGCCGCAAATGCGCCAACCGTCACATTCATAAATACCGCACCGAACAATACGGCCTGGAGCAGAACCGTCCACAGAATCGAAAGAGATTGATTGAGTGTATGAAACAGCATGCCTCTGAACAGCCATTCCTCCAGCAAAGATCCCAGCAGCAAGCTGCCGAGCATAAAAATAATCAGGCTGCCGCCGGCAACAAAAGCGACCAGATCCGAAATGGCCGGAAACGTCGCTTTTATCCACGGAAGACGGGCAAACGCGGCAATAAACAAGCCGAGCCAGATGCCCGTCCCTGCGGACAGCAGCAGCGATCCCCTGCGCGGAGGAACAAACCCCAGATCCTTCAGTGAAATTTTTTGCCAGCGCAGCAGCGGAAGATAGACGGCAAGTACAATGATATTGGATACAATCAGTACAATGCCGGAATTGCCTTTGATCCATTCTTTCAGCACGGAATTGCTGATCCCGTTGTAAAGCAATTGATTCACAAGCATCACAATCGCCGCATAAATGACCAAATATAATACGGTATTTCCCGCTATTCGTAATCCCTTCACAGAGGTGTCACCGCCTCAGAAGACAACGGCGCGGAGATCGAAGAGCGATGCTTGACCGCAAGGAATATGCCAACCGCAATCATGACGGCCGCCACAGCCATCCAGGCGGACATCATAGTAATATCCGTCGTCTCCGGCCCGTAATGCCACAGCAGGTACTGACTGCCCTGACAGGCTACTTGCGCTGCGATCGGCGCCCAGATGGATTTAAACCAGACATACAAGAGCGCAAAAATAACCGCGCCTAGAAAACCATACAGCGACAGCGGAATGTCTCCGAAAAAGAACAGCGCTCCGTATAACACGCCCTGAATCACAATGGCGATCCAGACCGGGAGCACGCGTCTGAACTCATTCATCAGAATGCCTCTGAACAACGTCTCCTTGTAAATATTTCCGAGAATCAGGAAAACCAGAAATACATACCATTCCGCGCGGTTCAGGTAATCAAACAATTCGCGGAACTGATACTTGTCCGTTGCAATGGCAGGAAGTCGGGAGAATGCGACTGTAAACAGGCCGGCTCCAAGCCCGATCCATAAAGCGATGGCCACCGATTTGCCGCTCATCACGCGAAACTTAGCCGCCTTAAACAGGTTTTCCTTGAATATAAACCTCCAGGCCAGCAGCATGAGTGGCAAACCCACGATATCGTTCAAAATAATGACGGTTACCGTGTTCTGTTCAAACCACGTGCTTCTGGGGTAAAGATAATACGAAAAATAATGTCGTCACGGTAAAAAACCATGCAAAATACAGCCCGATAACAACGGCCACGCGGGCCAGCATCATTCCCCACGCCTTCATGCGGTTAGCCCCCCTTTTGTGCTGTCGGCGGCACGTCAGCCGTCAGTGCTTGACCGGCACGTGTGCCGATGCCGCCGTTGCCGGAGGACCGCCAGACATAGACGGAACCTCCAATCAACGCCGCCAGACAGAGCGCTGTAATGATATACAGCGAAACATCGCCGAGTTTGTCAAACCATTCGTAGAACCCGATGTATTTGAATAGAAAGATGGTGCCCATGGCCGTATTCTGTACCAGGATCGGTGCCCACAGCGACCCGGTGCGCAAATACAGCACCCCGTAAATCAGGCCCGAACCGATGCTGATGATTGAAAGGGCCGCGCTCGGCTGGAAGTAGGCGTAAGCTGCGGCTTGCAGCACCAAGGCCACATATACCGGCATAACCCGGCGAAGCTCCCTGAAAATGAGGCCCCTGAACAATATTTCTTCAAATGCCGGCCCAATCAAACCGGCGCCAAGAATGACGTACCAGATTGAATCCCCCCTGATCAGATCGTCAACCAGCGCGGGAATGGACGGAAATTGCCGTGCAATATCATCAATGACGATAAGGCCGATGCTGAACAAACTTCCCGCAAGACCCAGGCCGATCATGAGCAAGACGCGCGAGGCGCTCAGCCGCTTGAAGCCCGACGCGCGGAACAGATTTTTTTCCGCATGAGGCCAGATCCATCCTTTGATGCGAAAGATCAGCATGTACACAAGCGTAATCAGCGTGAACAGAACGACCATAAACATAGCCGGGTTGCGATCCAGAAACTCAGCAAAAGTCAGCGTCGCTTCGTAATGGTAAGTCGAGCGAAGCAGATAGAGCAGCGCATAAAAGACCCCAATATAAAGCGCGATATTCCCTATCACGGACAACACTTTTTTCACAGGAAAGCTCCTTTCTTTCTTCTGTCAGATGTATGCTCAAGTCTCGGGCGCAGTCCAGCTTGTCCAAAAGCTTGACCCATGCTACGCCCTCGAGACGGCACTGTCTGCTGTGGCGCGATATTGCTCGACCACGCTCGACAGCAGCTCCAGATAAGCGGAAGCCCAATCCAGCACCGACTCCTTGCCGAGGCGTCGGGCGTTGTAAGTCCACACCCCGCCAAGCTCTGGCCCTTCCGCCCCGCTTGGCGCTGCAGCGCCATCCATATACAGCACAACATCGAATCGTTCCAATAACGTCTCCCGCTCCTTGAACCCGTGCTGCGCTGTTCCTGCAAATAACGGAAACAAGACAAATCCGGCTTCGGCTTGCGGGTGCTTTCTAATTTGTCGCACCGAGTAACATTCTCCTGCGCTCGCCCGCTTGGCGGCATGCCGCAGCAGCGTATCGAAATCACGCACCTCTGCAAAGTCGATTTCCTTCGGAGCAATCAGACCGTTATCCGTCATGGCCGGAAGCACAAGCCGACTGCTGCCGGACTCTCCTCGCCAGAAGTACAGATATGCGGCATACGCCGCGGCTTCAACCGTCACCGAGCGGGATGCTGCAAGTTCCGCAAGTCCTTTCGCAACCAGCCGGTCCAGTTGGAACTGAACGCTGCCGATACGCTCCGCGGCATAGCCGCTGCTGACGCAGTCGTCTGCCACCAGCAGACCGGTCCAGCTCCAGCTCGCGAGCTCCCGATTTCTCGACTCCAAATACGCCGCAAGCGATGAGATTGTTGGATAGGTTAACAGATCCGTTACGCCGAGAACGCCGGGATATAACGTCTCCAGCCGTTGATGCGCCCGCACCAGCAGCAGCGAGTCTCCCCCGGCATCGAAGAAGCGATGATGGATGCCGAAGTCGTCCCTTTGCAGAATTTCGCGCCATACGGCGGCAATCGCCAATTCGTTATCGCTTGTCGCTTCAACAAACGGAGTGCCGCTACCCGTCTTAAGCTCCGGCTCCGGCAGCGCCTTTCGGTCGATTTTGCCGTTTGGAGACAGGGGCATAACGGGCAGTTCCATCACGGTCAGCGGAACCATATAATCCGGCAGGCGCAATGCTGCAAAATCCCGCAACTCCTCAAGGTCCACAGGTTCGGTGCAAACGATGTACGCGCATAAATACTCGCTTCCGCTCGCGGCATCCCGCTTCATGACCACCGCTTCCGAAACCGCTGGATGACCGCGCAGCACATGCTCGATTTCCCCGCATTCGATACGCTGGCCCCTTATTTTCACCTGATGGTCGATTCGGCCCAAATATTCGATTCTTCCGTCAGGCAGCCATCTGGCAAGATCTCCTGTTCGATACATCAGACTGCCCGCCGCAAATGGATTATCGACGAACTTTTCTTCCGTCAAATCGGGCCGGCCGATATAACCTCGCGCCAGGCCCACGCCGGATATGCATAGTTCCCCCGCAATGCCGACGGGCTGGAGCTTCATCGCTCCGCTCATGATATAGAGCGAAATATTGTCGATCGGCTTGCCAATCGGTACATTGATCGAAATATCGTTGATCGGAATATCGCCATCAGAGCAATCGTAAAAGGAAACGTCCACCGTCGCCTCGGTCGGGCCGTACAGGTTCACAAGTCTGGCATCGAATGGAACTCCGTATCCGCTCGCGGAACCGCCGCACCCTTGATACCGCAGTCAGCGCTTCGCCGCTGGCGAACACATGACGCAGGCTCTCCAGCCTGGCCTCGCCGCGCAGCAAGCTCGGATGCTCCAGGAACAGGTGCAGCATGGACGGCACAAAATGCATCGTAGTTACGCCATGCCGCGCTATCGTATCCATCATAAGCGCGGGGTCTTTTTCGCCGCCTGGAGGCAGCAGGACCAGCTTGGCTCCCGCAAAGCTCCACCAGAACAGCTCCCAGACCGATACGTCGAAGGTAATCGGCGTTTTCTGCATAATGACTCCGCTTGCGTCCAGTCCATATTGCTTCTGCATCCAGCCGATCCGGTTAACAACGGAATGATGCTCGATCATGACGCCTTTCGGCTGTCCGGTCGATCCCGAGGTATACAGCACATAGGCAAGCGAACGTGAATCATGCAGCTTCTCCACAGGGGAGTCGTCCCGTTCCTGCGCCAGCGCCTCATGAACGTCCATCAATGACGCGAACGTCTCCAGCTCTTCCGAGGCTTTGCCCAGCGTCAGGACAAGCTCGGCTCCGGAATTGTCCAGCATGTAGCGTATTCGTTCCGGCGGCAAGCCCGGCGGGGCAGGCACATAAGCTCCGCCCGCCTTTAGCACGCCAAAGATTGCAATCATCATCTCCAGGCTGCGATCCATTACAACGGCCACGCGATCCTCGCGCTTGACACCTTGCCGTCTGAGTGCCTGCGCCAGCCGGTTTGACTTCCGGTTCAATTCCGCATACGTCAAAACTCCGTCCTCCGCCGCAACCGCAACGGCCTGCGGCGTTTCCACCGCTTGTCTTTCGAGGTAAACCTCCACCGTATCGCCGCCTGCATACGGCGCTGTCGTACGATTGAACTCTTTGCTCTGCTTCTCTGCCTCAGCGGCGCCCTGCAGTCCGATCCCTCCGAGCGGCTGCTCCGGCTCGGCCAGTGCAAGACCGACAATACGGTAATACCATTCCGCCATTCTGCATATGCTGTCTTCTTTAAACAGCGACGTTGCATATTCGATCATCAAGGCTGCGCCTTTTGGGCCCTGATCCGCAATCTCAAACGTCAAGTCCAGCTTCGAAACGCGATGGTCCGGCACTTGCGCCTCAAATTGCAAGCCGTCCACCGCCACCTGTCCGGCCTCCCTATGCTGCATGACAAACATCGTGTCAAACAGCGGATTGCGGCTCAGATCGCGCGGCACATCCAGCATCGTCACCATGTGCTCAAACGGGAGCAAGCTGTTATCCAGTGCCGCAAGCACTGTTTCTTTGAGCTGCTCGGCTAACGCTCTGAACGACAGCTCGCCAGATGGCTGGCTTCGAATCGGCAGTGTATTGACAAACATGCCGACCAGAGACTCGGTAGCGGGATGGAAGCGGCCGGCGATCGGCGTGCCGACAATCAGATCGTCTTGCCCTGTCATCAGATGCAATAACGTATGGTAAGCAGCGAGCCAGATATGGAATGGCGTAACGCCCCATTGCTCAGCCGCCGCTTCGATGCCCTCGACAAGCCCCGCCGGTATTCGCAGTTCAAGCTTGACGCCTTCGAAGGTTTGTTCGGGCGGACGCGGATAATCGGTTGGCAGCTGCAGCACAGGAAGTGTACCCGCTAGCCGAAGTGCCCAATATTGCTCTTGCTCCTCTCTTGCCACTGAAGCCATCCACTCCTGCTGCCAAACGGCGGCATCCTTATAGTGAATGGGCAGCGGCTGCAAGGAGCCGCCGCGATACAACTGCTCGAAATCGCGCGCCATCACATTCATGGACACGCCGTCGGCGACGATGTGGTGAATGTCCAGCAGCAGCGTATGCCGACTTTCGCCGTCTGTCGCAAGAAACGCCCGAATTAACGGAGCCTTCCGCAAATCGAACGGGCGGACGACCGCACGCGTAAATGTATTCAAGTCCGCTGCATCCATCAAGGCAAATACGGCGAGTTCAAACAAAACCCGCTCATGGACACGCTGTACAGGCTTGCCGTCTGCCCAGTCAAAGCTGGTGCGCAGCGGTTCATGGCGGTCAATCAAGCCCTGAATCGCCTCGCGAAGCCTGTTCTGATCAAGTTTTCCCGTCAGGCTCAGCGCGAGCGGCAGATTGTAGACCGTGCTGCCCGGATAAAACTGCTGCAGCACAAACAACCTGTTCTGCGCGAGTGACAACGGGTAGTAAGGCCGACTTTCCGCCTGGGCAATAACCACGGCCGGCTTGGAGACTGCGGTGTCGATGCGGGCCGCCATTTCCCGCAGCAGCGGAGTCTCGAACACATCCTTCAATGCATATGCAGCTCCATAACGCTGCTCGATCAAGCCCGCAAGCCGTGCGGCGCGCAAGGAATGGCCGCCTAATTGAAAGAAATGGGCTTCTCTCCCGATCACCGACGGGTCGTCCGGCCCGCTTGCAGCCAGACCGAGCACCTCCTGCCACAGCTCGGACAGCCGCTGCTCCGTTGGCGTAGCAGGCGCTTCGCCGTGAGCCACCGGTTCAGCGAACCGGGGTTCCGGCAGGCGGCTGCGATCTGTTTTGCCGCTCGGATTCAGAGGTAACGCTTCCATAGCTACAAAATATGTAGGGATCATATACTCCGGCAGCAGTTTCTTAAGAGTATCCCGAAGACTCACTTCCTCCGGCTTCTCCCCGTCCACTGTCACGAGATATGCGCATAGCGCCGGCTCTCCCGCATGGTCCATCACCGCCGTCACCACGGCATCGCGAACTTCTGCCTGGCGGAGCAGCGCTTGCTCAATCTCGCCGCATTCGATGCGGAGACCACGCAGCTTGACCTGATGGTCAAAGCGTCCCAAATATTCAATATTGCCGTCCGGCAGCCACCTTGCAAGGTCCCCGGTACGGTACAGCTTCTCTCCTGCGGCAAACGGATTCGGAACAAAGCTTTGCTCTGTCAAATCCGGCCTGTTGCGATATCCGCGCGCAAGACCGGCACCTGCGATACACAGCTCGCCGAACACACCGATCGGCTGCGGTCTCATCCGCTCGTCCACAATGTGGAGCCGGATGTTCTGGATGGGCTTGCCGATCGGAATCGCACCCGCCCCAGCGTCCGGGCAATCGTAATAGCTGACATCGACGGTCGCTTCCGTCGGGCCGTACAGATTGATGAGCCGTCCTTGGCTGCCGCCACGCTCCATCAGGCGGTAAAAACCTGCGACATGCGCGGGCTTGAGCGCTTCGCCGCTCGCAAATACGTACCGCAGGGATCTTAGCTCGCCGCCTCTGCCGCTGTCCGCCGCGTAGGGCAGGAAGACGCCCAGCATAGACGGCACAAAATGCATAACCGTAACCGCCTGCTCCTCAATCTCGCGCAGCATGACCGCTGGCTCCTTCTCCCCGCCGGGCTCCAGCAAATAAAGCGATGCACCGGCAAAGCTCCACCAGAACAGCTCCCATACGGAAACGTCAAACGTGATCGGCGTTTTCTGCAAAATAACGTCTCGCTCATTCAACGGATAAGCCGTCTGCATCCAGTGCAGCCGGTTGATCGCAGCGCGGTGCTCCACCATAACGCCTTTGGGTTGGCCGGTGGAGCCTGATGTATAAATGACATACGCCAAATGCTCGGGGCCTGCTTGAGGCGGCAAAACCGTTTCTTCTTCGCCAAGCGGCAGCTCCAATGCGGCGGTAGTCGCAAGCGCGTCCAGATCTAGCGTTTCCCCCTGAAAGGCCGGGAGCGTACGAATCCATTTGGTCCCCGCCAGAAGCAGACTGGCCCCGCTGTCCTCCAGAATGCCGCGGATCCGCTCGGGCGGATGCTCCGGGTCGAGTGGCAAGTAGGCCCCTCCCGCCTTGAGCACCGCCATGATCGCAATCATCATGGACAACGAGCGCTGGGCGGCAATCGGCACAATCGTCTCGACCGCAACCCCCTTGCTTCTTAGCACGGCAGCCATGCGTTCAGCGCGTTCATTAAGCTCCCCATACGTCAGCGAGCCTTCTGCCGATCGCACCGCCGGGAGGTCCGGCCACCGCCGCGCGGACTCGGCGAACCATTCGTGAATCGTCTTCTCCATCGGGTACGGAGATCCCGTATTATTCCATGCCGCAATGGCAGTCTTCTTCGGCAGGTGTCGTCATTTCAACGTCGCCACAGATCAGGTCGGGGCTGGCAGCCGTTTGCTCTAAAATGTAAAGCAGCCGCGCCGCCAAGCACTCCATCGTGCCTTTATCGAACAATCCCGTATTATACTCCAGCACCGCCCGCAGATCGCCTTCGCCATCGCTGTACAGATCGAGCTTGAAGTCCAGCTTGGAGGTTCCGTGGCTGACAGGCAGAGGCTCCATGCTCCAACCGTTGCCGCGCACCGCCAGTTTCTCGTCATCAAACTGGTTGTGAAGAATGAGCATCGTATCGAACAGCGGATTGCGCGAAGGGTCATGCGGATACGGGGTCGCTTCCATCATGTGCTCGAAGCTGACATCGCCATGCTCGTATGCGGCAAGCAGACGCCGATGGGTCTCATCCACAAACGCCAAGATCGGCAGCTCGTCCGCCATCTGCATCCGAATCGGCAGAAACTGGTTGAACATGCCGATCATCCGGGCCGTGTCCGGATGCGACCGGCCTGCCGCCAAAGCACCGATTGCAAATTCCGACTGATGCGTTGTTCCCTTGAGCAGCAGCGCGTAAGCCGCAAAAAGCAGGCTGTTCAAGCTAGCTCCGGCGCTTGCGGCTATTTCTTTCATCCTTGCGACGAGTGCCGACGGAATATAGAAGGTATACGTATCGCCTGCAAATGTCTGACGGTCGCCGCGCGCCCGATCCAGTGGCATATCGAGCGGCGCCGAAGATTCAGCAAGCTGCTCCGTCCAAAACGCCTGACTTGCCCTGGCCCGCTCTGAGCCGGACTGTCGCTCTTGCCAAACAGCATAATCCTTGTAATGCCGAGCCAGAGGCGCAAGTTCTGCCCCGTCGACCAAATCGGCCAGCTCCTCCAGCAGCAGCTTAACGGATATGCCGTCCGCCGCGATGTGATGGATGTTGAGCAGCAGATAAGCCTCAGCTCCTTCCGATTCGGGCCGGCAATAACATGCAGCGAGCTGCGGCACGGAGCCAAGATTGAGCGGCCGGAAAAACGGTCTCAAGCATTCCGGCAGCGGCGTCTCTGCGAGCTCCGCCGTTTGCAGAACAAAGTCGGCCGAATCGTGCACGATCTGGGCCGCAGCACCGTCGATCCAGTGATAGGAGGTCCGCAGCGGCTCATGCCGTTCGATCAACTTCCGAAGCGCTTGTCCAAATCCGGTTTCATTAACCGTACCCGTCAATTTAAGCGCAAGCGGAATATGGTAGGATAGTCCGATATCAGCTATGTTTTCCGCCAAAAACATGCGCCGCTGCGGCGGACTCAGCGGATAGGATGCGGCTTGTGGCGCGGCCGTAACAGGTTCGTACGCTTCCTTGGCTGCCCCGTCGATCCAGGCCGCCTGCTCTCTGACCGTCGGCAGCTTGAAAATTTCCTGAAGCGGCATGCGCACCCGGCAATGCTTGTAGATGGCCGAGGTCAATGCGGCCGCTTTCAAGGAATGACCACCATGCTCAAAGAAGTGGTCAACCGCGCCAATCTTTCCTGCATGAAGCACTTCTTGCCACAATCCGGCAACAAGGACCTCCGTGTCAGTGGCGGGCGCTTCATAGGGGGCCGTGCGCTCCGGCACAGGAAGACGTTTTATGTCCACCTTGCCGTTCGCGTTCAGCGGAAGCTTATCCAACGGCACAAACGCGGCGGGAATCATAAATGCCGGCAGCTTTCCAGTCAGTTGGCTCCGAACGCTTGCCTGCTCTTCTGTTTGCTCCGCAACGATATAAGCGCATAAATAAGGCGCGCCGTCATTCTCGATCAGCGCCACAAACACTTCCTTGACGCCCGCACAATCCAGCAGCCTGCTTTCGATCTCACCCAATTCAATCCGGTAACCCCTCAGCTTGACCTGGCTGTCGATTCGGTCCAGAAACTCCAAATTTCCGTCAGGCAAGCGGCGAACCAGATCCCCGGTGCCGTACACGGTTTCACCTTCCCGGAATGGATGCGGCCGAAATTTTGAAGCGGTCTGCTCCGGCAAATTCACATAACCGGATGCGACACCGTCGCCCGCAATCCACAGCTCGCCTGGCACCCAATCCGGCTGCAATCGGCCCTGCTCATTCAGCACCAGCGTTTCTGAACGCGCGATTGGCGCACCGATCGGCACGGTGGCCGTCCCTTGTCCATCCCATGTTTCAGTAATCGGATAACAGGTAGCAAACACCGTTGTTTCCGTAGGGCCATAGACATGCAGCAGCACACCCGGTCCAAGCGGGCGCAGCGCTTTGCGGATATGCGGCACGGAAGCCCGCTCTCCGCCAAATAAAATATGACGCAGGCCGCGCAGCGACTCCAGCCCATGATCGACCAGCGTATTAAACAGCGCTGTTGTCACAAAGAACACGGTAATGCCGCTGTCCTTGATCAGCTCCGTCAGCCGCATAACGTCGGCAACCTCTTCCTCGCCAACCAGCGTCAGCTTCGCGCCGTTCAACAGCGCACCGTACAAATCGAAGGATGAACCGTCAAAGGCGTAGTTGGAAAGCTGCAACAGCGCATCGTTTTCCGAAATGCTTATATAATCGGTATGGTAGGCAATCCGGGACACATTGCGATGCGTGGTCAGAATCCCTTTCGGCTTGCCCGTCGAGCCGGAGGTATACATGATATATGCGAGATCATCCCCAGCGCCATTGATGTCCAGATCATGCCCGGACCCGCCAGCCCATTTCGTATCCAGTTCTTCCATGTCGATGACATCGATGCTGTCACCGGCAAGCCGGGCACCCATCTCCATCGTCGCGGCTGCAGCCACGATGACCTGCGCTTCCGTATCCCGGAGCATAAACAAAATCCGCTCTTCGGGATATTGCGGGTCAATCGGGACATAAACGGCTCCCGATTTCAGCACAGCCAATATCGCCGCAATCATATCGGGCGAGCGACGCAACAATAACGCCACCTTCGCCCCCGGCGCAACGCCGCACCGCGCAAGCACGCGCGCGAACCGGTTGGCACGTTCGTTCAGCTCGCTGTAGGTATACGTCCGCTCGCCCATTTCAACGGCAATCTGCTGCGGACTTTCCGCCGCTTGCCGCTCAAACAGCCTGTGCAGCGACAGCTCCTGCGGCTGCTCGGCGAATGAACGGCCAAGCCGGAGCAGACGATCCCGTTCCTGCGCATTGACGGGATCAAGCTCGCCAAGCGCTGCATGCGGCTGCGCGGCGACGGCCCGGGCCAACGCTACATAATGCCGGGCCCATTGCGCAGCGGCCCGCTCATCGTACAAATCCAGCGCATACTCCAGCGTAAATGTGATACTAACGCCGTTATCCACGCACTCCCAAGTCAGATCGAACTTGGCCGAGCCGCTGTCCATCGCTTGGGGCGTATAAACAACATCTTTGCTCTTCCATTCGGGCAGCTCCATATTTTGCAGCGTAAACACCGAATCGAACAGCGGATTCCGCCCATATACCCGCTCAACATTCGCCAGCTCGGCTATTTCTTCATAAGGCACATCCCCGTTGCCTATGGCGGTCAGCGCCTCCCCGTGGACCTGCTTCAGCCATTGATCGAAGCGCAAGCCGCTTTGCCCGCGCAGGCGGATCGGAACCATGTTAACGAACATCCCGACTACGCCTTGCAGCTCCGGCCGCATCCGTCTCGCGGCTGCCGTGCCGATAACGATGTCGGATTCGCCCGTATATTTCGCAAGCAGCGCATAATAAATGGATAGCAGGACGGTGTATAACGTTACGCCCTCGCGTCTTGCCAACGCCCGCAGCGATCCGGCAAGCTCCGGCTCCAGCTCAAAGCGCTCCATTGCCCCGCGATAGCTCGGCGTCTGCGGTCTTGAACGGGGGGACGGAAGCGCCGGAGACGGCACACCATCCCGAAAGATTTCGCGCCAATAAACCTTCTGGCCCGCAAGCCAGCCCCCATTTCGGTCCGCTTCCTCCCACAGCGCGATATCCCCACTATGTATGGACAACGGCTCAGGTAGGTTCCCTTCGTAAAACCTCGTAAGATCGGACATCAAAATGCCCATCGACGTTCCGTCCGTCATGATATGATGCATATCCAGCAGCAGTACGCTTGACTCGTGCTCCAGGCGCACAAGCTCCATGCGCAGCAGCGGCCCTTTCTCCAGAGGAAACGGCTGCAGGAAGCTGCGCTGACGCAGCGCCAGGTCATGCGCCGACCAGCTGCTTCCGTCAACGACCGCAAGCGGCAACTCGATCGCCTGCTCGATGCGCTGCATCACATGCCCTTCTTCCATATAAAAGGACGTCCTCAGCGATGGATGCCGCTCTATTAGAGCCCGCCATGCTGCGCGGAATCGTTCGATATCGAGCGGGCCCTTCACCTGAACCGCAAACGGCAGATGGTAATTGAGCAGCCCCGGATTCAGCTGCTCCAAAATGAACAGCCGCTTTTGCGCCGAGGTCGCAGGATAAACCGTCCGCTCTTCTGCTTTAACCACCGGTGGAGGAGCGTGTGTGGCAGTACCCATGCTCTCCTGTGCCCTTTGCTCCAGTAAAACGGCCAGCGAGCTCACCGTATCATGCAAAAACAGCTCGGTAAGCGTAAGTCGGGCGCCAAACGCCTCTTGCAGCCTGGCGGCTGCATCAGCCGCCTTGAGCGAGTTGCCACCTTGCTCGAGAAAGCTGTCATTTCGGCCTATGGCATCCTTTTTCAACACCTCACGCCAGACGGACACGATCCGTTCTTCCGCTTCCGTGAGCGGCTCCAAGCTGGCATCCCCACGGAAGACATCGCCGCCTTCCGCATCATAGAGCTCGAGCGTGGTCGCCGCTTCCAGCTCTTTCAACTCGGCAAGCGCTTCTGCAAACTCTCCTGCGCGCAGCGCTTCCGCCAATACGTAGCGTTGAATTTTGCCGGAGGTCGTTTTCGGAATGCGCCGAACAGGGACAACAAAAGCAACGTCCAGACCGGCCGATCCGTTCAGCCGTTTTTTCACCTCGGTCATCAGCGGTACAAATCCGCTGATCTTGCCACGATGTTGAATAAAAACAGCCATCGCATCCCGTTTGGTCATGTCATCCTGAACGGCGGCAATCGCCGTTTTCCCGATTTCGGCCCCTTTCAGGCTGCTGATCAATGCCTCCAGGTCATGCGGATACACATTTTGCCCATTGACGAATATGACGTCCTTCATGCGACCGGTCACATATAAACGTCCTTCCAGCAAGAAACCCAAATCTCCCGTATTCAGCCAGCCTTCCGGAGTAATCGTTTGCTTGTTTACATCAGGTCGCTTATAGTAGCCACTTGTAACGTTGCGGCCTCTAATATGAAGCAAGCCTATACTGCCTGCAGACGTTGGTTTTCCCGCTTCGTCGCAAATGCGCACCTCGCACTCTTGTACGGGGAAACCCAGTTCGACGATCTCGATCGCAGTGTGGTCCCCGTGTGCAGCCATTCGTACAGGCTGTCCGACAGCGAGTGATTGTCGCTCAAGCAGAGCGGTATTCAGGTAGTCTTCCGTCCCAGGGAACGTCACGGCCAAACTCGCTTCCGCAAGCCCGTAAACCGGAAAAATGCAATTCCCCTTTAACCCGTACGGCTTCATAGCCTCCAGAAAATCGCGGCAATGGGCAGCCGATATCGGTTCGGCCCCGTTAAATATCAGCCTGACGCAAGACAAATCCCATGCGGCCGCTCCTTCCGGCTTCCAATGCTGCAGAAAATGCACATAACCGAAATTCGGCGAAGAGAGGCATGTCACCCGATGCTTATGCGTAAGCTCCAGCCATTTCATCGGATGAAGCACAAACGTCGAGGTCGGCAAGTGCAGCTGATTCATGCCGCAAAATAGCGGAGAAAGATGAAAGCCGATGAGCCCCATATCATGCGTCAGCGGCAGCCAGCTTAGGGAAGAATCCCGCTCCGTCGACTGTGCTCCATGGATAATGGCTCGCATGTTCGACAGAAGATTGCCGTGCGTCAGCACGACCCCCTTCGGGTCTCCGGTAGAGCCCGATGTAAACTGGATGAATGCGGTGTCCGTCTCGGCTGCGTCATAAGGCTCCGCCTCGGGCCTGTTAGTATCCACAGCCGCCGCAAGCACCTCCGCAATCGGCACGCTGCCAGACTCAAGCCCGGCCAGCGCCTCCACTTCTCCGTGCTTCAAAGCGTAGCCTTGAATTCCCGGCCAAAGCTCCTCATCGCATAGAAATCTAAGCGCTTCCAACTGCTTGCATACCTCGATCAGCTTTTTGCGTCCTTCGTCCGTACGCGCCGCGGTCACAGGTACGGGGACAATGCCGCCGAGCACACAAGCCCAGAACAGGAGGATAAACCGTTCATTATCTTCCGTCTGCAAGACGGCAAAGTCGCCTGGCTCAAGGCCCTGCTCGCGCAGCAGATGGAGCGCTCTTCCGGCCAATGTTAGTAATTGGCCGTACGACAAGTGGCGTTCCTGACCGCTTTCGCAAAATAAAATTCCAGTATCGTTTTCCTTGCGCTCCAGCAATACGCCGGATAAATTACGGATGGTTCTCATCGTCGCCAGCCCCCCGTTCTGTGTTTGATCACAACGTTGTGGAATGCAGTTCTTGATAATCCTCCGTTACGATGCGATTAAGCTCGTCCAAAATGACAACATGCGGACGATACGTTCGGGCTACCGATTCCTCCATCATCGCGTAAGAAATAATAATGACGCGGTCGCCCGGCTGCACCAGTCTCGCAGCAGCACCGTTCAAGCACACCATACCCGAGCCTCTTGGGCCGGTTATGACATAGGTCTCCAGCCTGGCTCCGTTATTTATATTGACAACCTGCACTTTTTCGTTCTCCAGGATGTTGGATGCATCCAAAATATCCTCATCGATGGTTATGCTTCCTACATAATTCAAATTGGCCTCCGTCACGACAGCATGGTGAATTTTGGACTTATGCATCTCTCTAAACATGAATACACTCTCCTTGTGGGGTGGTGTTTGGAAAAATAAGACTTAGCTAACTTCTTAAAAACGAACGTTATTTTCCAAATATTCTTTTTAAGGAACACCCAGAAACAAACCTGCGTTGTTTCTCTGACTTAACGAAAAGACCAGGCTGGTGCAACAAGACGTTCCAAAAAGAAACTGTGCGGCAAACTCTTGCTACTGTGGCTGTTTGTGCAAAACAAGCAAGTTCATGCTTATGCGTGGGATCAAGGTGAATAGGCAATTTCATGTGATTGTGAGGGGGCTTGTTGACTGGCAAGCTCATACTTTTTTGTGTGGAATCTTGCTGGCAGTAAGCTCATGCTGTTGAACGAGCTCATGCTGATCAGGCAGGTGTAGGCTATCGTGCGGGTTCCAGTAGATCGATAATCCTGGCAGTAGAAACTAAAAACGTGGCTTGTACATAGCAGCAGCTCATCATTCTAGGCAGTTCATTGCTGCAAAGAGGGAAATTGGTGTGTATTAAGGTGTAGCGGTAATGAATTAAAGTGTTACAGTAAAAAAATATAATTCTCATAAATTAGGGAATTTCTTGTAACCTACCCTTATAGTAGTGCTAAACTTTTGCCTGCGATAGGGAGATAAACTTACAATACAGGGGGAAATTTTCTTTACTTTTTTGATCAGTACTACCAGAGATTGAGAGCTCTGCGCAAAAAAACACTTCCGTTCTTGCTTGAAAACAGCAGCTTAACATACAAAAACATATTAAAAATCGTAACTTTACAGCGGATGGATTGGCGGCAATAGTGGAGCGCTTTTTTGCGATCGTGACGGTTTAAATAGCTGAGTGTATAATATTTGCTTGCGATGCCGATGTCGATATAATAGAGTTGTTTCGCTTTTTTGCTGACGGAATCGGACTGAGAGACTAATTCCCGTATGTGCTCGCGGACCTGGATAGATTTGAAGCTAAGCTCCTCGATTCTTATATATATTTCCTTGTTGAGATGAATCGTATCTGGATCAAGCTGCCAGCGGTCGCAGAATAAGTAGAGGCTATCGGGGGATTCCCGGTAGACGGCATGAGGTTTGGTTTGCAGTGCAATTCTGTATTTGTCGAAAAAGCGGAGCAGATAGGTTGTATCTTCACCCAGATAAAAATGCTCATTGATCAAGCCGACTTCATCCAACAGCTCCCGCCGGAATACCATCGTATTCAGTTGAAAAAAATTGCGTGTATGAGACAAAAACGCCTCGAACAATCCTTTTTCGAATATGATCGTTTCTCCGTCATTCCATGTTTCGAACGTTGTTCGCATCGAATGCAGCAAATGTCGCTCCACCTTGTTGTCGAAATTGTAGGAAGTCATATCGCCGTGCTGTTCCACCCACAGCGCAAAGCTGATAGCTGCTTTTGTCAGCGCAAGTGTGCTCATGCTGTCGGTCAAATGGCAAGGATACCATTCGTCATCGGAATCAAGAAACGCCAAATATTCGCCTCGCGCCGCCAGCATCCCCGTGTTTCGCGCGCCGCCCGGCCCTTTTTCCCGTTCGTTGCACACATAGCGAATTCGCGCATCCCTACTCGCCCACTCGCGGATTGCCTCTTTCGTATGATCCGTGCTTCGGTCATCAACGACGATCAGCTCCCAGTTGCCGTAAGACTGGCTCAAGATGGACTCGATCGCGCCGGAAATGATGTGCGCCCGATTATACGTAGGCATCACAATACTTATCAACGGCTCCATTCGTTTCACTCCCATCGTTACAAAATATATGCCCTTAAAACATCGTCAGTGT
Organism: Paenibacillus vortex V453; assembly: GCF_000193415.1. Lineage (NCBI taxonomy): Bacteria > Bacillati > Bacillota > Bacilli > Caryophanales > Paenibacillaceae > Paenibacillus > Paenibacillus vortex. The sequence goes on from NZ_ADHJ01000025.1 coordinate 114,535, forward strand.
AAATGGGGAATGGGGAAGCCGTCAAGTCCAAACAGCATACGGTGGTTTATGCATGAGCCGCTTGTGAGTTGAATTGGAATCTATCGCAACTCGGAGTCATCCAGCAACAAAGTGGCGTCCGGGCTGAGTCCATGCTCACGCAGCAGCATTTTAAGATATTCGCCGATAAGTTTTTTTTGCTGTTATTTCCTCCCGAAAATAGAAGTTTGTTTGATTGCTCACATTCTATTGGAAGTCCGTTGCAAGTAAGTTACAAAAAAATTCGCAAAAATCGACTGCGTATCTGCTATGCTAGGATCAAAGTTTTACGAACTAGAACTCACACAATATTAGTTCCCCTAGGCACAATACTGGCCTGCTGTAATAATTGAATGTACCTGCCTATCTATCTCATACTTCAGATTTGGACGAATATCTTTTTTTTCGTTAATCCGTCTATACTCCCCAGAGACATTTTCAGCATGCTGCCTCTGTCCTGAGACGGAGACGAAAACCGTTCTGCCGTCCCTCACTTCTAGTCATAGCAATAAGTTATCTTTATATTGCGCCGGTTGATATACCGTTAAGTATACTCAGGCATCCTCATTTACCAGTCAAAGAATACATACTCTCTCTTGATTTAGACACGCAGCAGCAAAAACATAGTTCGAACTGAAAGGGGAAAAATGATGAAGCTGATTTATCAATTAGAGCATGTGGATAAAACATACAAAAAAGGAAAGGTTGTCGCCAATCAAAACATAAGTTTCGACGTTCAGCAAGGGGAAATTCTCGGTTTGCTTGGTCCGAATGGAGCAGGCAAATCCACGCTAATCAAGCAAATGGTAGGTCATCTTGCTCCCACCTCAGGTACGGTACGCTACAAAGGAACCAGCGTACAGACACAAACCAAGCGAGTTGCCCAAGAGGTGGCCTACTACTCACAAGAGCCTCACGCCCTGACCAGTTTAAAAACCTGGGAAGCCCTGTATTTTACAGGAAGATTACGAGGATTGACAAAGCAGTCCTCCATAGAGCAATCAGAGGAATTGTTGGAACGCTTTGGAATGCAGGACCTCCGTCATAAGCTACTCAAAAACGTTTCCGGCGGACAGAAGCGTTTAATCGGGATTGGTACATGTTTGATCGGCTTTTCCCCCGTCATGATCCTGGATGAACCGACCAATGAACTGGACCCTAAAAAGAGAAGGCTCGTATGGGATCTGATTCAGGAACGCAATCGTCAAGGAGTAACCGTAATCTTGGTGACACATAACGTGCTGGAGGCCGAACAGGTCGTGGACAGAGTAGCAGTTGTAAATCACGGCAAGCTATTGGCCATCGATCATGTCACTGTCTTAAAACAAAGGGTCGATCAGCGGATGAAACTGGAAATTACGACTTCCTTAGGCGAAAGCGATTATGTTTGCGAAAGCTTAAGCGCGCTGGGACAGTGGACCAAGATAGGAGAAAACCGAATCCGGGCACTGATTGAGAAGCAAAACGCCAGCTACGCGATTGACTGCCTGACCAACCAGCATTTGCCGATTGAAGAATATTCGCTGGTCCCTCCGAATCTTGAAGATGTTTATTTTCATATCGATGACGAACAGGATAAACCTGTCACAGCGGAGGTGGTCTAAACATGGAAAAGGCAAAACCATCCATGCAAAGCCATGACTTGCAGCTGCAAGAAGCGGTCTTTCTCCAAGGGCACCAGGAGCAGAGTATCATCCAACGCAGAATTACGGAATGGCTGATCCTGGCCCGTATTCAATTCACGATTATCCGCGAGGCGTGGGTTTGGATATTCATCATGGCATGCATGTTTCCGTTAACAACGCTGTTGTTTCTCAAATTTTTCACGGTTGACCCAACGCCAGCCGTCATGACACGTATTATTACAGGGAATATGCTCTTCGGCTTAATCGTTATGGGACTCAATTCCATGGCTCAGGAGATTTCTTGGCAGAAGCATCAAGGCCACTTCACGTACTATTCGTCCCTGCCGATTGCCAAGGTAAACTTCATCTTCGCCAATTTGCTACGCGGCTTGATCATGAGCGTACCGTCTTTTATTATCCTGGCCCTGATTGGTCAGCTTGCTTACGGCATTCAATTCCACTACAGTTGGGGACTTGTCCCTGTATTGCTGCTCACCGTTTTTAGCGTGGTTGGCGCGGGTGTACTGATCGGCTTCTGGTCTCCTAGCCATCAACTGACAAATATGCTCGTCCAGGCGTTGATGATGTTCATCTCGTTTTTGACACCAGTCATGGTGGATATGAATCAATTGCCTGGAATCCTGCAATGGTTCTCTTATATCTTTCCAACCACTTACGCCGCTGAAGCCATGCGGGAGGTACTGATATCGGGCTGGTCCGGCTCTGTCGCCTGGAACACGCTTATACTCTTATTTTTCTCGCTGTTGTCCATCGTGTTGATCTTGAAAAAGATAGATTGGCGTGTAGAGAAGTAGAGAAAAGCGCAGTTCATTTTTTCCGAAAAAAAACGAGGAAACAGGCAGCCGATAGTATCGGGCTGCCTGTTTTCTACTAGTTATTGCGGTATAGTGTCATGGATGGTCTGCATTACACTACAAATCTCTCAATTGCAACAGCAACACCATCATGATCATTTGAATCGGTTACGTGGGCTGCACAATTCTTCAGTTCGATTATCGCATTTTCCATTGCAACTGGAAATCCCGACATATGAAACAGGCCTAAATCGTTAAAGTCATCCCCGAATACCATTACATTTTCTGATCTTACTCCGATATCGCTTAACACACATTGCACGGCTTTTTCCTTTGAGGCTGATTTATGCATGATTTGGACCAATACTCCTCCATCGGTTGCGATTACGTTCACATGGTCACCGAATTGCTCGCATATATCCCCCCATGTGCTGCAACCTAGAACCAATATTTTGGTCGGGGAAAGCAAACTTATATAATCTTTATCAACAACCTGGGGTTTCGGGTCATTCGAGCGGATACCTAATTGAGCACATTGTGAATCGGGAACTGGTCTACACGTATACCATGAATCATGAACCTCGTATGAGATTATCGAATGAGGTACTCGTAACTCGATGAATTTATGAATCTGTTGGCTAATCTCCATAGGGATACTAATGTGCCGCTCATTTTGCTTAGATTTGCAAGTAGCTAAAGCACCGTTGTAATAAACCATGTAGTCTACAAAAGGGAACACCTTCAAAAATTGATTAGCCGCTGCTGAACAAACTCCCTTATCCGAACATCAGGTTGCTGAAAAGATTATTAGTCTCATCGACCTCAAACAAGCTCATCGAATTTCGAGTTAAGGTACCTTTCTTTCGGTCCTATTAAGATGATGCTGGAAATACCCCATCTTAGTTAAAATAAAGCGCCACATCCGGTTAATCCAGTCGCGACGCTTCTTTTTTATATGGACGATAGTTTATGATAGATTTTAAAGAGAGATGACTTGCAGGCAGCTGCGTATTTCATCTAATGCGACTTCTTGTGTCCATTCTTGGCGATACCCCAAGCAAGCACAAACCATCTCCGTATTTTGGTGGACATGCTTTTTTCGATAATGCACATGTCCCATCACGGCGTAATGAACATTATATTTGACGTACAAATCCGCATATTCTGCACTTCCCAGGAAGGCATTGAAGTATTCCCACCTTGGATGCGGCATCGGCACTTTGAAGAACGGGTGCCCCAGCATATGGGTTACCAGGATGATCTGTTTGCCTTGATACTCGGCAAGCTCCCGTTCCATTGCCTCGTAGAAATAACGATGCATGTCGGAGTTGCTTCTTCCCCAATGAACATAGATGCTGTCTTGCCATGTGCGATCCGCAAATTTCATTTTCTCGAAATCGGCAGACCCATACGTGGGCTCTCCCAATGTGTAATCATACCATCCCGTATTGCCGATTACGACCCACTCATCGTTCAGAATATATGGCTGCTCACTTAAGCAGCCCGGGAAGGATTGATAGGCTTTATAAATTTCCCAAGTATCGGTAATCCCATTCTCTTTGCTCCAGTAATCGTGGTTTCCAGGGACAAACAATACCGGGATACCACTTCTCTCACGCAGTTCATGAAGCACGCTCAAACTGAGGTGCGAATCATTAGATATATCTCCAGCAACGATTAGATGAGTCAATTCCCGCTCTTTCACAACCTCAAGCAGTGCTTCCTGAACAGGAAGATCTTGAGGCTGCTTGTTCAAATCGACATGGAGATCCGATATGATTCCCAGATTCATTTGATTTCCTCCCCTTCATATAGATGACAACTTACCATATTTCCCGTCGAATAGGGCTTCAGCTCCGGCATCTCCTGATGGCATCTGTCCATGGCATAGGGACAGCGAGGATGAAATGTGCATCCCGTTGGGGGAGTAAGTGGACTTGGTAAATCCCCCTGGAGTAAAATCCTCTCCCTCTGTGTTGCCTTCACTTGGGGGATGGATGAAAATAAGGCCTGTGTATAGGGGTGAACCGGTTCTCTTCCTGCTTGAGCAACATCAATGATTTCTGCCAATCGCCCCAGATACATCACCCCGATTCGATCGCTCATATACTGAATTACATTCAAATCGTGGGAAATGAACAGATACGTCAAGCCATGCCGATGTTGTAATTCTTTAAGCAGATTAAGTATTTGAGATTGAATGGAAACGTCCAGGGCTGACACCGCTTCATCAATAACGATAAATTTAGGGTTCAAGACAAGCGCCGCAGCAATTCCGACGCGTTGCCTTTGACCTCCACTTAATTCATGTGGATACCTCTTCAGAAAACTGTTATCCAGCCCCACTTGCTCCAGCACAGAGGCGACAATCTTCCGTCTTTCCTGCTTATCGCCAATACGATGTATAATTAGCGGCTCCTCCAGGATCCAGCCAATCTGCTTTTTGGGGTTTAGGGAGGCATAGGGGTCCTGAAATACGATTTGTATTTCCTGCCGCAATATCCTCATTTCTCGGCGGTCCAGTCCCGTAACGTCTCTACCCCGGTAACGTATGCTGCCCCCGGTCTGCTGCAGCAGCCGCACCAGCAATTGACCCGTTGTAGATTTGCCGCAGCCGCTCTCCCCAACCAGCCCAAAGGTTTCGCCTTCACGGATTGTAAACGACACGTTATCCACCGCTTTCACATACTGCTGGCTTTCCCATAGACCTTGCCTTGGAACGGCATAATATTTGACCAATCCCTCAATCTCAATCAACGCCGTATTCATTCGTCCCCCTCCCAATCCCTCCCCGGATTCGTATACAGGTGACAACGAACGAAATGATTAGCCGTTTGTTCTGTGAGCGGAGGCACATGAGTTAAGCAGAGACTCTCCGCATGAGGACATCGGCTTGTAAACGGACATCCTTCTCCACGTTCTGCAAGGGAAGGCACACGGCCTGGAATAGTATACAGCGGTTTGTCTTTACGCTCAATATCGGGGATGGATTTCATCAGTCCCACCGTGTAAGGATGCTTCGGATCATTCAGCAACTCCTTCACCGGGGCCTCTTCTACAACATAACCGGCATACATGACCATAACCCTGTCGCTAATCTCACGAATGACACCCAGGTCATGTGAAATAAAAAGCATGGCTGCTCCGGTCTCCTCCTTCATAACCTGCAGCAAACTTAAGATCTGTGCTTGAATGGTTACATCCAGTGCAGTTGTTGGCTCATCAGCAATCAACAATTGTGGTTTGCAAATCAGCGCCATTGCAATCATCACCCGCTGACGCATACCACCCGATAATTGATGTGGGTATTCACGGAATAACTGCTCCGCACGAGGGAGCCCCACCCGCTCCATCATATCGAGAGCAAGCCTATGGGCTTCCTTGCGGGAAACCGGCATATGGACCATAGCCGTTTCCGCAATCTGCCAGCCGATTGGAACCAGGGGATTTAAGGCCGTCATGGGATCTTGAAAAATCATGGCAGCTTGCTTGCCCCGAACCTTGCACCATTCTTCTGCACTGAATTCACACAAATTTTTCCCCGCTAGTACAATTTCCCCGCCGGTAACCTCAGCCCCCTTGGGTAATAATCCCATTACCGAAAGTGAAGTCAGGCTCTTACCACAGCCTGATTCGCCAACGATACCGAGCACTTCACCCTCCCTCAATGCAAAGGATATGTTCTGAAGCGCCGGAAGGGAAGCTTTCCTACTGGTAAACGCCACCTTCAGATCCCGTACTTCCAAAAGTTCCGATTTCACATGCTTTCCCCCCTAACTCTTCTTATTGTAAATATCCCGAATACCATCACCGAGCAGATTGAATCCTAATACCATGGCCGTCATGATCACACCGGTTATGATGACATACCACGGCGCATTCATAATGAACGGTTGGGCTTCACTCAACATCCGTCCCCAACTTGGGTCCGGCGGCTGTACGCCAAGTCCCAGATAACTAAGTCCGGCTTCCGCCAACACTGAACCAGAGAACCCTAACGACGCCGCAACAATCAAAGGGGATACCATATTGGGCAAGATATGCCGAACAATAATACGCCATGGTCCTGCTCCCTTGGCTACAGAAGCCTTAACAAAGTCAAACTCCTTGTATTGAATAAATCCACTCCGGGCTATCCGAGAAAAAGAAGGAATACTCATCAGTCCTAAAGCCAATATCGTATTGTTCAAACCCGGGCCAAACACCGAAACCAGCATAATAGCAAGCAGGATGCCCGGAAAGGCCTGCATAGCATCTATGAACCGCATAATCAACTCATCTAGCCATCCTCCGAAATATCCAGCAATTGCCCCTAACAGCAGACCGCAGGACAAACCAATAAAAACAGAGGAGAAACCAATCAAAAATGCAGTCTGTGCTCCCTCCATAATTCGGCTGAAGATATCCCGGCCAAAATTGTCAGTTCCCCAGATATGGCTGGTCTGTGGCGGAGCCAGCCTCATCGAGGTATTCATTTCATTGGGCTCGTAAGGGGTATAGAATAATCCTGTCAGCATGAACAGCATTAGCATAATAACCAGCACCCCGCCGAAGACAAGCGGCTTGCTGTGGAGCCATGATTTTACGTTCATCGTTCCTCACCTTTTTATTCGAATACGGGGATCAATCACTTTATACAGCAAATCAATGATAAAATTGATCCCCGCTACCAATATAGCAATGTACAAAACAAGGGTTTGCACCAATGGCAAATCGCGAGTGCCAATGGAAGTAATCAGCAGGTTCCCGAGGCCCGGAAGGGCAAATACATTCTCTACCACAATACTGCCCCCGAGGGTATCGGTAATGATGAGACCCACTATCGTCACCACCGGGATTAGGGCATTGCGCAAAATATGTCGGTACATAATGGCCCTCTCTCGCACCCCCTTACTCCTGGCTGTTCGTACATAATCCATGCGAGTCTGGTCCAATAAAGTATTGCGTAAATATCTCATCACAACAGCAATACCGGGAATGGATAGAGCCAGCGACGGCAGAAATAAAGAACGTATAGCGGCAATCGGATTCTCTCCCCAAGGAACATATCCATACGTTGGAAATAGACGGAACGTAACCGAGAAGACCAGGATGAGAATAAATGCAAGCCAAAAGGATGGCATTGCTACTCCTAGCTGAGTGAAAGCGGACAGCCATACGGCCGGCCATTTACCGTCGTATCTGGCGATAAGAATTCCCAAGGGAATACCAATCAGCAGCGTCAGCGCCAAGGAGAATAGCGCAAGTGAAACCGTTACAGGCACCCGCTCTGCCAAAATCTCCGTTACCGGACGATGGTAGCGTAGTGATTCGCCCAAATCGCCCACAGCCGCATTTTTAATCCAAGCTACATACCGTTCTCCCACAGGTCGATCAAGACCCATCGTATCCCGTAGCGCCGCCAACTGATGCGGATCTGCGTCCACTCCCAAAATAATCTGAGCAGGATCACCGGGCAACACCTGAAACACAAGAAAGGTGATAACCGAAACCAGTAACACAGTAGCAGCCAGCATAATCAGCTTTCGAATATAAAATCTCAAGATGCATGTCCCCTAAATTATTCTTCCGTAAAGTACATTGGAGCGAAGTCATACTTTTGCACGGGATACATTTTAAAGCCTTTGAGGCTTTTCTTCATCGCTACATTCCGGCCGGGATCCATAATAAATACCGCTACAGCTTGATCGGTCAACAGCTCTTGCGCTTGCTTGTAAAGGTCAGCTCGCGCCTTCTCATCCAGCTCGGTTCGAGCTTGACCCACCAAATCGTCAAATTCGCTATTACTGAATTTATAGAAGTTTTTTGCATAGCTTGATTCATAACGCCCCAGTACCTCGTTTGGATCCAGTTTTCCGGTCAAACCTATAATGGTGGCCTCATACTTGGCGTTATTATAGACATCCTCCAGCCAACTGCTCCATTCAATTTGCTTGAGTGCCGCTCGAATGCCAACCTGCTTGAGCTGTTCGCTAATGACCTGAGCGGTATCCACATGGAATTGATAGTTGGAAGGCACGGTAATCGTCAAATCAAAACCATTCTCATAGCCTGCCTCTTTTAACAATGATTTTGCTTGCTCGATATTCGGTTCATAGCGACTTTCTAACCCTTCCTGATAGTACATTTTCATCGCAGGACTCATATTCGAACCTAATGGAGTACCGTTTCCGTCTGCTACCGTTTGAATGATGACATTCTTGTCAATCGCAAAATTGATTGCCTGGCGTACTCTTACATCGTCCAGCGGCTTGACCGAATTGTTTAAAGCCATCAATTGAACCATGTTCTGCGGACCAGATACGATGGAATAGCCATCCCCTAACTGCATAGCCCCTTGTTCGCTAACGCCTGGCACCATATCAATATCTCCTGATTGCAATGCCAGGATCGATGAATTGGCGTCAGGCATTATTTTAAATTCAATGCGATCCAGCTTGGGCATCCGCTCGTTGTCGTAGAAATCTGCATTTTTTTTCCAGTACCAGTTGCTGTCCGGGCTGATATTCCACGAATTTGAAAGGACCCGCTCCTATAGGCTTCTGGCTTTGTTGCTCATAATTTTTGGGCACAATACCCACGATATTAGCTGCCATAAAAGCAGCATCACGTTCTTTAAGCTTGACTACAACGGTGTAGTCATCCGGGTTCTCGATGCTCTTAATGCCGGAGAACTTGGAGGAAAGGGGCTCTTGTCCATCCAATCCAGCCAATTTCGCATAAGAATAAGAAACATCATCCGACGTAAGAGGAGAGCCGTCGTGGAACACCACATTCTTTTTTATATTAAAAGTATAGATAAGCCCATCCTCAGATACTTCATACGACTCCGCGATTGCCGGAATGAGATCACCCTTCTCACCCGCTTCAAATAAGCCGTCAAATACGTTATCCATCATAGAGTTCGTATCCGTTGCTGCAGAAAGATAGGGGTCCAGATTATCCGGTTCGGTAGCGATAGCTACTCTTACTGTACCCCCTTCCATAACCTTATCCTGATCCGATTCTGCCGCCGTTTCTGTAGAGGTTTCGGGCTTATTGCCCGTTGCCGCTGGTTGGGCATTTCCACCGCATCCCGAAATGATTACCGCAAATAAAGTAAGTGTAGACAAACCCGCCACTAATGTCTTCTTCAAGCTCATCATGGTAAAGCTCCTCTCCCTGAATATGAATTTTTATTCTAATAGAATACTAGAAGCTCCATTTCAATCCCGAATAAGCTAATTCGATAGGACCGCTATAGTTACGTGCTGCCTCCATGGCAAGTTGCCGCTGGTCGCCATAATGCGGAAAATGCGTCAGGATCAAATATCCGGCGTTGGCTAAGCGAGCAATCTCCCCTGCTTCCCCCGCAGTAAGATGACCATCCAGCACTCCCTTCTGTACATCGTAGAGGCTGCATTCCAGAACAAGCAGGTCAGCGTTTTCCGCAAATTCAATAAAACTGCTGCAATATCCTGTATCTCCTGAATAGATTAGATTTGCTCCTTCCCGGGTTGTCGCTTTGATGGCACAACAGGGAACTTCATGAACGGTCTCTGAAAATGAAAACATCAGTTCTCCAACATTCACCGTTCTTGCCGGTTCAATCGGATGCACATGGACATAATCAGGATAAGCAAAATTCAAACTGGCTAGATTCTCCCCATAAATATACACATCTAACGGGCGAGTGCGTTTACCAAGCTGAGTTAACACCAATGCAGAAAATTCCAGTGCATAAACATCTGCAAAATGGTCAGCATGTGTGTGGGTAATAAATACCGCATCCAGTTGTTCCAAATTGATTTCATTTTGCAACCGTGACAAGACGCCACTCCCGCAATCGAGTAATACCGCACTGTCCGCATGCCTAAGCAGATAGCCAGAGGTTGCTTCATTTTTGGCGGGATAGGCTCCCCAATAGCCGATTACTGTAAGCTCCATGATGCTTCCTTTCTACTCTTCTTTAGAGGTCATTTGAGTTTGTGCACCCACTCAAAGCTGTCTTGGAACTCATTAAGCATCAATTCCATCCGTTCAAGATTGCCTTGAACCCGTTCTTTCTCCAAATAAGAAATTTCATTGATGATAGCATTGACTACAGCTAAGGGGGCTGTATATGAATCAAGAAAACCGTTGGATTTGCATTCTGCCAGCAATACCAAATCAGCAAGCTTGGCAAAAGGGGACAGACCCGAATCTGTGAGAACGATCAGTTTAGCCTGTTGCTCCTTGGCCAGCCTGGATAATTTCAGCGTTCTGGAACAATACCTCGGGTAGCCGCAAGCAAACACTACGTCCCCCGGTTTAATATACGAAACATACTCCGCAACTCCCCCTTGAGGAATTAACTCGCAGTTACCCAGCATGTATTTCATGACAAAACTGAAAAAAGATGTGACGGACAACCCCATTCTCCAGCCTGCAACCCAAACGCGATCTGCCTGCAACAACAAGGACGCAGCCTCATGAATTTGTGCCCGATCCACCTGCATCATCGTTTGGCGAATATTTTCAGCTTCTTGCGTAAAGTGCTTTTCCAGCCACGAATGTTCCTGCCGGTTCGTGGATTGAATAAAATTGTGGACCGCCCGCTGGTCCTGAATTACAATGCGCCGTAAATCTTGTTGCATCTCGGAGAAGCTTGAATAAGAAAGTGCTTGAGCCAGCCGATGAACGGTAGCTTCGCTAACATCCGACTTCTCGGCAATTCGTTGTGCCGATTGTAATGCAGCTTCACGCAGATTACTCTGGATGTAGTGAGCGACTTTCTTTTTCCCAAGGCTCAAATTTTCAAACTGCTCAGCAATCTTGTCTTCAATTCTCGACATGACAAGTTCCTCCAACGACGGAGCACGCTGACAAATTGAGCTTAGGCGGGTGACCCAAATAGGCGGGCAGCTCCTCCAAACTGGAAATAACCCGTTCATAATCAAGCTCCTCAATTCCTTGTTTGCCGTAAGGATTGATTAGCAGAGATTCCATGCCAACTTGGCGCGAACCCAGTACATCATCATAGTAGTTGTCTCCCACGTAAAGGGACTGCTGCGCAGTTACTCCGGCTTTCTGTAAAGCATAAGTAAATATAGCTGGATCTGGCTTTTCCAGTTTCACCTCGGAAGAAATTACGATTTCAGCCATCTCTTCATCTAGCTGGTTGCGTCGGAGTACCTCCCTTGCCGTGTTGTCCCAATTCGAAATTAAGCCCACCTTGTATCCTAACTCTCTTAGATACCTCAATGTAGGCTTGCTAAAATCAAATGCACGCCAACCCGTTACTGAATCTTTTAATATCCGCTGTTGCACCTGAATTATCTCTTCAATAGGCAAACTCAATTGAAGATAATAGTTGAGCACGCCCACGTACCAAGGCATGAACGATCGACTGTCCTTACCCAGAACGCCCCGGAATTCTCTCATGAACAGCTTGTCTGCTAAATGATACGCAATTGTGATTTCATCAAGCGTTTTGGAGACGTCAAAGACCTGCAGGGTTTTAAAATACACTTCTTCCCGGTGGGTCTTGACCAGGGTATAACCAAGATCCAACCATATAAACCTAATCATAGATGCACCCGCTCTTTCTTGTAGGATTTCCTTCATAAGCTACATGAATGTTTGTTTTCCTTCACTCATGATTACATCTTAGTGTTAAAGTATTTGTCGAAAAATAATTCAAATGATGATTTTAGTAAAAACTTGCCCAAGCTCCATTTGCGGCGTTTACACAAATAACTCTGTCACAACCAGATCTTTGAGTGTTGGTTAATTGTGAAAGGACTTGCTCAGCCTTCAAGGAATTCTGGGCTATCCATCAGTTTCTCGTATTGTCAAGCAAAAGAGTACCGTAATTAAAACAAAAAAAAGAAGCACGCGGTCTTGCAAGCGGTGCGCCAGCACTTCTTTGCTTAACTTTTATATTAAAGAGATTTGATATACTGCCCCTGTTTCTGCTTGAAACCGAATCGTTCCCCTAGCGGCGGTTCCTCCGAAATTGCCGTCAATCTGGAACGGCGGGTGATTGTCCAGAAAGTTTTAGGGTTATTTGACTACCGGGATGAAGGGCAAATAAATGGGAATTGGCTACGCTTTCATTATCAAACACCCCTCTTGTTGCAACAACCTTCAACTCTTTACTTTACTTCTCCGCTGTTTACCAAATCCTTGCGAACAATCACAAGAAGCTGACAGTTCTAAACTGTCAGCTTCTTGCAATCTCTTCATGGCTTTTAAATAAATTGAACGTTTATCAGCCCTTGGTACTCGGACCATCATTAGAATCCACACGGATCACTGATTCATCGGAACTCTTTCTTCTCTCGTACGAAAACACAATCATCACTATGCCTAAAATAGCGCAAATGAAATACATCGTGGAGTAAGAATAATAATCTGAAATGGGCCCCATCAGGGCTCCCCCCATCGATACACCAAGGTCAGCCGTGGCAATAAACAACCCGATTAACACGTTGCGATTCGCAGAAGGCAGTACAAAGGACAAATACGTTGTTAATGTGGGATACAGCAGTGCTTGCGCAGCGCCCATAAGAATGGCCCCGGCATACAGTAGAATGGCCCCCTTCGCTGAAGACAAACTGATGCATGCCGAAGCCAAGGTGATAAGCAGCATAGTACCCATAATAAATGACGAATGCCATCTGCCATCGGAAGGGATTCGCTTTCTCAGGAGAACCCGCGAGGCAACAACAACCGCGGCCTGAAGCATCAAATAAATGCCGGCGCTGCCGCTATTCAGCTGTGCACCATATAATGGCATGAACGTCGTTACCGCTCCGAATATGATCGATGCGGACAGCATCAGCACGCTGCATTTGAACAGATGCGGATTCTTTACAATTTGCCCGAATGAGGCCATCACTCCAAAACTATCGGACGATTTCTCGCCAGTATTCGGCTCCTTCTCCATCTTGACCGTGTAACCGAATACTCCGGTACAGACGGCGATGCTGATCAGGATGACGGTAAAGGCATCCATGCCGTTGGCCTGCCAGAGACTTAAAGCGAACACCGGCCCGATGATCCCGGGTATATAGGAGAATAACGAATAGAATGATATTCCTTGGGATCGTTCCTTCTCGGGCAGCGCATCGATGATTCCGATCTGGAGCGCCATCGAGAAAAATGCGGTTGCAACGCCTTGCAGGATTCGAGCCAGGACATATCCGCCTATTCCTGTAAACGTATATAAAATCAGGGCAGCGCCATTAACCAAAAGAATCAGTCGCAGCACCTTGACTGGTCCATGCTTTTGGATCAATTGCCCGGCCCAGGGCCGAAAGAACATGGTTGTAAGCATGTACGCTCCCATGACAAGGCCGATGGTTGTACTACTCGCTCCCCAAGCGGCCCCCTGGAGCGGAATTATAACATTGAGCAAGGCGTTGGCGCTGAAATATAGAAGTGCCAGCATATATAGACGTAAAAATGGCCAAGACATGGCTCCACTCACAATGACTCTCCTCCTGCTTGCGAATAAACGTCAGAACGTAATCAAATGCTTCATTAATTTTTTGGCGTAGTCGGACTCGACCTCTTTTAATTGCTCAACACGAACCGTTTCCACAACTTTGCCGCTTTTGAATATAAGGATTCGGTCGCACAGATAAGCGGCAGCTTGAATGTCATGCGTGATAAAAATGTAACTCATGTGATATATTTCTTTAAGCTCCTTTAGCAACCGAAGCACTTGAATCTGCACCGATACGTCCAGGGAACTGATCGCCTCGTCCAGCACAATGCATTTTGGTTCTGTGGCAACGGCTCTGGCAATGCAGACTCGCTGTGCCTCTCCTCCGGATAACTCATGGGCGTATTTCATTTTATATGAAGGGTCCAATCCAACCTGCTTCAGCAGCAGATCGATTTTGCTCCTCTTGTCAGACTGAAGTGGTTTTTGCATAGCCAGTGCCTCCAGGATTGCTTCCTCCACGGTAAAGAATGGATTAATGGACGACGAATAATCCTGGAACACGGCACTCATGTTGCCGGATCGCACATGCCGGTGTCTTACAGGCTTTCCTTCATACAGAACACTGCCGCGGTCAGGTTGTTCAATACCCAAAACTAGGCGTCCGAGCGTTGATTTTCCGCTGCCGCTTTCACCGATGATGCCAAGGCTTTCGCCATTGCCGCATTCAAAGCTTACACCATGCAGAACCTGTTGTTTGTTTCTAGTAAACATGCCGCCTGTCCGGTAGGATTTCTCGACGTTCACCACGGTCAGCACATTACATCCCTCCGTTCATGAGCGCATTGAAATGATGGCTGAGCTCAAGCCGGGTAGAGACCAGGTATTGCGTGTAGGGATGCCGAGGTGCGGTAAACACCTCTTCAACGCTCCCTGTCTCCACGATGATACCGTTTTTCATGACCGCAACCTCATCTGCAATCTTCTTTACGACCCCCAAATCATGCGACACAAAGATCATGGAAGCCCCCATTCTTTCCCGAAGACGGATGAACTGCTCAACGACCTCGAATTGCGAAATCGTATCCAGCGCCGTAGTCGGTTCATCGGCAATGATGATATCGGGTTCCAGTACAAGTGTGAGTGCAATCATCAATCGTTGGAGCATGCCGCCTGATAACTGGTGTGGGTATTTGTTCAAAATCTCCATAGGCTGCTCCAGCATGACGCTTTCCATCGCCTTCTTCATATTGGCCTCAGCGATACTCTTGCTCCAGTCATAATGCGTTCTCAGTGTCTCCTGGACATGAACGCCTACCACGGAGGACGGATCAAACGCTCCCATACCGTGCTGCATGATCATGCCGATGTGTTTGCCCCTTATTTTTCGCATTGCTTTATCTGAAAGATGTTCCAGATGCTCACCCTTGTACAGGATCTCCCCGGATTGACGAATCCAAGGCCTATGTAATCGTATGATCGATCTGCACGTCAATGATTTCCCGCTCCCGCTTTCGCCTACAATTGCAAGACAGGTTCCCTGCTTCAATTGAAACGAAATGTTACGAATAATTTCTCTTCCCTCGCTGGCATCCCATACCTTCAGATGATTAACCTCTAGCATATTCATAAGCCGGTTTCTCCACCTCTGTCATTTGCGGCTGCTTGCCGGACTTCATGCGTTTGGGATCAAGCGCGACTTGAAGTCCATCCGCCAGAAAATTAAATGCTGATACAGCAATCACAATAGCCAGGCCGGGCGCTAACATCAGCTCGGGCCGAGAGAACATAACCTCTCTTGCTTCATTAAGCATCATTCCCCATTCGGCGTTGGGAGCCTTGATACCCAGCCCCAGGAATGACAACCCGGAGATTTGTAAAATCATGGAACACATCGAACCGCTGGCAATGACGGCAATATCGGAGAAGGTCACGGGAACGATGTGTCTGAGGATAATTCTTCGATTGCTGATGCCGATTGCTTTTGAGAACTTAACGTAATCCTTTTCCGTGTACTGGAGAACCGATGTACGGATGACGCGAGCAAACCATGCCCATTTCATGGCTACGAAAGCAATCAGGATGTTCTCAAGTCCGGCGCCCAGAATGCCGACTACGGCCAATGTCATCACATACCCTGGAAATGAGAGCATCACATCGCATACTCTCATCAGGAACGCATCCGTTTTTCCTCTGAAATAACCTGCTATGAAACCAACGATGGCGCCAACACCTACCGATGCCAACATGGTGGCCAGAACCCATAGAACGCTGGGACGTATCCCATAGATCAGTCTGGATAAAATGCATCTTCCCAAATGATCATTGCCAAGCCAATACGACCAGGATGAATGAGCGAAGCGAAGTTTCATATCGACTTGGTTAGGATCGTGCGGCGCAAAGAAGGGAGCAAACAGGCCGACAACAACGATTGTGGCGATAACGACTAGTGACAGGCTGGCCAGTTTGTCTCTAGTCAAATTTTTGAGTGTGCTCATCACAATTCCTTTCTTAATTTCGGATTCAGCGCAGCGTTGATTACGTCCGACAACGTGTTAAACAGCACGAAGGTTACCGCTAAAATAAGAACATACGCCTGTATCACCGGAAAATCCCTGCTCAGGATGGATTTTACGCTCAGTCGTCCAAGGCCCGGCCAGGCAAATACGTTCTCAATCACGACAGTACTCCCCAAAATAATAGGGATCGCCATGCAGAATATGGACACGGCCACCTGCAGGGAATTCCTCAGAATATGTTGGGTAATCTTTCTCTCTGACAAGCCGCAGGCTCTCCCATATACCACATAGCCTTCATCCAATTGGGTAAGCATTGAACTTCGGACGTTTCGAAAATAAATGCCCACATAACTTACCGATATCACGGTGACGGGGAGAATATAGCTCTGATAGGAGTCCATACCGCTGGTGGGCAGCAAGTCCAAGCGGACCGATAGATACCAGATCAATATCGAGGCAAGCCAGTACGAAGGCATCGACGTTAGAATAAAAGAGACGCCTCTTACGGATCGATCCAGTATTTTCCCTTCATTTAATGCGCATACAACCCCCAGAAGAATAGACATGAAGATAATGATGACGGATGAAACCATCGTCAGCTTGAATGTATTGACAAAGGCCGGGCTGATCAAGGACCACACAGACTGTCCCGTTACATAAGACTCCCCGAAGTCTAACCGAAGGCTGGCCAGCATCCAGTCGGCATACTGTTTCAGGAACGGCTGATTCATTCCCAACTCTTCGCGTGTCTGTGCCAACAGTTCTTCCGTTATCTCGGGAACTTCTTGCGCCCGGAGTACGACTTCTGCAGGATCCATGGGCGACAGGTTAATCAGCAGAAAGGTCAGAAACGAAATGATGAACAGGATCGGAACAGAGATCAGTAATCTTTTTACAACATAACTTCCCATAAGGACTCCTTGTCGAATTAGGATTCAGCGGTCAGACCGAACTATTCAAAATACATTTGCTCAAAAGGCAGTTCGAACTGAGTTTGCTTGAATGCAATACCTTGCAGGCTCTTGGGCGCCAGCACCGTGACACTCCCGTTGGAAATCGGAATGAATACCGCTTCATCGTGAACAATTTGCAGGATTTCAGCATACAACGACTTTCTGACTTCCTCGTCGGTAGAAACCATAACCTGCTGAATCAGGTCATAGAGGTGATCCGCTTCTGCGATTCCCTTGGTTGTATGCAGATATGACGCTTCCGAAGTGAATGCAAAAATCGTGCTCTGAGGGTCATAGGCCAATCCCCAGGTCTGATTGAATAATAATTCGTAATCCCCTGTAGAGCGTCGATTCGCAATGGAACTCGACTCCTCGCCGATGAGATCCAGCTTGATTCCAATCCCGCCCACCGTATTCTGAATATATTCCGCCTGCGTTTTTTGCGAAGCTGAGTTACTGTCATAGTATAATTTGATGGTCAAGCGTTTCCCGTCCTTCATTCTGGCATCGCCGTCACCGTCCTTTGTCCAACCGGCTTGCTCCAGAATTCGCTCTGCAGCTTGGAGGTCATAACCACGCTCCTTCAGCTGAACATCGGCATAGTTGACGTTGGATGAGAAGAGTCGATTCGCCACCGATTCGGTTCCTTCGAAGATATCCTTGCTGATCGTTTCGCGATCTATCGCATGCCAAATGGCCTCGCGCACTGCCTTTTCACTTACCGGACTGTCCGCTTTGCTGCTGTTAGCCACGATCATTTTTGTATTCATGGCTTCGCTTCGAACCAATTGAAAGGTTCCGGCGTCAACCAGGTGATTCATGGCCTGGACGTCGATGCTGTCTGCGCCCCGATCATCGGTGAATACGAAGTTCACCTCTCCTTTTTGCATAGCCAGGAAGGTCGTTTCCCCGGCGGGAAGCACCTTTGCCGTTATTTTTTTTGATTTTTGGCTGACCTCCCCAATACTCCTCATTGGCGGTAAATGTGGCATACTCATCGATTTTATGTTCTGTAAATTTGTAGGGGCCGGTTCCGTTATGTCCTTGCACCCCATCCTTGGTTTCTCCCTGAATGAAGTCATTGGGAGAGAGGAACACATAAGGCCGCGTCATAGACAATTCAACAAGTGCAGGATAGTAGGGTTCGCTTAAATTCAATTGAAAGGTATATTCATCCACTACCTTGATGCTCTTGATCTTGGTCGACAGTTTGATCCAGGCATGTTTATCCGCGTTGTGCTGCACAGCTTCGATGTTCATTCTGACGGCTTCCGCATTAAAGGGTTCCCCGTCATGAAACTTTACATCTTTCCTTAAATGGAAGGTGTACGTCTTCCCATCCTCGGATAGGTCCCAGGATTCCGCCAGAAGCGGCTTTATTCCTTCTTTTGTGTTCTCTACCAGTGATTCGTAAACCATTCCTTGAGCCGGCATCGATCCTGTGTATAAATGTGGATTCATATCATGAATATCTTTCGCTGTTGCATAAATGATTTCGTCTTGGAGCTTGGTTGTGTCCTTGCTTCCCTGATTCTCAGCTCCACACGCAGCCAAAAGCGCGGTCATAACCATAAGCATCCATAGCCATAAAGTTGTTCTTCTCACAGTCTTCCTCCTATTTATCTGGTTGTTATATGTAAACGCAAAAGGCTATACGTTAGACATCTCCTCGCCTATCCATTTCAGATCCTCCTCGAAACTTTGGATCTGAAAGGCGTCTGACAATACTCGGCCTTGATTAGCTAGCGACACACTTGTAATTTTGTTCTCATACGTATCAATGAAGCGATCGATAGTGGGGCAATTCACCTTGAGATTTCTGGCAATGCCTTGGATGATCTTTACCCGGTAATAATCCTCCTTGGGCATCCTCGGGATATCCAGGCTTCCTTCCTTATTGACAAATATCTTCCGAATCGGAACCGCCGAGAAATCGAAGTATTTCCCGTCTTGATCTGGCTGCGAGAAGGGATCGATTAACAAGGAAGCGTAACGTATGAACAACAAATACTCTTGATGAACGGCCTGTAAATGGTTAAAACCTTCGATATCCTCACGCGACAAGCTTTCGTTCCGTACGGGATAGTTATCATCGGTCATGAATTTCAGCAAATTGATGCTTGGTATCCCTAACTTGTCTAAAATACTCATCATCTCGCTCCATTGCGATCGCATATTACGGATCAGATTCTGTGTAATGGGCCCTTCCGGGAAGAGCTTGTAGACATATTTGGGAATGTCATTCGATTCGTCAAAAATGGCGCTTAGTGAAAAATCATTCATGAACAAAGCAGGGTGAACGTAGAGCGAGATGTTCCTCGCCTCTGCTTCCAGAGGCGTCCGCATGACTTCTAAATCTATATCGAGGCCCTTGTGCAGACGGCATAACGCATCGATAAGAGGAGAACGTCCCCTCGTAGATCCGATAAAGACTTTTTTCTTAACCGCCGTTGTGATGACATGGTTGGATACCCTGTTATCCATCCACCTCGTGTCCCCGATATACGTAGAGAAACTTATGATTTCCGCATCCGGATTCAAGCGCCGGATGTAGCCGGAGACCAGCTGATTGGAGCCGAGAGTCGGTGAAATCAGCACTAAGCTTTTGACCTTGCACAGAACGTCAGGATGAATTTGCCGGATCACATCTATATAAGCATCCGTGGTCACTGCAAGAAAGAGACTATCCCATGCCCCTTCAATGGTTTCGAAGCCTCGAAATACATCGTCAATACAAGCTTCGCCTTCCATAGCATGATGCTTTTTGTTTTGAATACTCACGCAAACCTTCTGATCATTTACTGCAAGTGATTCGAAGAAATCAGCGGAACGGACCGATTCCCTTCCGGCAATTCCGAGCCGGCAGCGAAATTCCCTTTTAAGAGTAACCGCCAGTTGCAAGGCAGCAGGTCCCGTCCCCAATAATAAGACTCGCTTCATATTTTCCATAAAAACACCTCACATCGATTACCTTATGGCGAACCTAGCTTTTCTTGTACAACGCAATGTCAAAGATATCGTTCCTGCGCAATACGTTACCAACCAGTCTCCATTTGCTTACATCCGTATCTTGCATGGGATAATTGAATAATGACTTTAATTGGTCTCCGTATCTCATGGCTACTACGACGTGTTCATTCGTCAATGGGTGCAGCTGATCCAGTATTTCGTATTTATTAGAAATCGTAGAACTGAAGATAACATGGGTAATCACATTCATATCATCGAGGAGATCCACCGGTGTATTTTTTAAAGTAATCTTCAATCCGGGGCCCAATTTCTCAGTAACCTTCAATCCGAGTTCAATGGCCTCGTTGTCAATGTCAATACCGACCACTTGAGCTCCCGTACGCTGAGCGATTAACAATGCCGTCATCGGGAACGAGCCGGAGCCAACCAGCAATACACTCGATGCGGAAGTTACCTGGAAGCTGCCGAACTCCTTCTCGATGCATTCTTCAATATTTCTGAAATAATTGGTGATCTCAGCATCTCCCTGTAATAATTTCATCGCACGATATTTCTCCAGAATGGCTACGCATCTCGCAGAGTGCTTTCTCACCTCATCCACAAGATCGTTTATTCCACCCATTCCTTGTTCCTTCAGCAATTCCCAGTTACTGAGGTTGGACTCATCAATGATAAACGCAGAATAATCGTCAATGAGCTGCTCCAATTCCGTACAATGTCCAGCCGAATAATCAAACTGGTCCGCGAAATACTTAAAACTTGAGAGATAATCGGTCACGGACTGCTCAAACCATGCTAATTTCACGATTCCTCACTCCCTCCACATGGTCTGCATCCTGTTCGATGAATGCTATGCCTTGTGCTACAATGCCGACGTTTCCTTCGATTTCCAGTTGAGTCAACCGCTCTTGATCGTAGAAGGCTCTTACTTGAATCGTTCCACCCGGCTGCTGGATGGCAGCCTCCATACTTTTTTGATTCTTCCAGGCTAAGTAAGCCCCTACGGAAGCCGTTCCGGAGCCGCAGCCTCTTTCCCATACTGCGCTATCCAGATCCGACACATAGATCAGCGGAGCCAATTCACTGGTGCGTATGTTGTATAACAGAATGCCCAGCATCTTTGTATCGAGCAAGGGACCGATAAGTTTAACCAGATTTAACATTTTCCTCTTCATTTCAGTATCAATGTCCTCGACTTCAATTACGAAATGGACAAAGTCGCTGTATCTGACAACGATCATGTCGTAAGAGTCACTCCCGTCGTTTAGCACAGTTTGTTCAATTGTTAACGGAAGCGGCATATCCACTTGACACTGATAATCCCCACTGTTTTTTGTTATCCGACAAGTCACCAATCGCTCAACACCGGATACTTGTAAGTGGAGTTCGGTTGTTTCATTTTGATTTAACCCCTGTTCATTTGCTAAATAAGCAGCTAGAGCCATGCAGGCATTACCGCAGAATTCACCTCCAGCCATATGTAGGCGCGCATCCGCATTCTCCTTCCGGAACGGTTCAATAAATCCAACCTGTTCAGCATAAACATTGTCGTAGGACATGATTTTAGCAGCAATGACTTTATAGTCATCGGGAGGAAGCTTGCTCTTAATCAGTACCGTCATATTCTGTGTAGGGTTGCATTTCACAAAATCGATCTTATGCTTCATACCGGGCTCCCTTGATTACAATATGTGATCAGTTGGTTTGTTTATTAATCGTAATAATTACGATTAAGGACAAGTGTAATATAGCATGTCACTATGAGATAGTCAACAGAAATTTCCAAAAAAAACAAGCCGCACTTTCGCGGCTTTACGATTTAGCATTCATTGCAGATCTGATCTCATTGCCTGCTTCCATCTGTTTCCTGAAAACCATGACCATAATCATGGCTGTGATAGTAAGAAACGTGCAGATTGTAAACATGGTAGAGTACGAACTTGTTTGTACAATTATACCCATTAGGAGTCCGCCCAGGGAGAAACCCAGATCATAGGCTGACATGAAAATGCCCATAAGAACATATCTGGAATCAGCAGGTAATACAAATGACAAATATGTGGTTAACATTGGGTACAGCAGTGCTACGGCAAAACCACTGAACACTGCAGAAAGGTACACAAGCGGCCCAATCATCTCTAGCAGAGCGAGCAATTGGGTTCCCAATGAGGCAGAAATAAGTAAACCCGCTATCAGCCAAGTATTCCAGCTTCCGTCAGAAGGGATTTTTTTGCGCAAGCTGAATCTGCACAAAATAACCACAAACCCCTGAATCGTCAAAAATATTCCTGGACTCGCCACCCTTGCCGATACCATATACAGTGGTAGGAAAGTTGCGGTTGCTCCATATACGCATGAAGCAAACAGCATAACCAAACTACTAATCAGCAGTGGTGTGCTGTTCAACATTCCTCTGAATGACCCTGCTATATCTCTGAGTGAATACGATTTATTCTGCACCGTGCTTCGTGGCATGTCCACGTTGTATCCGATCAGGATTGGGAACACCGCTAAACCGATCATCAGTACGGTAAACCAGATTTCGCTTGCGTGCTCCCAAATTTGTATGGCGAGTATAGGGATAACCAGAGAAGGAACCATTGTAAAAAGGGTATACATGGATAACCCCTGCCCCCGGTCTTTATCCTCCAGTTTCTCGACAATGCCAACCTGCATCGTCATAGAAAAAAATGCGGTAGCCGCACCTTGCAGTGCCCGCAGCCACAGATACGATTTCACATCAAAAACAACAAACAGCAGCAGAGTAGTCGCATGCAGAACCAGCAGCCACTTCATCACACGCAGCGGTCCATACTTACCAAGTAGTTGGGCCGCAAAAGGCCTTAGAAGCATACACGTAAACATGTATGCCCCCATTATTAGCCCGATCTCAGCCTGATTCAAGCCGGCTGCTTCACTCCGCAAGGGAAGAATAATCGTCAAGGCCGAATTGGCTGCAAAAAATAAAAAGGCCAGCATATAAAACCGGATAAACGAAAAGGACATGGGGTTTAATTTTCCATTGGCCGCTTCTGAAGAATCCAAAATATCGTTCCTCTCCTTCTTCATTTGGCAGTTAATCACAGAAGTGACTGGCCATTATACAAATCAGGTACCGTTTGCTCGAAAGGGCATAACCGATGCAAGCAATGCTTTCGCATATTCATTCGTTGCATCCGAGAGATGATTCCGTTCTAGCTCCTCCACAATTGTTCCGCGGTACAGGAAGAGTACCCGGTCACAGAGATTCGCCACAGCCTGAAGATCATGCGCTACAAATAGATAGGTCATGTTCATTTCATGCTGCAAAGTGCGCAGCAACTCCAGGATTTGCGCCTGGACGGAGACATCCAGCGAACTGAGCGCTTCATCCAGAACTACGAATTTGGGTTTGGTTGAGATTGCGCGGGCGATACACACCCGCTGTAATTGCCCGCCACTCAGTTCATGAGCATACTTGTGCATCACCGCATGAGGAAGCCCCACCTTCGCGAGCAGGTCATTGACCCGATCATCCAGATCCGCGATATCACCCAGTGCAACCAAGGGTTCAGCTATGATATCCCGCACGATGAATTTGCCATTGACCGAAGACGTATAATCCTGAAAAACAACGCTTATTTTCCCTTTATTCTTCTTCATCCATTGGGAAACAACCATCCCCTCAATCCGAACTTCACCTTGTGTTGGTTTCTCCAATCCAAGAATGAGGCGGCTTAACGTGCTTTTCCCACTTCCACTCTCACCAATCAGACCCAGACATTCACCTTCACGGATCTCAAAATGAATATCTTTCAGAATTTCTGTTGTCTCTTTCCGAAAGAAGCCACCCGATTGGGGATAGCTTTTGGACAGATGATTCACTTCGACCAGCATTACTGCACACCTGCTTCCATGGAGGCTTGAAAAGGATCAGACAGCTTGATTCGGGTCTGGATCAGATATTGTGTAAACTCATGCTGAGGATTCGCAAATACGTCATTCGCCTTTCCTTGCTCGACGCATTCCCCATCCCGCATAACGATAAGATCATCCGCCAAATACTGCACGACACCCAAATCATGCGATATGAAAATGATAGACATACCCATCGTTTCGCGAAGTTGCTTGAATTGCTCAACAATCGCACGCTGGTTAATCGAATCCAGTGCGGTTGTCGGCTCATCGGCGATGATAATGTCAGGCTCCAACATCATGGCAATGGAGATCATTACTCTTTGCAGCATGCCCCCTGATAGTTGATGCGGATACTTTTGCAGCACCTGCTCAGGTTGAAGAATATGAACACGATGCAAGGCATCCGCCGCCAGTTGTCTGGCTTCTATTTTGGGGATCCGAAGGTTCTCTCGAAAGGTCTCCATCATTTGTTTCCCAATCGGTTCCAGCGGGTTAAACGCCGTCATTGCATCCTGTAAAATCATGCAAATGCGCTGACCGCGGATCTTTCGAAGCTCTTCCCCGGTTTGCTGTAATAGATCCTTCCCCTGGTAAAAGGCTGTTCCACTAATTTCAAGCCAGGGAGAGGCCAATCCCAGAATGGCTTTGGTGGATAAGGATTTGCCGCTGCCACTCTCGCCCACAATGCCAAGGCAGGTATTGGACTGCAACGCAAAGCTTAGATTTTGCACAATGGGCAGACCGGTTCTGGAATCAGTGATGGACAGATTTTTTACTTCTAACAAAGACATTCAACCGGCCTCCCTTCTTGTGCATATAACTTTTCGGATTCATCGCCGCGTGCAGGCTGTCTCCCAAAAAGTTGAAAGCAGCCACGACCAGCAAAATCGCCAATCCAGGCGCAAGCATTTGCGTTGGATGTGTAATCATTACATTTTTTGCATCATTCAGCATCATGCCCCACTCCGGCGTAGGTGCCTGTACACCCAGACCAAGGAAGGACAACGCCGATATATTGAGGATGACCCAGCCCGTATCCAGCGTCGCAAAGACAGCGACTTCGCCCGAAACGCCAGGCAGCACATGTTTTCTCATAATATGACCCGTCCCGCATCCCGAGACTTTGGCAAAACGAATATAGTTCTTGTCCGTGTATTGAATAACTGTTGTACGAATCATCCGGGTATACCATGCCCATTTGGCGATAATATTGGCGACGACGACATTTAGCAGGCCTGGACCGAGAATGCCGACAATCGCCAGAATCATCACTTCTGCCGGAAAGGAGAGCATCATGTCACAGATTCGCATAATGACTTCATCCACCTTGCCGCGAAAATAACCCGATATGATGCCCAGCAGGGTTCCGATCGTAATTGTAATCGCGGTTGTAATTACAGCAAACAGGATCGTTGTACGAATGCCATAAAGAAGACGTGACAGATTACAGCGGCCGAGTTGATCTGTACCCAATGGATACTCCAGACTGATCCCTGCATATTTGTTCATAATGTTTAGACTCGTGGGATCATGCGGTGCGAACCAGGGTGCACCAACACCAGCGACGACCACAAGTGCGATCGTAATCATGCATAACACTGCCATTTTATCGGACACCAGGCGCTTCCAGAACATCATGTTACCCCTCCCTTCTTATCCGGGGATCCAGAGCTGAATTCAGAAGATCCACGAGTAGATTACAGACGACAAACATCACACCCATAATCAGAATATAGGCTTGAATAATCGGAAAATCCGAATTAAAAATCGCGGTGACGCACAAACGCCCAATGCCTGGCCATGCATAAATATTTTCCACAATGACCGTACCCGCGATTAACTTCGGGATCGACATGCCCAGCGCCGTAATCGATAATTGAAGAGAATTACGGAACACTTTCCAGATAATCGTCCGTTCCTTCAATCCTCTGACACGAGCGTATAATACGTAGTTTTCGGTTTTGTTTTGCACCATATTGTTGCGAATCAGCCTGACATAGGTAGAGATGAATACCAGGGACAGCGTTACTGCCGGCAGGATAACTGAACTCGCCTGCTCCATGCCACTCGTGGGGAACCAATTCAGCTTGACGGCAAATAACCACATCAGCAGAATGCCAATCCAGAAGCTCGGCATGGCTGTGCCAATAAAGACCCATGCACGCATGAATCGATCCAGGATACTGTTCTCATATATCGCACATAGCACACCAATCAGAATACTTATCGTCAGAATGATAACGAGGGCAACAGCCGATAGCTTTAATGTGGCTGGAAGGGCTCGTGCAATCTGCTCTCCAACCGATTGTTGGTTGACATAACTAATGCCGAAATCCCCCTGAATGCTGCTGCTAATCCAGTCCACGTAACGGGTCAGAAACGGTTTATCCAAACCTAGTGTTTCCCTCATGGCATCCACCATTTCCGGTGTCGGCGTAACTTGATTCACCCGCAGCGCCACTTCAGCCGGATCACTGGTTCGCAAATGGATCAGAATAAATGCTAAAAATGAAATACCGATCAGCACCGGAATAATGGCTAATATTCGTTTTATGACGTACCTGCCCAAGGTGATCCTCCTTTATATTTCATGGATTCACAAGGAAACCCCGCTGCACAACTCCGCGAATGGAAGATGGTGAGCGAGGCTTCCTGACTTTCCTAATGAATTTTCAAAATTCCTGATTACTCTTCGAAGTACATCTTCTCAAACGGAATTTCGTATTGGGAAACGTTAAAGCCCACACCCTGAAGCGCCTTGATATGAACGGCTTTGGTAACCGAATAGGTCAGTGGAATATATACATTTTCATGATGAATATACGTTAGAACCTCTTTGTACATGTTTTGGCGCTGTTCCTCATTCTGCTCGACCATCAGGTCTGTGATCGTATGATCCAGCCACTCTTTTTTCTCCAGCCCCAATTGGGCCTGATAATCTGCGTGGGAGGGAACCCTCCAGGAAGAGACATACGTTTGCGGATCATACGGCAATCCCCAGGAGAGGGAGTACATCAGATCAAATTCGCCCGTTTTCTGACGGTCCAGATAGGCCTGCTTTTCCTCGCCAACAATGTTCAACGCTACCCCAACCTGCTTCAAATCGTTTTGCATCGATTCACTAATGGTCCGCTCCTGTGCATTATCGGAATTGTAATAGATCGTCAGTTCAAGCTTGTTCCCATCCTTGTACCGATAGCCATCCGAGCCCGCAGCCCAGCCAGCCGCCGTAAGCAGATCGCTTGCTTTGTTCATGTCATACTGCACACCTTCAAGGCCCACATCTGCGTACGGAACCGAAGTGGAGAGCAGCGTATCTGCCACTTGTTCCGTCCCGTTCAATATGCCTTCCGCGATGATCTGTTTATTAATGGCATACATCAGCGCTTCACGCACTTGAGGCTCCTGAGTTGCTGAGCGGTTGGTATTAAGAACGATCGCACGTGAGCCAACCGGATGACTGATGACCGTGCTGTACTTCCCTTGATCCGTCAACACTTTGAACGATTCATTGTCCACCATGTCACCGTCCGAACCGAATAACAGGTCTACTTCTCCCTTTTCCAGGGCAAGCAGAATCGTTTGATGGTCAGGCATGACTTTCCACTTAATCGTTTGAATCTGCGGTTTGTCTCCCCAGTAATTTTCATTGACCGTAAATGTCGCGTACTGGTCCTGCTTGTGCTCCGTTAAAATGTATGGCCCTGTTCCGGCATAGCTGCTGACTCCATTCGCAGTTGTACCGTCAATAAAGCTTTTTGGTGAGATGAAGCGAAACGGACGAGTTAACCCCAATTCCTCCAATGTCGGGTAATACGGATGTTTCAGTACAATCTGGAACGTGGCGTCATCGATCACTTTCGTCTCCTTGATCTCGGCGACCAGATTCAGCCATGAGTTCTTCTCGACATTTTCCAAAACTGCATCGATATTCAGCTTCACGGCTTCGGCATTAAACGGCTCTCCGTCCGAAAACTGAACACCTTTATGTAAATAGAAGGTATACGTTGTGCCATCTTCTGATATATCCCACTTCTCTGCGAGTGCAGGCTTAATGCCTTCCGGCGTATTGATCACAAGGGATTCAAATACCATATTCTGTGCCGGCATCTCTCCCGCGTATAGATGGGGATTGATATCCCGGATATCCTTGGTGCTGGCAAAGACTAATTCCGCGTTGGAAGCTTTGGCGGTTTGTTGCGCATTTCCTGCTTCTGTGCCGGATGAACAAGCTGATAATAGAAGCACTATTGAAAGAGATAGTAACAGAGTAAGTGTGTAATGCTTGCGTGATGTATGCATGATTTCCTTCCTTTTCCTATCAAGTAGATAATTCTAAAGTGTTTTATTTAAGAAGTAACCCTTCAATTGTGGAATCGACAATAACCGTAATGCAAGGTACTCTTTTCGCACTGCTTGATCTTTAGGTACATAGGTTTGTTTGGCCCTCCTGAAAATGAAATGTTTATTATTCGTAAATATTACGATTAACTGGTACAACTTTATCCCGACAACCTGTCTTTGTCAAGAGCTTTTCTGAAAATCGTAATAATTATGATTAGTGATAACGCATAACAATAACGGTTAGCCCTATATGTTCTTGTCGTCTTTCTGTTGGTTCCCTCCCTCCTCTTTCATAACTAAAAAACCACTGAATCATTTTGATCAGTGGTTTTAACAGATATAACGTTGCGATAGAGGCTGCTTTCATTCAAATGCACTTCATGGATAGTAGAGAATTTCTTTACTAGATCACTTTAGTCAACTTGATGTCCATCCATGGTACCCAATTCGTACCGTCGCTTGATAGCTCCCAACTACCTGTTAAGATGTTACTATCTTCGCTAAACATTCCTGTGAATCGCTCCGACTCCCCCCAAATTTTCCAATCACGGTCGAGTAGGTTCGCTTGGTATGCATTGAAATTACCTTGGTTGTCATATGAGTGTGTCGTGTAGTTCTGACTGGAAGCATCATAGCCAATGATCTCAATAGCCTTGACCTTATCTTTTCCCATATAGCCATCGACATGATGAATGAGAAAATAACCCCCGGGTAGCCATTCGTAGGTATCTACTGCTTTCAACAGATCAGCTGCCCCGGATGGACTGGCTTTAATCACACCCTCTGTATTCCATTTCCCTACGAAGACATTCAAGCGTTCCATTGCAGGATGGGGTTTAGACGGATTGTGTGAAGTAAGGGCATTATCATTCTCTGGTTCACGGATATTGTTTGTTGCCATCTTGATTTCTCCTTTCATGAGAACTGCGTCTATCCTAGCATGTAACAAACGTTATGCTTTCTTATGAATTGCTCCTTTTATCCTCCATTTCAACAATGTGATGTAACATAGCCATCTCTTCCGATTCACTGTCCTCTTAATAGAAGTTGCCTCTCATGATGATTCGATGAAAATCCTATAAAATTCTGTATTGACAATTGTTTACACATAACCTACAATAAAAAATGTAAGCAAGCACTTGCATTAAGGGAGGGGTGTCTCATGAGTGCTAATCCGACTACAAGCGAAAAGATATTGCTGGCAACCATGGACCTCATGGCAGAAAAAGGCTATGACAGCACAACAACCAAAGAAATCGCGCTAGCTGCTGGAGTGAACGAGGTCACTTTATTTCGGCATTTTGGGACGAAAGAAAAACTGCTTGAGGCCGCCTTCAGCCGGTTCCACTATGGCAATGAGATGACCAGGCTTTTTAACGAGGGTCTTATAGGAAATCTGCATGAGGATCTGCTTACAGTGAGTCGAACGTATCATAACATCATGAACCGAAACAGAAAGCTAATATCAATCGCGCTAAAAGGGAGTAGTACTCTACCCGACTCTGTTCTACAAGAGGCTTCGCGCAATCCGAAGCACTTAAAAAATTTGCTCGCTGATTATCTAACTACAATGTCATCAGAAGGCAAAGTGGTCTCCACAAATCCTGAAATTCAAGCTTTATCGTTCATGTGGATGAATTACGGGGCTTTCATCAGTAGACTACATGCTAAAGAAGCGGTCTCGGAAGATACGCTTGAGGAATTTATTGAAGAAAGTGTAAGTGTATTTACTAAGGCACTTAGCCCTTAGCTATTATTTCACTAAGAACAGCTCCGAAGGAGCTTTTCTTATAACATAAATGAAAGTATGTGCTTGCTTTCATATATGAAAGCATTTATATATATTAAATTTAACAATAGAAAGGTGAGATTCTGAATGATTACACCGTCTTTTCCCTACGAAAAAAGGCGTCAACGCGTACTGGGTCTAGAAATGGCTTACGTTGACGAAGGAAGTGGAGATCCGATTGTCTTCCTGCACGGCAACCCTACCTCCTCTTATCTCTGGCGTGAAATTCTTCCTTATGCCCAAGATTTTGGTCGTTGCATTGCTCCTGATCTCATAGGTATGGGGGATTCCGAGAAAATTCCCCATAGTGGTACCGACTCTTACACCTTTGTAGAGAATCGTCGCTATCTCGATGCCCTGTTGGATCAGATTGGTGTTCACGAACGGGTTACTTTTGTGGTGCACGATTGGGGGTCGGCCCTGGGATTTGATTGGGCTTACCGCCATCCGGAGGCTGTTAAAGGAATCGCCTACATGGAGGGAATCATACAACCTCGTAGTTGGAGCGATCTTCCGGAACGGGGACGGAAAATTTTTCAGGCCTTACGATCGGAGGAAGGTGAACAGATGGTGTTGGAACACAATTCTTTCATCGAGACTAACCTCCCAATCGGCATTCTTCGTAAGTTGACCGAGGAAGAGATGAATGAATATCGTCGGCCATTCTCGCTGCCTGGTGAAGGCCGCCGCCCGACGTTAACCTGGCCGCGACAACTTCCGTTTGATGGAGATCCCGCTGATGTGACGGAGATTGTAACCACGTACGGAGAGTGGTTGGTACAGAGCTCGGTCCCGAAACTCTTCATCAACTGTGATCCAGGCACTATGCCGGTATCTCATGTTGAGTTCTGCCGTACCTGGTCAATGCAAACGGAGATCACCGTCCGTGGACTTCATTATCCTCAGGAAGATTCGCCTCATGAAATTGGCGAAGCACTTGCTGCCTGGTTAACGAATCTAACATAGTCGTTAAAGACCTTTTAGGTATGGATTAATATTAAAAACAAGTAAGCAATTATTCTAGCAGATGCTCGTGCCTACTGCCATATAAACATGGACCGGTTCTATCACACTTATCTGACCGGCAATCGGTCCATGTTCTTGTCTCATCATTTCCGATAAAACTTTACTTCCGGGTATGCAGTACTCGACCCGTTCAACAACGCACCTTCCATTCGCTTCAAGTGCTTGAATTCTATCATTCAAGCAGGCTGCATTAAACGCCGGAGCACCAGTTAAGATCGCCTGTTTATGAATACAGTTACCATCAGGTACAAGAACACGCCGTGTAAGAGCAAACCACCGGCAAAAAATACAGATGCCAGAAAAGATTCATTGTGCATGAACAGGTAGGGAATCTTAGCAGGCCAATACGTTGGAAGCCAGGCGCCTACCACCTGCCAGGCTCCAGGCACGAAATGGGCCACCACTGGGCCAGCTATGAACAGCCCCCCTAATTTAGACAAGGCCAACCCTTCCACCTTGTTTGTTGAGAAGGCGGCAAGAAACAGCGAAAACATGGGTGCTTCCAACGCCAGCAACAGCAACACAAATACATTGTATGAACGGACTTCTGACAAATTGGAAAAAAACAAATACACAAAAGATAGGACGGTGCACAACAGAAAAGGAAGAGCCATTCTATAAAACAAATAGCCTTTACTCGTTAAAGGTGTAACCGCATAATAAGCAATCATATTCTCGTCCCGCTCGTCGAGCATAAGCAATCCTGTAAGCATTCCCGTCAGCATTGGGATCGTAACAACCAATAACGATGCAGCAAAACCACGGTACAGCTCCAAGTGAAAGGAATAGTTTACCTCAAGCCAATCAACGGCAACAGGAAAGCCGAATCTCGATAGAAACAGGATCGCTAACGGTCCGATCAACGCTGCCATCAGAACAGGATCCTTCCAAGCATGCCGAAGATCCTTCATAATGAGGAATTTATATTTCTCCATGTACGGCCCCTCCCTCGCCTATCCGCATCAGCACATGTCGAGTATAGGAACGGTATGCCCAGAAGTAAGCAGCAATGTTCCAGAGCGATAAAAGACATACGGAGAATAGAACACTGCCAGCAGATAAGCCGTCACCAGGGGAAACAAGTAAGCGGAGTGTTCCTTCAGTCGGAAGGAACATAAACAGGTCAGTATGCCACAATTGAAGGAAACCAAACAAGGGAAGCACGAGTGGTATCGCGTAGACTTGTGCCATCAGAATAAAGCCGTTAATGGTCCGCTGGCGTGCCGCAATCCCAATCGACAACAAGGTCATGAAGGTTGAGGTTAAGACAATACCTGTAGAAAAAGCAAACGGTGAATCGGGAATGGTACCGGTTGCCATATGAATGACCCATCCTGCCGCAAGAGATAACAGCGACAGCGAGAATGCTTTTGCCAGTAAATAATCCCGTAAGTGCACCGGCGCTACAAACAGCGGGTCGTGAACGCCTTGATCTCTCTCCAGCAGGACCATACCACCTGCCATGATAAGTCCCAGGGCAGCCGGATCGCTGAAGGTTAGCACGATGGCGGTTATCTCCTGATATGTCTCAGGAACGAATCGAAGCAGAATCCAGTAACAGATACAGACGAATATATAAACGTAATAAAAGCCATGGCGCCACTGGAAACGTAGATCAAAAAGAAAAAGGGTTAGCCCTCTCATGAAAGCTGCCTCCCTGTCACCTCAATAAAAATTTGTTCAAGGGATGCTTCTTGCGAATGAATAGTCTCAGGTGGGAACTCCTGTATAAGCCTCAGAAATCGGTCATTCCGACCCATATCATCTAGAGGAAATGTAGCCTCTTCTAACTCACTGTCCTTCCGGTATTCAACTCGCACCAGCCTTCTTCCATTCCGGAGTTTCAATTCCCTTGGCGAATCAACCAACTTGATCTCGCCGTCGACGATAAATGCAACCCGATCGCACAACTCTTCTGCTGCTTGCATATTGTGCGTTGTTATGAGAACCGTCTTTCCTGCCGCTTTTTTCGCGAGGATCAATTCCTTTATTCGTTTCGCATTCACGGGGTCCAATCCGGAGGTAGGCTCATCCAGAAAGAGGATATCCGGATCATGCATTAACGCCCTGCAGAAATTCAGCCTCATCTTCATCCCTTTGGAAAGGTGTGAAACCATCATATTGGCTGCATCTGACAAATCAACTTGTTCAAGCAATCTCAATGGATCTTCCGTATTCCCCTTGTAAAGAGATCGAAAAAGTTTTAAATTTTCGAGAACCGAAAATTTGTTGTAGAAGTTAGGAAATTCAAAGGCTACACCGATTCGCTCGTAATATTCCGGACCGATTTCCTTAATTTCGTTTCCCATTACCTTTATGCTCCCACGATATCCCTTCAGAACACCGATCAGCAGCTTCTGCGTTGTGCTTTTACCTGCACCAGACGGGCCGAGAAATCCAAAGATTTCTCCAGACCGTATGACAAAATCAAGTCCCTGCAGGGTCGGCTCTTTACGATTGGGATAAGTGAAATGAAGCCCGCTTACTTCGATCACAATCCCTCACCTCCTTGTGCCCCTTTGGACACTGCGAGCATACCGGCAGATAATAGCTCTACCAATAGTTCGATCGTAGCTGTAAATGGTGCTTCTCCAATCTCTTTTCTGTGCAGCGTAAGAAACGCCAAGGATCTGATCATGCCCACGATGGATTCGGGTGCCGTACCGTTCAAAATGCCGGCTTTCTGCCAAGCTGCAATCACTGGCAGGAGCGCATCCTGATCCTCGGTAAAGTTACGGTCCAGCAGTTCCTTCGGTAATTTCCTGAACAACAGCTCCATCTCCCCCCGATCCATCATCTGTCGAAGCAGCGGGCTCTCATCCATCATCCTTAATGAATACAAGAGAAACCGTTTGATGCTATCCTGGCTGCTGACCTGTTCCGGAGGAAATAAGTTTAGAACCGCACTGCGGATTCGATCCTCCTCTTCCAGAATCAGTTCATAATACAATTCCTCTTTCGATCCGAAGAACATGTAAAATGAGCCTTGGGCAATGCCGACCGCCTTCGTTAATTCTTCAACACTCGTTTTACGGAGACCAGACTTTTCGAAATGCTGACGTGCCTCCACCAGCAGTTTTTCTCGAATCCACTTACGTTCTTCGTCAGAGAATTTTTTTGGCATATCGTATTTCACATCCTTAATCAGCATAGGAATGATTCTGTGATTAATTTTATTTTATATTCATAAAATACGCCCTCTTTTTCCCATTTGTCAATATATTTGTTGTTTGGAGGTCATTAAGTTACAATAACTGGAGATTATCTTCTTTAAGGAGGGGGGCTCTATGCATCATTTTAATGAGATATTCGTTCAATTGTTAATTCTACTAGCGGTTTCGATGGGGGTTATCGCGTTAGCCAAAAAAATGAATCAGCCCTACTCTATTGCTCTTGTTATCGTAGGTCTGCTGCTTGGATTGATCCACGTGCCGGTGCTGGATGAAGCCGAATCTTTCATCACCCAATCGAATGTGTTTCAAGCGATCATTATTTCCCTGTTCCTGCCAATCCTTCTCGGGGATGCTACGCTAAAGCTTCCATTCTCGCATCTTCGTGAACAAGGCAAGCCGGTGCTTGCCCTTGCTTTTGGCGGCACCTTGCTCTCTTTCCTTCTTATTGCTCTTGCCATGTACGGGCTTATGGGATTACCTTTAGTCGTTGCATTTACCTTTGCGGCTTTAATGAGCGCCACAGATCCGATCAGTGTCATCTCCATCTTCAAGTCTTTAGGCGTACCGAAGAAAATCGTGACGATTATTGAAGGGGAATCGTTGTTTAATGACGGAATTGCCGTTGTGTTGTTTCAGATCTCCTCCGTTTATTTACTTACATATATGGAAATGGGCTGGGCGGGAGCAGGCAGCGGCCTATTGCTCTTTCTCAAGTTCAGTGTCGGCGGTATCGCAGTTGGAGGCTTGCTTGGGTATCTATTCTCACAGCTCATTCGCTTCTATGACGATTATCCGTTGGAGATTGCGTTCTCAATGCTCCTCTTCTTCGGAAGTTTCTTTATCGCCGAGCATTTCCATGTATCCGGTGTGATTGCCGTCGTCGTGGGCGGCTTGATTTTCGGCAGTTACGGAGCGCGCATCGGGATGTCGGAGACGACCAAGATGAACATTAATTCGTTCTGGGACGTCATCACGTTGATTGCAAATTCATTGATATTCCTGATGATCGGTCTCGAAATCAAACATATTAACTTCGCAGACAAATGGGCGTTAATCGGTGCCGCCATTCTGATCGTTCTCATCGGTAGGACTGTGGCCGTCTACGCGAGCCTGTACTTCCTGAGACCCTTCCCTTCATCATGGAAGATGGTTTTGAATTGGGGAGGGTTAAAGGGCAGCTTATCCATCGCACTCGCCTTAAGTTTGCCTTCAACCTTCGCCGGCCGCGACGATATACTCGTGCTCACGTTTAGTGTTGTCCTTTTCTCACTTCTCGTGCAGGGGTTAACCATCAAACCATTGGTTAAGAAGTTTGGATTAGCTAACCCCGTGAAGGAAAAAGACGGTACGGATATGTAAGTAACCTTCGTGTAATCAAATAATAACTTGAAACGAGTATATACAAAACAAAGATTGAATTCTACCTCAACCCATGAATGACATTCATTGCCCATGGCAGACTGTTTACTTTTAGCTTATTTTAGCATAATATTTATTACAATAAATTTTATACGCATTACGCTTAATCCTCTATGAGGAACGGGGGAACCAACAAAAGCTGCTTAAGCTTTAGGGGTGAATTCTTTCTGATGAAGAAGGAACGGGAACTCTCAATCCCGAATCCGACAGCTAACCTCGTCAGCGTCTTGGGAGAGAACACTCTTCTACTTTGACTTGTCCAAAATTCGTACAGCCAAGGTCTGGAAGCAGATATATCTCTGCAACCAGGCCTTTTTAATTTAAGCTAATGTGGTAATTACCGTCTACTGAAGAATAAGAAAGGAATGATTTATCTGTTGAACAACGAAAAAATACTGGTATGCGTGTATTATGGTCCGAACGGCGAACGCCTCATCCGCCGAGGCGGTGAATTAGCCAATCTGCTTCAGTGTCCCCTGTTTGTGTTGAGCGTTATACCCTTACGTGAGAATGAGCTTGATCAGACACAAGAAAGGTATATGGCTGAGTGGCAAATGAAATGCGACGAATATGGGGCAACCTTTATCGTCAAACCAAACAAAGATCGCAAGGCTTCCGAAATCATAGCAGAAACTGCCAAGAACCTTCATATTACCCAACTCATCATCGGGCAGTCTGGACAAACACGATGGCAAGAAATTACGCGCGGGTCGTTTGTCAACGAACTCCTAAACCAGATTGGCGAAACGGATCTGCACATCGTGGCAGTTCAGAGGATGGATGAACAAATTACTGACACCCATGAACGAGGGATTCGAGTCGCCGTTTTCAAAGAGGGTCCTCATTATATAATCGGTAATAAGGAATCCGGGGGCAACCCTGTAGCCAGCGGACTATTTTTCAAAGAGTTGAATACCGATTTTGACACCGGTTTGCTAAAAATAAAAACAGATCAAGAAGTCCAATATCTAAAAATAAGTCACGGAAAAGTAATAGACTCGTCTTTATTCCAAAACAGAGAAATGTATGCCAAGGACGAAGATTAATAAGAAATGGGAGTGGAATTTGTGAGAAGACCCTCTATAAATTCAAACGATCGAAATACACAACATTCCGCTCCTGGCAAAATGGAGTTGTTCATCAACAAGCTTAAGAAAAAGATGAGCCCTCCTCAACTCATCATGCTTGTTTTTTTCACATTGATATTAATCGGAGCCGCATTGCTGGCGCTTCCCCACTCTTCCTCCACCGGAAGTTCAGTTGGTCTGCTGGATGCATTATTTACGGCCACGTCAGCAATATGCGTAAACGGACTCGTTGTCTTGGATACCGGCAGCGTGTTTTCAACTTTTGGACAAGTCATCATTATGATGTTGATCCAAATTGGCGGACTTGGCTTTATGACCTTTGGTGTCATGGTCGCCATTGTTTTGGGGAAAAGGATTGGCTTGAAACAACGGCTCATCATCCAGCAGACCACCTATTCAACTTCGGCACAAGGTTTGGTTAAATTGTCAATGTACATGGTACTTATCGCTTTCGCATTTGAAGCACTGGCAACGATTGTTCTAACACTTCGTTGGCAATCGGATTTTGGATGGGGGCAGGCGGCCTATTACGCCCTTTTCCATTCCGTTTCCGCATTCAACAATGCCGGTTTCGCCCTGTGGTCTGACAGCCTGACACCCTTCGTTGGCGATCCGATCGTCAATATTACGATTGTCCTGTTATTTATCATTGGAGGTCTCGGCTATATCGTCATTGTGGATGTATTCCAAAAACGTTCATGGAAAAAACTTTCGCTTCACTCCAAGGTTGTTCTGGTCGGGACAGGAACGCTGTCCCTGCTCGGTTTTCTATTTATATACTTTATGGAGAGCTGGAATCCGTCAACCTTTGGCCAATTGAGTGGGAGCGAACAAGTACTGGCTGCTTTTTTTCAAGGCATAACGCCACGAAGCTCGGGGTTTAATACGATTGATATCGGCAGTATGCTGGCAGCTTCTCAGTTCTTCATTATTATTCTGATGTTCATTGGTGCTGCTTCCGGAGGGACAGGCGGCGGTATTAAGATCAATACACTTGTTGTACTCATATTAGCTACGATCCAAACCTTTCGCGGGGGTGGTCAAATCCATGCCTTCAAGCGCAAAATAGCAGGCGAAACCGTTATGCGCGCACTGGCCGTTGTCATGAGTTCTCTGGTGGTTGTGCTGGGAGTTTCCCTATTGCTGACCATTTCAGAAGGAATGCTGGAAGAACATTTTTTGGAAGTGCTGTTTGAAGCGACATCCGCTTTCAGCACTACTGGATTGTCGATGGGATTGACAAGCGAATTATCTCCCGTGGGGAAATTCATTGTAACCATAACGATGTTTGCCGGACGGCTGGGTCCCTTGACACTGGCTTACGCATTGGCTCAGAAAAAGCGTTCATCCAAAATTGGCTACGCGGAAGATCATATTTTGATTGGATAAGACGAGATAATAAAAAAGCCGCGATTGCGGCTTTTTTTAATTATGTTGTGGCTAGTGCAGGTTTATTTCACCATTCAAGCTCACCTTTAATATCATTTCGGATCATCATCAGTTTGTAATTTTGCATTGGTTCCTTTGCATCAAATCGAGTGTTTTGATCTTAGACGTAGGCTTGATATTGTACGGGATCGTATTTGCGTAACAAAGCTAGAATCATTCTGTATTGTTTTTTTCATCTTACACGATCATTCTCCAAACCTTGTTGACTTCATTCATGTTGGAGTTTGCAATATGGTATAGCTCATTATGTATCCCCCCTTTGACTTGGTTAAAGTCATCGATTAATTTCATGCATTTTTATAGGGGTATGATGGTTGGCGAGGAAGTTAAAGAACAAAGGCTGCTCCTTATAATTTCCCAATATTACGAATCGCTCTGTCCCAGTGCTTATACGAGCTTTTGTATTGTGATGATTTGTTTATAATTTTGAGACCTTTCTACATCTTCGTTTGAGATATTTGTTTGTTATGCTTTTATTTGGGAGCACGGATTCTTTGAATTTCGGAAAATCGTCTTCTCACAGAATACTCAATGAAGGAGGTTTCCATATGGGTTTAGAAAATGAAGCTTTCTCATTTTTCCCGTTCGGCGCTTTATTTTGTCTCACGCTGTTTTCTTTCCTAGCGGTTCGTGTATACGCGATTCGTCATCGACAAAAAGGTGATCATCAAAAGCATGACTTTGCTATGATTCTGAAGGAGCGAATGGCCAAAGGCGAAATAGATGAGAAGGAATATCGCATGCTGAAAGATTTTCTGTCTAATAGAGACTAGGAAGATTGCGGGTATCATTGTCGTACCTAGCGCGTCGGGTGACTACACCATCGACATTTACGGCTCTATCGCACTGGGGTTAGTTATCCCAAACATCATCTTTCAAACAAAACGAGAGGAATTGGTATAGGATGAAAAAAATGATTAGCTTACTCATGTCGTTAACGCTTATGTTAAGTCTGTTTGCCCCCGTAGCAAGTGCGAATACAAAAAAGGATCAAGATGCCAAGGACAAAAGTGTACATGTTCAAATCGTACTGTTCGATGGGTTCGATCTGCTGGACGCGTTAGCGCCATATGAAGT
Source organism: Paenibacillus vortex V453 (assembly GCF_000193415.1). Classification (NCBI taxonomy): domain Bacteria; kingdom Bacillati; phylum Bacillota; class Bacilli; order Caryophanales; family Paenibacillaceae; genus Paenibacillus; species Paenibacillus vortex. The sequence continues at coordinate 154,107 of NZ_ADHJ01000025.1, forward strand.
ATTCGCTGCCGCTGGAATGTACTCCGGAGGGAAAGTCACAGTAGAATTGGTATCCGCAGAAGGCAAGCGTTCGGTTCCGAGCGGTCTGAATGGGCCCTCCCTTGAAGCGCAAGGCGTAATTGACCCCGTTCGTTCTGGAATTATTGTGGTTCCTGGAGCTTCGGGTAAGCCAGCCGGAAAATCAGAAGATTCTATTCCTAATATATTGAAGCAGGCTAAGGATACTGCTTTAACAAGTATGATGAAACAAGCTTTAAATAATAAGGAAGTCACAGTGGTTACCGTGTGTGGAGGTTCATTGGTGCTGGCTATGGGTGGTTTGTTGAAAGACAGATATGCTGTCACCAATCAAATAGGCATGGGTGCACTAGGAGCTCTCGGGGCAATTCCGGTTGATGCAAGAATCGTGGAAGATACTCCGCGCTTGGTGACTCCCGGAGGTGTTACTTCCGGACTTGACGTGGCCTTGTATTTGGTTGAGCGTGAAGTAGGGCCACAGATTGCGAATGCCATCGAAAAGTTATTCGAGTACGAGCGTAGAGGAACAGTATGGCAAGCAACAGGCATTGCGCCGATTCATTTCGAGGCTGATCAGCCAAGACAGGGGCAATAACCGTTCCCGCCCTTATTGTCCATGCCCGAAGGTGAAATACAAGCAAGAGGGTATCTCAAAGGATCTTACATCTTGCGAGATGCCCTCCTTGTTCCGATCTATACATAATGATGAAACAGAAACAGAATGTATTACTTTTTTGAACCCTCATAGGCTCGCTAAGCCGCTTTGCTTTTTCTGACATGCCAAATCGTTCCATCTCTTCTTGCGAGAATGGGTACTTTGCCTGTCTGCTTGAAAAAAGCTTGATCGGAAGTGCTACGATTATGACCGCTGCTGCAATCATTGCAATAATGCCAGCAATATAATCCCAGGTACCCGCAAGATCATGGGTTGTAACGTACCAAGTATAATACACCCCTATCGGACCATGCAGAAAAATACTCGCCGCAAGTCCTGGATTATAAAAGCTCTTCAATTTTCTGTTCATTACTATGCCATGCATGAGTATTTGGGAGAATCCAAAGTACATGGTTGCTAATCCTAACCAGATAGCATCTGAAAATATAATCGCAGCCATGTAGAACGGATAAGCTAACACGACGTTTACTACCATGGCAAGCTGGCTATTTTGCGGATATCTGTCGGGCGCTTCCTTCTCACCGTTCATGATGACATTAAAAAAAGCAGGAAAGCCGCCAGGCAGTCCATACTCTTCGAATTGGTGAACCAGCAATGACATAAAACTGAAAATCAGGATTTTTTCAATTTGGCTGACGCCGTCTCCAAAAAAGCCCATGACGAAGGACATGATCACAAATAAGATACCACCTATATAATACCAATTTCTGCTATAAAATTTCATATCCAGTCCCCCTTTTATTGGTTGAATTTATGGAAGCTTCAGCTGCTGTCTCAGTTGATTTTTAACGGATATCCGAATATTATATAAGCATTCACTTATATTTAATGGGCAAGGAGGAGTTGAATTGGAGCAGATCCACGAAATGGTCGAAAAGTTGAAACTGTTAAGCGATGGTACACGTCTCACCATTTTGGCTTTGCTGAAGGACCGGGAGTTTTGCGTATGCGAGCTTGTTGATATCCTGGAGATTTCTCAGCCTGGTGTGAGTCAGCATTTACGGAAGTTAAAATCCCAGGGCCTTGTAAAAGAAGATAAGCGCGGACAGTGGGTGTATTACTCCTTGAATGTAGATGATAAACCCTATATTAAGTCAGTACTCGAATACACACCCGATTCGAGGACTATTTTAAACGTCCTGAATAAGAAAGATATAACTTTCATTTGCAAATGAGTTTTTTGCGCCCTTTATATAAGTACATAGTTATATAATGATCGATGAAATACTGACTTAATCATTAACGGAGGTCGTAATGGTAACTGTTATTTTAGCATGTATTATTTTTTTGATTACCTTAACTCTGGTCATTTGGCAGCCTCGAAATTTATCCATCGGATGGTCAGCTTGTGCCGGTGCTGTCCTTGCGTTGCTTGTAGGAGTAGTTAATATCCAAGACGTCTGGGACGTAACTCAAATGGTCTGGAATGCAACCCTGGCTTTTGTCGCAATTATCATCATTTCTTTAATCTTAGATAAGATTGGATTTTTTGAATGGGCTGCGCTGCATATGGCACGAGCTGCTCGGGAAAGTGGCATCCGTATGTTTGTGTACGTCAGTGTTTTGGGCGCTATCGTAGCTGCATTTTTTGCAAACGATGGAGCAGCGTTGATTCTGACACCCATCGTGTTGGCAATGGTAAGGGCGCTTAATTTCGATGAGAAAAAAGTATTTCCCTTCATCATCGCGAGTGGATTTATCGCGGATACCACCTCACTTCCGCTCGTTGTAAGTAACTTGGTCAATATCGTTTCCGCTGATTTCTTTGGGATCGGGTTCACGGAATACGCCAGTCGTATGATCATACCGAATTTGTTTTCTTTGGTCACCAGCATCTTAGTCCTGTACCTCTTCTTCCGAAAAAGCATTCCGCGGCAATTTGAAGCCACTCGCCTGAAGAAGCCAACTGATGCCATCAAGGATCCCTTGATGTTCCGTATTTCCTGGTATGTCCTCACGCTTCTATTGTTCGGGTATTTTATTAGCGAGTTTCTTGGTATTCCAGTGTCCGTCATAGCAGGTATCATAGCTTTTATGTTCCTGCTATGTGCTCAAAGGAGCCGCAGCGTCCCAACTCAAGAGGTTCTCAAAGGAGCTCCCTGGTCCATTGTCTTTTTCTCCATTGGCATGTATGTCGTGGTGTATGGACTTCGAAATGCAGGGCTTACAGACCTGCTGGCACAAGTAATACAATCCGTTGCAGATCAAGGATTGTTTGCCGCTACAATGGGTATGGGGTTCATTGCTGCGATTCTGTCATCTATCATGAACAATCTGCCCACTGTTATGATTGATGCGCTCGCTATTGACGCTACCCAGACGTCTGAAGCGATCCGAGAAGCGCTGATATATGCTAACGTAATCGGTTCTGATTTGGGACCAAAAATAACACCTATCGGCTCATTGGCTACCTTGCTATGGCTTCATGTGCTTTCCAACAAAGGGGTTAAGATTTCTTGGGGGACATACTTTAAAACGGGGATGATCCTCACGATCCCGACATTATTTATTACTTTGCTGGGGCTTTATCTGTGGTTAACTTTTTTGTAATTCATATATAAGGAGAAGATACATCATGGAGAAAAAAACGATATACTTTTTGTGCACAGGTAACTCATGCCGGAGTCAGATCGCAGAAGGGTGGGCAAAAAAACATCTGGGAATTGGCTGGAATGTTTACAGCGCGGGTATCGAAGCACATGGCCTGAATCCGAATGCTGTTCGAGCTATGCATGAGATTGGCATTGACATTTCAGACCAAACCTCCGATATCATCGATCCAGAACTGCTATATAACGCAGATTTGGTTGTGACGCTGTGTGGTGATGCTGCGGATAAATGCCCTGTCACTCCACCGAACGTAAGAAGAGAACATTGGGGGTTTGATGATCCCGCCAAAGCCCAAGGAACAGATGAAGAAAAATGGTCAGTATTCCAGAAGGTTCGGGATGAGATTGGTCATAGAATTCAACGGTTTGCCGAAACGGGTGAATGAACTAGAGATAACAAATAGAACAAGCCGGTGAGCTGAACTGAACCCCAACTGTTAGTGTGTGTCTCTAACAATTGGGGTCAGATCATCCCTAGGGCTTGTTCTTCGGCATCTAACCATCAATACATATCGAACCGCTTGAATCTCACTGCCTTAACTCCGATGTTAGCTGCTCTGTCCTTATTTAGCTGGAGGAATGCTCTGCGGATTGTTAAATACATTATTCGGATCGTACTTCGCTTTCACTCTTTTTAATCTGGCGTAGTTCTTTCCATAATAGACTGGCCCTGAACATTTGATGCCTTGGTCCGGAACGTTAATATAGGAACCTACGATGTAAGGCTGCAGCTTCTTCCTGGTGTTCCGAGCTAAGGCGATATTTCTGGCAGCATGGGATGGCTTCACCCATGAGCTGTTCCATTCAACGTAAAATTTGGGTTTTCGCCAATAGAATGCGGTGGCTCGAGGTGCGATACGACTTATGGCCCCGCCCCAGTTCAGGAAGTAGAAGCCGGCTGGCGTGCCCCCTTCAGCTTTTTCTAAGAATTTACGTATGGTTTTGTAAGCTTTATTCGGAAATGGGCGTTTGCCAAAGCCGCTGGAGAACTGGTTACTGAACCTTTGCGTAAGCACTGGATCAGGGGCTAGCAAAAACTTCGTTGCTTCCCTGTAAGGCAGGTAACGAATGGTTTTTTGAGTCGGTGTACCGACGCTAAGAATAGGCTCCAACTGACGAAGCGCCTCGCTTTTTGACCCGAGGTAGACCCCCAGCATGCTGACATTCCCGCCTTTTTTGGGACCGACACTTAATTCGCTGCCGAGCTTAGTGCTGGCGTTAGGAGCCCATACCTGCCATTTCTTCACGACTTTCTCGAACTGCTCCCATGGCCAGATGATGCTGAATACGGTAGCATTAGCCGGAGCGCGCAGCACTTTGAATTTGTATTTGGTGTAGACACCGAAGTTGCCACCGCCACCACCGCGGGAAGCCCAGAGGAGATCGGAATTTTGTTTCTTATTCGCTCGAATGATTCTCCCTTTCGCGTCCACCATTTCGAGTTCGATCAGATTATCGCTGATGAGCCCCGTCGTCCGCTGCAGCGGCCCGATTCCACCGCCCGGCGTAATGCCGCCGATCCCAACGCTCGGACTATCGCCAAATGGCGCCATATAGCCTTGCCGCGCCAGCGTATCCACGATTCTTCCTACCTGGTTCCCTGTCTCCACAACGGCTGTACGGCTCTTTTTGTTCAATTGAATCTTCTTCATCTCGCTAACGTCGATGACAAGTCCTCCATTAACCTGTGAAAGATTGCCCTCCAGGGCATGCCTGCCACTTCTCGGACGTAACGGGACATTATTCTTGCGAGCCCAGCGGATAGCGTTTGCCACATCCTGTGTTTTCTGAGCGAATACGAACACTTTCGGATATCGGTCCGTATGCGGATCCCAGTTCTTGCGGGCTGCTTCATAACCAGGGTCTCCCCTAAAAATCACTCGTCCTGTAAGCTTAACCTCTGATCTCATTTGATTTAACCGACTCCTTATTTGGAATGAGTATGCTTTTTATCATAAAGTTAGGCAGATTCTATATAACGTATGTAGGAACGTGATGTGGCGTATGGGCTGGAGCGGATATGCAGCTTGCGTCAGAAAAGTTCTTATCGTCCGTCATTTAGACATTCAACTCATGGTGTGAATAACCAAGTTTTGCAAACCATATAAGCAGCCTCTTCCGACTCGCTCGGATTCATCACCATTAAAATTAATGAGCACGAAAAATAGAGCGAATTCATCGCAGTATCAAAAAAAACCAACTCTGAAAAAGAGTTGGTTTTCTGAAATCCATTCAAATCCCTATTTTTTCAAGCTTTTCAAAAACGCCATCCACCCATACTTGGTCATCCCATCGTTTGGGATCTTGAAGTTTTCTGACAGCGGGATGTCCTGTTACAATCGTATCCACACCATCTTTGTTGCCAAAGTATAAATCCACGATTTTTAATGCCTTGTTTTCAGCTTGAACTAACAGCTTGAGGCTCATTCCAGCACCTTGGTTCGAAAAAGGCAACTCCACGAAAAACAGGTTGCCATCAAGTTTCTGAAGTTCTGCTTGTTTAAATTCATTTTCCAAACCGAAAATGAACCTGACGGCTCCCTTCACTTCCTGCCTTTGTTCCAACTCTAACATGGTATTTGTGTACTCAAGAAGATTCCCGTTCGATATGTAATTGTTAAATGAGACTGTTTGTTGTTCTGCAATAGCACCGGTATATAAATTCACAAAAGCTTTTGCGAATGCGACAACGGTTTCTTTATCATCATCACGAATTTGACTTCCTAGAATTGAAAATTGTTGATTGGCCAGGTCCCCTAAGATCTCTGCTGCTGATTTCTCTGGTAGCTCCAAAGAGGCTTCCTCACCTGATGGTGTATTCTTCGAGTTCGTAATCTGTACGGATGCAACTGCTAACATAATAACAATTGAGAATAGAAGCAGCCAGAATCTTGATTTTCTATAATTCCACACGCTGTTTAATCCTCCCTTTTACATTTACCTCTCCAGCTTATAACCTGTTTTCAACAAGTTATCGACCTTGTATTGGCACTAATCCATTCAAATCAGCTGCCGCGGTATTCTTCTTAGCTACACTCGTCAGGTTTATCGCTTTGAAAATGAATCACCATTGCGGTCTTGTCATCCGATTTCTTAAATCGGATATGGTTTATACACTCTGGGTCGCTATCTTCAAGTTCCAGTAACTCTTGAGTGTACAGTTTGATACCTTTTGTTAATATTTCATGGGCAACAAAGCTCCAATACGAGTTCTGTTCAGGCACGACACTGCTCGGCAAAAACATCCCGTCGGTCAACAAAATAATATGTTTCAGACCTGTCAGATTAATTTTTCCGTATTCGAGGAAACGCACGGCATTCTTCTCCCCATTGAGGACTCCGTAGCCTCCATCCGTGTTAGACTGATATCTGTTCTTGGTTATTGTATCAATCACGGTTTCATGAAGCTCCTTCTGGGTGTTCAAGCCCCTCGATATTCCTTCCTGCCATTTAGCGAATGCCGGTGCTTCTAAGTGAGAAACTTGTCTCCAAGTTAAAGGGCGTACCTCTCCATTATCATACACGGCCAGAATCATGCAATCCCCCGTCTGTATGAATTCCACACCATCATCCTGAACATGTAGGATGGACAATGCCGCTCCCCAAAGCTCTTCTTTTTTCTCCAAGTCAATATTTGCAAGTACCATTTGTTCTCTAAGAAGATTATTGACCTCAACTATATGGTCCCTTAGACTTCCAAGTTCAGCAAGAGATTCGAAGTAGTCTCTTAACAGATTCGCTGCAATAAAACCGCCAGTTTCCTTGTTGGTGTTTAAGTAGGCTGTCAATGAAGATACTCCATCCACAACTCCGTACACATTTGCTGTGGGATGAGAAATAACGGCATCCTCGTTTAGTAGCCCAACGCCTTTTTGGGTGATAACCTCAAAAGTTACAAACAACTTGTCACTCCGTTCTCCAATCTCATAGTCACACTTCTTATTCATACACTCTATCCATAGTTCAACATGGATGCCGTACTATCCTGCCCGTAAGCAGCTACAACAAAATGGCGGGCAGCATCTCGAACATGCTTTCCCGCCATTTATAGATAGCTCGTATGATATCCCTTATACTAAGGGATCAGTTTCCACACATCAACACCTGGCGCTCCAGGTGTTTCACCTTGTGTCCACCATTTTGCTTCATAGTTGGAGCCGTTATGTGTGACTTTGGTTCCACCTAGATAGGCTGTAGAAGAATTCCAAGCAGGATAAGTGGTTGGAGCTGGGGGTGTACTTGCAGTCAGAACGTTGCTTGCAGCGGATACATTGCCAGCGGCATCAACGGCTTTGACAGTAAATTGATAGAAGGTATCCGGCGTCAAGCCAGTCACAAGATGTTCGATGGTCGCTCCACCCGAGACCGTGGCTACCAGCGTATTGCCTGCAAATATTTGATAGCCTGTCACTCCTACATTATCGGTAGAAGCATCCCACATGAGAGGGATCGTTGTGGATGTTCTGGTTCCCATGACATGAAGATGGCCAGGTGCTGTTGGCGCCTCTGTATCTGGACCCGTCACAGGAAGCGTTGTAAAGGAAACGGCATTGCTCGCGGCGGAGATGTTACCGGCTGCATCAATCGCTTTAACCGTCAAGTTATAGACAGTATTGGCTGTAAGACCCGTTGCGTTGAAGGTTAATGCACCGTTAGTCGATCCAATTTGGTTGGGGCCGTTGAAAATTCGGTATCCAATTACACCTGTGTTGTCTGTAGAAGCATTCCAAGTAATCGTTGCGCTTGTTGTCCCAATATTGGATACTGCAGCTGCTGTAGGGGCAGTAGGTGCGATATTGTCAACGCTACCACCGAAATCAACGTCAATTACATTATAGAAGGCATTTAGCGTGTCCGAAATTTCCCAGACCGCTAGAATGACTTGATATCCGGTACGACTTGGTACGTTACAAGTGTCCGAATAGGTACTGCCAGGCATTTGACCGTTGTAAGGCACCGTACAGAAAGGAGTTAAGTCGAAGGAATCGCGAGTTAACGGTGCATTAGGGTTCCAGTTCTGCTTCGTGATGTAATATTTCCAGCTCGCTGTTGCATGCGGTACTTTAATCTTCCAATTAAATGTGTTTGAACCCGGTGCTATGTTCACTTTGGACCAACGCGTTGCCGACTGCTCGTCAAGCGGAGAGAAATGCTGTACGCCTGCGCTTGCAATTTTCCCATCGGCAGGGCCTCCGGCCGGAAACCCTTTATGAGCTTCCAAGCTATAGGGCTCATAAATAATCAATCCACAGTTTTTATTAACGTTGCTCTCACAGAGTCCTGCACGACTGTTGGTCACATTTCCGTGGGCGGAAGCTTGTTCCGTAAGCAACAGCGACATTGCAAATAAAAACATGAATATAATTCCGCTAGTAATCAGCATTCTGGACTTATTAACACAAAATAAACGTACTTCAGGCATCATGAATTCCTCCATTATTATATTTTGTTAATCTGAGAGCCCATAGCTGCTTGTAACTCACCTCCTATTTAAAATAAACCTCCAAACCCTCAATCCCTATAAACACTACCGCCTCCTTCATGATCACGAAAATATATATAAACTCACATGGGAGCTTATATTCGTTCGTTCCACACACAAGCTGGGAGAGGTTCGAAGAGTTGGTAAAATCTTCGTTGTTCGAACTCTATAGAATATGCCAAGATGCGTGATTGTGGATGAAATCGAGGATTCTATGAACATGCAGAATGGGGCCATGAAGTATGGATTTAGTTAACCCGACTAAAGATGGAGGACTGTCTTGAGCGCAAATGGAATGTTATCTACGGCTGTCGGTGCTTGGTGCCAAACGCGTAATACAATTAAACCATATTTTTCCTGTATTAGAAAGTATATCTTTACTCCACCGAACAGCAAAGTGGGAAGCCTTATTCTCGACTTCCCACTCTGTTTATAATGAGTTATTTAATTTCCTTGATTTTTGTAAGATCCCCGCTGCATAGGGCTTCAAGATTATCAAAAATTTTACGAGCTGGCCAGTTCCACCATTTAATGGCCAGGAGATCATTGATGAGGTCGTCATCAAATCTTTTCTTAATTATTTTGCAGGGATTCCCGCCTGCAATATGGTAAGGAGGGACATCTTTTGCAACAACAGAGTTGGCAGCAATAATTGCTCCATCACCAATATGGACACCTGGCATTACGGTAACATTTTGTCCGATCCACACATCGTTTCCAATTACAGTATCACCTTTAAAGGGCAAATCTTCCAGTGCTGGAGTCGATCTCTCCCAACCATTGCCCATAATGTTGAATGGATAGGTAGTGACACTCTGCATTCTATGATTTGCACCATTCATGACAAATTCAATTCCCTTTGCTATTGCGCAAAATTTTCCGATAATCAGTTTATCTCCAATAAATTCATAGTGATGTGTGACATGCTTTTCAAACTCGTCAGCACCGTTTATGTCGTCATAATACGTGTATTCACCAACAATAATATTGGGACGTGTTACAACGTTTTTAATATAGCATATGCTTTTAATTGCTTCATTAGGGTAGATTGCATGAGGATCAGGCCCATATTGCATATCCATGTCCCTCCTTCGTGTTTTAGTTAATAAGACGATGTTCTACTCCGTACGAGAAAACGCCATTATAGTCACATATTGTAATTATAACGCTTACTTAGTCGCCTGTAGTACAGCCAAGTCCTGATTGAGAACGAACCATAGATTAAGATTAATATGACAAACAAAATCATGTTTAAAAGTTCAATTTTATCCAGATTGTAGTTGAACATCTGATGAATATTTGCCCCTATGAATAAAATATTAAAAATGACTAATGGAATGAACATACAAGAATAGGTGACGGCTATACGTCTAGCATGTTTTAATTGATGTGATTTATCACTGTAGATTTGTGGTTCTTCCTCGCCCATTGAGTATTCACGGCTCCATAGAGTCCATTTTTGAAAGGATGAGGTGGAAACATAAGCACTCTCCCAGCCAGCATCTCTATGAATATCGAAGTAGCTTTCATCTGTATTATTTTGATAATCCGCGCAATAACTTATTTTGCGAGGACTTCCTATTTTAAAATAAAAAACGGTTCCTGTTTTACCAACACGAAAAAGATTAAGCCCCTGTTCTTCCATTGCTTCAAGCCACTTTTCAAGCTTATCCGGAGCATACATCCATGCAATTCTTCTCTTAACCACTAGTTGACCTGAACGCATTAACCACTTCTCTTCATCCTGGCTTAACCTTCTTTCAACGGTGCCGCTTCCCTGGAGTTTCTTTCGATGTGTGTTTTCTGCGATCAATTTCTTGTTGATCTTGTTAATTTTCATAACAGAATAAAGTGCAAGTACCCATAGGGCAATTCCAATGCCCATTGAACTGTATGTTAAAATCCAAAGAGGACTTTCGACAAAATGAACCGGTACATCTTGAAAAAACAATGTCGAGCGGATGATAAGATTAAACATAACAATGATCGTTAAATAGATTAAAACACTTGCGAAGATGTACCCTATCGACTTATTGTGCTTGACTATGCCTTCGCGTACTGGGAAGGTCTTAATTAATTCCTGAGGTTGTTCATTCGCCGTTACATACCACCTTCCACTTTGCAGAATCTTCACCCATCCATCATCTAATAAAACTTTAGAAAGCAAATGGGGTTGGATTTTGTCGAATCCGATCCTGTACGTTCTTTTTCTCGGCTCAGCTTGCTCAAAGATAAAAAGCCGTGTACCTTTATTTATTTTCACTAATTGGTGACCCTTTTCCGCCATAGAGGAGAGCCACTCTTCGGTTTTCTGTACATCATAACTCCAGAATGGCCTAAAAATCTTTGTTATCATAAAAACCCTCCCCATATTTCAATGCATTCTGGTACAGCTCTTTAAGTCTGTCGATCTCAGCCATGATTAATTTTTGTCCGATCTCAGTCACTCCGTATACCGTTTTTCTTTCCTCGTCGGCAAATACGGTTATTATCCCGTCTTTTTGCATTTTTGTTAAAGTTCCGTATACAGTACCTGAACCTAATCGGATTCGCGAATTGGAAATTTCCTCCACGTGTTTAACAATTCCATATCCGTGACGCGGTTCAGCCAAGGACAGAAGAATATAAAAGGCCGTTTCAGTCATGGGTATATATTTTTTCAGCACTTTTTCAATGTCCAGAATTTCCACCTCACTTGTCTTTGTATTGTTCAACTATGTCACAACTATATATATCACGTCACGACTATATCACGTCGTGACATAAAATTCAACACTGCCTATTTGGACCTGGGGGAGCTTCTCTTGTTATGATGTAGAAGTAAAAGCCTCTTATTTTAAATACAAAGGGTTGAGGTTATGGTCATATTTCAATTCATACTATGGTTGATTGCTCTGGTGACACTTATATTGGTGGTCTCCATCGTGCTGGTCAGCTGGAAAAACGGAATCTCGCCCATGCCTGCATCCAGTCATGTCAGACAGGTCGTTATTCAGGAAGTAAACCGCATTCCCGGTTACGGTAATGTGATTGAAGCGGGCTCCGGGTGGGGAACGCTGGCTCTGGACGTGGTCAGGTCTTGTCCTGGGAAACGGCTTACGGGTATTGAAAACTCACTCGTCCCCTTGTGGTCATCGCAGCTGCTTGCGTTTGTAAATGTCCGCATTCGACAGACCAGAGGCAGTCGGAATTCTCTGGAGGGACGGCTGCGATTCATTCGTGGCGATATCTACAGCCGTTCATATGAACATGCGGATTGTGTGATCTGTTATTTATTCCCCGGAGCGATGAATCTTCTCGTGGACAAATTCATCCGGGAACTGCCGGCTGGTGCCAGGGTGATTAGTGTCTGTTTTGCTTTGCCAGGCAAGGTACCGCTGCGTACCATCACGTGCCGGGATGCGCTATGCACCAAGGTGTATGTGTATGCTTTTTGATGAATGAGCTGTTCCTGATGGGGGAAAGAGGATTGATTGCTTAGTAGTATGACTTGCTATAGATTCATCCGTAATATGAGCAAAAGCAGCCGCTCCATCGGGTCGGCTGCCTCTGTCTTATTCATCTGATTTTAAAAGTTCTGCTCAATTGATGTAATAACCATCATGGTGTATTTAGCCTAACTGGCGTTTAAATGCTTTACTTGCAAAGAAATAAGCGATAATCATGATACCGACACACCAGGCAAGCGCGATCCAGATATCGTTGCCGACAGTCCCTTCCTGCAAGAGGGCCCGAATGGCATTCACGATGGAAGTCACGGGCTGGTTCTCAGCGAACACACGGACAATGGTAGGCATAGTCTCGGTTGGAACAAAAGCCGAACTGATAAACGGAAGGAAAATCAACGGATACGAGTAGGCTGTCGCCCCTTCCATAGACCCCGCCGTCAATCCGGGAATGACCGCCAGCCATGTCAGCGCCAGTGTAAACAGTCCGAGCATACCCGCTACCGCGAGCCAATCCAGGATATTCGCACTGGAACGGAAGCCCATCAGGAGCGCTACGAGGAAAACCACTACAATCGTAAGCGCATTGGATACAAGCGAAGTCAATACGTGCGCCCATAATACCGACGAGCGCTTAATAGGCATGGTAATGAAACGCGACATCAGCCCGCTCTTTACATCATTAAACAGCCGAAGGCTCGTGTATGCTACACCCGATGCGATAGCCATCAGCAAGATTCCCGGCAATAAATAATTGACGTAGTTGTCCGTGCCGGTCTCTATGGCCCCCCCTAATACGTAGACAAACAACAGCATCATCATAATCGGCGTAATTGCCACCGTGATAATCGTATCCGGGCTGCGCATGATGTTGCGCATTAAACGCCCAAGTAATATCCCTGTGTTGCTTTTCATTTACATTCCCTCCTTATTGCCGATCATCGCCAGGAAAATTTCCTCCAGCGTCGGCTGCTTCTCGATATATTCCACTTTCGCTGGCGGGAACATCGCTTTGAGTTCGGTAAGGGTACCGGTCTTGATAATTTTCCCGCCATGCAGGATGGCGATACGGTCTGCCAGTTGTTCGGCTTCCTCCAGGTACTGGGTCGTCAGCAAGATCGTCGTGCCGCCTCCGGCAAGCTCCTTGACGGTATCCCAGACTTCAATTCGCCCTTCGGGATCAAGTCCTGTCGTCGGTTCGTCGAGAAAAATGACGGCTGGCGTTCCAATCAAACTCATGGCGATGTCAATCCGGCGCTTCATCCCACCGGAGTATTGGTCTGCCCGGCGATGGGCCGCATCAGTCAGGCTGAATCTTGCAAGCAGATTGTCGGCAACTTGATCGGGATTGGAAACGCCCCGCAACTTGGCGATCATGATCAGGTTTTCCCTCCCGGTGAGCATGCCGTCTATAGCTGCAAATTGTCCTGTCAGACTGATGCTCTGGCGAACATCATCCGGTTGACGCTGCACATCAAAGCCACTAACCCGAGCTTCGCCGCCATCTGGCTTCATCAGCGTTGAGAGAATGTTCACCGTGGTCGTCTTGCCCGCTCCATTGGAGCCCAGCAGGGCGAATATCTCACCACGTTGCACTTTAAAATCCACCCCCTTTAAGACCTCCTTGTCTTTAAAGGATTTTTTCAACTCTTTTACAGAAATTGCTGCATGACTCATACTTTCTTCCTCCTCATAAGCTATTTAGTCTGACTTATAATAAGTATTACTTAGTACCGGACCAAAAATATAACTGAATAGCGAAGGCGGCAATTCACATTGGGTAACCAGCTAATCAGTCGATATGATCTATTTATTTATTTTTTCCCAACCGGTTCTGGATGCTCTGATTCAAATCTTCGCGGTATTTGGCGACATAGGTTTTCGCATTTGCGACTAATTCATCGGCGAAGGAAGCCACATCGTCTCCGGTGATATCCAGCACTGGTCTTCCTTCCGCCGCACCACCTTCAAACAATTCGATTAATTCATATTGAATGTTCAGCATATCCATTCCGCTGCCCGTTGCGAAATTCCACATATAGTTTTGAATTTTCTTAAATACGAACTGATAATCCTCTGGCAGGGCATCCACCCGTGCCATCATCATCTTGTATTCTTTTTTATCACCGATCAATTTTTTGAACAGTTCCATCATATTAATTTTTATCCTCCTTTGATCTCAAATCGTTGATTTTGGATGATACAAAATCCCACTTCTCCCAGAACAATTCAAGTTCCTGGCGGCCAGCTTCATTAAGCGAGTAAAATTTGCGGGGCGGCCCCATATCTGACGGCTTCTTTTCGATGTTCACCAACTGTTTCTTTTCTAATCGCACGAGGATGGTGTAGACTGTCCCTTCCACGACTTCGGTAAACCCTAGATCGTTCAATCGGCGGGTAATCTCGTAGCCATAGGTTTCATGGCGGCTGATGATTTCCAATACGCAGCCTTCCAGCGAACCCTTCAGCATTTCAGTTAAATTGTCCATATTCAGAACCTCCTTTATTTCGTCCCTCCTCTAATTAGTCTGACCTATATATTCAGTACAACATAGTTCCAAGGGAAGTTTTACTCCGTAGCTTATGGAAATCACGCTATTTAGTATTACTTATTACACGTACATCGTAACACCGAGTAGTGGTGCCGTCAACTATTTTTATAAATTATTTTTCCAGCCTCACAGAATCGATCGTTTCATGCCCCCGAATACTCCCTCCCCTTTCTTATGAGGTGTAATCGTCAATCGCTTGAACAGCAAGTTCCAACGCTCTCATTCTTCTTTCCAGAAGCGTTCTTTGGGGACTGCCAGCCTTAGACTTAGCGTAGCTGTTCTGGATGGATGGTAATAAACCATTTATAACATGGCGAGCAGCTGCTAATTCTTCCTGGCCGTGATGATGGGGGCTTTGATTCCAAACGTGCTCCAGCATGGATAAGCCAATAGAAACAGCTTGAAGTCGTTTCTTTACGAGAGTAGTATTTGCACCACTTTGATTCATCTGGGACAGGGCATTCTTGAGTTTGCTGACTGTCGATTGCAGAGACCTTATGGATTCCAACTGATCTGAAATAGATACGTTTTCCATATTGATATTGTCCTTTCTCCGTTTGCAGCGCATGTGTGCGCAAGCAATGGTTTACCTGACTTCATTGTACAACATTTATGCAATGGCTAAGGTTAGTCCGTCTGGTGCCTTTATTTCGCAATAATCATTCAAGAAAAGATTAGCATACGGACTCATAATCCCCTTTACTTAAAGTAGATCTAGTTTAAAATGTAATCATACAAAAAAACAGTATATGCTTTTTAGATAGGTACTTCCAGAAAGGATAGTGTAAACATGAGTATGGCTGAATTTAAAGGTAAGGTTAGAAATATTCAAGATACGCCATTTGGTTATACCTTATCGGTGATTGGCGGGAAATGGAAAATGGTCATTATCTACCTTCTCGCCGAGAACGGGACGGTACGCTTTAATGATCTGAAAAGGCAGATCGGAGCTATCACTTATAAAATGTTAAGTTCACAGCTTAAAGAGTTGGAGGCAGACGGCATGGTAAAACGGATAGAATACCCTCAAGTTCCCCCTAAGGTGGAATACAGTCTCACAGAGAAAGCGGAAACCCTATTGCCTGTTTTGGAAGGCTTATGTGAGTGGGGAGTCAAGAACCAGGATCGTTGAATCTATATTCACTTTAGACTCGTACAAGTTTTGTCCTCTACAGAAAAAAACAAGTTCTTGTCCTCAACTCGGAACAAGAACTTGTAGCCCAAAAACCGCAAAAGCAGCGGCTCCGGGAAGATAGCCCATGTTCATGCTGGTACAGACAGTTTTGTAAACCTCTCCGGGATCTCAAGCCCCTTTGGTTAAGCATCGCTTCCAGAACGATTGTATCCCGTCACAGCGCGCGCGATAGGCTTGCCCCATGTGTATGGTGCCTATTCGATATCAATATGGAATGTTTCTTTTAGCCCCCTTTTGCCTTCCGGCGTGATAGATATAGCCCTGGTTTTTGGCATGCGTTGTATCCAAGCTAATTCTAATAGCCTTTCTAGCAGGGCATGGCCTAATGCTCCGGCAAGGTGATGACGTCTCTCACTCCAATCCAGGCATCGATGCGTGAAGGAGCGGCGCTTTTTCTTCACGCGTTCCAGATCGATCTGGAATGTCTGGAAGAAGGCAACTCCCTTTTCTGTAACCGTAAATTGATCGCCCACATCGGATAAGACTCCTGCGCTGAGAAGCGAATCCGTCAATTGGATTCCCAGACTCCCTGCAAGATGATCGTAGCATGTCCTTGCATGGCGTATCGCTTTATGCTCCAAGGCTTGGTTTAATGATCTTATTTCAACAGGTGGCGATATGGATAAAAGGGTCTCCATGATCCGGGCTACTTCCTGATTCGCTATTCCGTAATAACGATGCCTTCCCTGTTTTTCAACGGTGACCAGATTCGCTGTAACCATTTTGGATAAATGAAAGCTGGCCGTTTGCGGTTTAATATTTGCCATATGCGCTAGTTCTCCTGCCGGATGATATCGCCCATCCAACAAGGCGGTCAGGATGGCTGCTCTTGATGCATCGCTTACCAGTGAGGCGATCTGTGATATGTTTGGATTCGGATTCATCTTCTTCCCCCCTAATGTAATCCATATTTCGATGAGCATCGAACCTTTTTTATTTTACAATGAGTGGAGATAGAATAGTTCATGGGAGGAACGATGGTATGAAGAAAACCGCTCAAAAGATAAACACAAAAATAATTAAACCGAGAATCCTATATTATGGAACCCCGGTTATACTGCTCAACACGCTAAATGAAGATCACACCGTTAATATTAGTCCAATCTCCTCATCATGGGCGCTGGGAGAATATATCATTCTAGGCATCGGCCTTGGGGGTAAAGCGATTGAGAATCTGGAACGACATCCTGAATGCGTCATCAATATACCGGACCCTTCATTATGGGAGAATGTCGAACAATTAGCCCCATTGACAGGGAAATATCCTGTTCCGGACTATAAACTTGAGAGCGGATTTACATATGAAAAAGATAAGTTTGAACGAAGCGGATTAACGCCAGTGGATTCCGTCGTTGTCAGGCCGACTCGTATTCTGGAGTGTCCGATCCAGATTGAAGCCAGGGTAAATCACATTCGGGTGCCTGAGGATTCACCCTTTTTTGGCATTATAGAAACGCAGGCTGTGCATGTGCATGCCCATCAGGACATCATGAAGAATGAACAACACATTGACCCAGGCAAATGGAGTCCGCTTATCTACAATTTCCGGCACTATTATGGTCTAGGCCAAGCTTTAGGCAAAACCTTTCGAGCCGAGACATAAGTCTGTAACTCATGAAGAAGAGGCCCGTAATCCATTCACGGGCCTTGTTTGTCCTGCGAATTTTGGCATCACTTCCGCAACTAACGGTCCAACAACCAATCTTTCTCGAATAAATATGAGCAATCGCCGCGCCTATAAAGTATTCCTCAACGGTCGTCAGCACTAATCCCTTGGATCTCGTATGCGGTTTTTATCCTCCTCCACGCTTGCAATAACCTCCCTTGCAGCTTCAATGAAAGATAATATGATCGGTGATAGCCACTTGTCTTTATGCCATGACATCTGTGTATACACGTGCAGATCTGGAATTTGCCATGGAAGAGGAACAAGTTCTCCCCGTTCAACCTCGGCTTCCGTCGTTATTTCAGGAAGAAAGGCAATACCGATTCCCGAGATTGCACATTGTTTAATGGCTTCGGCACTTTGAAACTCTAAATACGTGATACTATCAATGCCCTCTTTCTCAAATGACCGGTCAAACATGGTTCGATAGGGACAACCCTTTTCATTCGTCAGGAACACTTCCCCGTGAAAATCTTCCAGCTGCAGCACACTTCGTTTGGCGAGCGGGTGATCTGGTGCAGCGAATAAGCGGAACGTTTCTTCCTGCAGCGGTTCCACTGCAAGTCCGCTCGATCGAATAGGTTCGTCCAACATGAAGACAACATCCGCGGTTCCCTCAAAGAGCGTCTGCTTGAGCTCTTGATTGGGTACGGAACGGAAGATAAGGCGTACTCCCGGATTACGTGAGCGATATAATTGAAAGACCGCTGGAAGCCGATAGGCGCATATAACCTCGTTGGCACTTATCGTTAAGGTGCCGCTTAGATGATGTTCATTGTCATGTACAACGCTGCGAGCTTCGTCCAATTGATTTAGAACTCCTTGAATATGAGTTAAAAAACGCTTACCCGCCGTTGTGAGAACGAGCTGCTTGCCCAAGCGGTCAAAGAGGCGAACACCAAGCTCATCCTCCAATGCTTTTATTTGCATCGTGACGTTGGAAGGAACATAGTTCAGCACTTCCGCAGCGCGACTGAAGTTTAATGTTGAAGCAACCGTGCGGAACGTATTCAGTTGGCGCAATTCCATTATGCCTTCCCCCTTTTACTTTTACTTTCAATAAAATTGAATGCTGTTTTGAAATCCATTCACTTTTATTGAGAGTATAACAGATCTATACTAATCACAAGAAATACATTCTACAAGTTGGTTTCATTTTGAAGGGAGTTAACAACACGATGGATTATGAGATTTATGATTTGGGTGACGTAACCTTGCAATCAGGAGTAACGCTACCGGACGCTTTTCTTGCTTATAAGACTTATGGAACATTGAATGAAAAGAAAGATAATGTCATCGTCTATCCAACGGCTTTTGGCGACCAGCATGTCCAGAACGAATGGCTGATCGGACACGGCATGGCACTGGATCCGCACAAATATTTCATCATCGTTCCAAATCTGCTGGGCAATGGATTATCCTCGTCACCCAGCAACACGCCTCCCCCGTTCGACCGGGCCCATTTTCCGCAGGTAACCATCTATGACAACGTTACATTACAACATCGGCTGGTAACCGAAAAATTCGGCATTCAAAGGATCGCGCTTGTAGTGGGATGGTCCATGGGAGGTATTCAAGCCTTCCAATGGGGGGCAAGTTATCCCGACATGGTGGAACGAATTGCACCTTTCGCCGGCTTAGCCAAGACCTGGCCCCACACGAATGTAGTCCTGGACGGAATGAAAGCCGCGCTCTTGGCTGCAGTCCACTTCGACTCAAGTAAACTCCATCAGCTGACTTCTGCCGACATGCGTGCCGTTGGTCGAGTCTATGCAGGATGGGGCGTATCGCAGGCATTTTACAGAGAGGGACTTTATCGTGAGATGGGGTTTGAATCCTTGGCGGATTTTATGACTGGCGTCTGGGAAGATAGCTTTATGAAGATGGATCCGCACAATGTCCTGGCCATGTTATGGACAGGACAACATGCAGATATTAGCGCAACCCCCTCCTATAACGGAGATTTCGATAAGGCGCTCAGAAGTATTCAAGCACTGGCCTGCATCATGCCAGGGAGCACGGATCTCTTCTGCTCGGCCGACGATAACGAATACGAGGCTAAACTTATGCCTAATGCTGTTCTTCATCCGATCGAGTCGATCTGGGGCCACTTTGCCGGACGCGGGATCAACAGTGCCGATAATCAATTTATCGACGATAATCTAAAACGGTTGTTGGCGCTTAGTACAAACGGATAGATCATGAATAGCATTGAAGTGTCCAGTCAGGCAGTTTGACAATGAATATAACCCCATCATGAAAACATGATGGGGTTTTTAGACTTTTAATTTTGAAAAGTGACACCGACGCATTCGCTAACGCTTCTGATTCATGATGAATCGCCTAGATCATCGGAGTCCGTAATATGGATAACAAAAGCATACGAGGTGAATCCTCTCTCCCAGTCCGAATTAACTAAAATCGTATAAAATCCCTGTTCCGTTGGCAGCTGTACTCGATGATTATCCGCCATCATCTCAATATACTGTTCTGTGCCGTTGCCCGTATCAAGGACGTTAGATATCATCAATCCGTCAGGCTCCAATCCAGTCGGATAAGTGATGACAAGATTTGATCCAGGCTTCATGCGAACCGGTGGATACCCGGCTTCAGACACCCATTGTACTACCGGATCGTTCATTTCCAGACATCCATTCCAGCAGGAGTTTCCCTGCAGCAGCGGAATCTCCTGCATCCATACGCTACCATCCTTATACTCGTGCTCATAAGCAATGGATGGAACGGGTGCCTCTATTTGCTCATCGAATGCTAAGCTGTGCTGTTTGATCGAGATTAATTCCTTGTTCTCATCATAATAAACTTCGGAATGCATTTCTTCCCCTACAAGGCGAAGCGGGACGTAGACGTTTCCGTTGTAGTTAATTACAGGAAGCCTCACGGTTTTACCGTTAATCTCAAATTTCCCGGATGACTGGAAGTCAATCGAGGAGCTTGCGCCATAAGCGGCCAAGCCGATAACAGCTAATAAACCGAACCATATCCATACCCATACATATTTCCGCAAATCGCCCTCCGCGCCCCCTTCCATAGTCAGTCCCTACCATTTTTTATTCAGGTATCTGCATGCCTCGCGGCAGCCGTACTTCAAAAGCTGTACGAATCAAGCTGCTGTCGGCCGTAATCGTTCCATGATGCTGCATCACGATATTTTTCGAGATAAATAAGCCGAGGCCTGTGCTGCCCTCCCGATGATTCCGGGATTTATCGCCAGTATAAAACATGTCGAATAGATGCGGCAGTTCGTTCGGATGGATGCGGTCGCCAAAGTTAATCACCTGAACTACCGCTACTTCTGCTTCAAGGAAAGCGTGAATATCGACAAACTGACCGTCGTTGCCGTACCGAATCGCATTGGTCAGCAAATTTTCAAACACGCGTGCCAGCAAGTCACCATCACCCGAAATGATCAGATGCGGAGTAACAAACAATCGGGCTTTCAGTTTGTTTTTCTCAAAAACCGGAAGTAATTCTTCGCTTAACTGCGTCAGCAGCTCGCTTAAATCGATGGGTGCTTTTTCGACCGGCAGCATACCGTAATTCATTCTCGTGATTTCGAACAATTCATCGATCAGCTTCTCCAGGCGCTTCGACTTCGCGAAAGCAATGCCTGTATAATGCCGAACCTGTTCCGGGGTCGAATAACTCGTCCCTGAGAATGAAATCCAGATAACCGATAACGGAAGTGAGGGGCGTACGCAAATCATGGGCCAAATTCAGTATCAGCTGATCTTTGCTGCTCTCGGCAAAATCCCCTCTCGCCACAGCTTGCTTGAGCATCTCACCGGTCAGATTGATATCCGCCGCGATATCCCCGAATTCGTCCCGGGACGCGATCGAAACCCGCTTGTCAAAATCACCGTTGGCGAGATGCCGAATCCCCGCAGAAATTTCATTAAAATAAGCCACATAAGGCTTCGTAAGCAGTAAGAAAAAAAAGACCGCCAACGGGATAAAAAATATCAGAAAAAAATTAATGTCCCCGACCGTTCTTATGAACAAGCGGACATAAGCCAGCGGATCCTCGAATTTGACCTGAGTTCGGTAATAGTATTGCAGAATTTTGTATAATGCGAACATGATGATGCCGGATATAAGCATGCTTAAGCCGAAGAGCACAATCATTTTGGAGCGGAAGCTTCGTATCAAGTTAGCCATTGAACGTATAGCCTACCCCCCAAACCGTTTTGATCAGCTTGTTTTTGTTTGTATCTTCATGCAGCTTTTTCCGCAATGTCCGAATATGCACCATAACCGTATTGCTTGTTTCAAAGTAGGCCTCGCCCCATACGTGCTGGAATATATTTTCGGTACTAAACACCTTTTTTGGGTAACTGGCCAGTAAGTGCAATATGTCAAATTCTTTGGGCGTCAGCTCGATCGTTTCGCCGTACAGGGTCACAATCCGCTGATCGGGGTAAATGATCACCCCTCCCGCTTCCAGCGCGGGTTTGCCGGAAGTCGTCGGTTGACTCATTTGCATATAACGGCGAAGGTGGGCATTCACGCGCGCGATCAGCTCCATCGGGTTGAAGGGCTTGGTCATATAATCGTCTGCGCCTCTCACCAGCCCAGCAATTTTATCAAGATCGGACGTTTTGGCGCTCAAAAAAATGATCGGCATGTGATGTTGTTCCCGAATTTGCCGGATGACTTCATAACCATCCAGCTTGGGCATCATAATATCCAGTATCGCCAGATCGACGGAATGCGTCTGAGCTGCTTGTACCGCCTCCTGCCCGTCCGCCGCTTTAAGGACATCATAGCCTTCCTTTTTTAAGTGCAGCTCAATCAGGTCCGCAATTTCTGCCTCATCGTCCGCAATGAGAATTGTAATCCGCTTCATGGTATCCATCCTCTTCGTTCACTTTGCAACATTATTGAAACTTGAGACTACAGGCAGGAGGATTCAGTAATTCAATCCAACCGCTTGTAAGCACCTCCCGACTATACCAGTCTAGTTGGAATATCTCAATAATCCTTTTAGAATTCTTAAAGAGTTATGTCTAGATCGTATTTAATCGCTATCCGACTTGTTCGCCTGATTCTCTTCATAAATAATCGGAAACGACTGGCTTCCAAGCAGCATTCTCCGCCCTTGGAACTCATCATACAGATTGATGCGAACTCCCCCACCACTTACGTTTTTGCTGAAGTTGTTATTCACTGTAATGGTGTATGATTTATTGCTGCCGATGGTCAAATCGGTGCCGAGTGTTAACGTCTTCTCCGTGGATTGTCCGGTCGGGTCAATCATCTCCATAATGAGTTTATGTTCATATTCACCTGTCTCGTAATCGCCATTCCTTGAGAGGTTATAATGAATAGCGGTATGGAGCATGTCTTTCCCTTCACTAAGTCTAGCTTCTCCTCTCGTAATGGAGAGTTTATAAGGAAACAATTCCACATTTCCTAGATTCGTTGCTGGTTGGAAAGCTCTAGGGCTAAGTGCTAATCCCACCGTATTGATCGATCCAATAACTTCCGTTGATTCTTCCCGCTGATCTGTCAACTTTTCGCCTGCTACACCTTCGCCGATATACAATACAAGCTGTGAAGTATTCACATTCAGCGGAAGCTTGCTCCAAACGGTAACCAAATTTTTTCCGTTCGGGCCTGTCTTGACGGACGATTGATTGACCTCTGCCTCAAAATACTCGTTGTCCGGTGTTTTGTAGTAAGCCACCAGCTGCGCCTGCTTGGATTGACGTGTTTCCTGACTGGTCATCTCCAGTTCCGTGTAGATCAAATTGGAGCTGCTGTCCTGGTAAACGGTACTCATTCGTTCACGGACCTCCGCTTTCTTGCCAGGAGTATCGATACGATAGGATTCGCCAGCAGTAACCTGGTTCACCACATTGTTGACCGCCCGGGTATTTAGCGACAGAAACCTCGTGACGTCCTCTCCTGAAACTTCCTGCAGCTCAATTCGTAATTGATTGAAATTGTAGGAATACGGTACGTTGGCAAGTACATACATCTCTACGGTTTCATTAGGCGCCAGAGTCGTCTGATCATTCGGAATCACGATTTGAGCTGTACTGCTGAGGTCTCGCATATCTGCCTTAACTTGGGCTTTGAGTTCAGGCAGGTGTACGGTTAACGCTTTGGTGTTACGAATGCTGATACGGGCTGCAATTTGATCCCCATCTCCCCATGGCAGCCGCTGATATGAGCTCAGCTTTACGCCGAATGTCCCATGGTCGTTCTCGATGACGTTTTCTGTGCCCAGATGGCTTTTACCTTCCTGAGCATAAGGAATTTTATAGTGGGCAGCCGGGAAGCTGATCTTCCCCTCCACCGCAGGCTCCGTTAATTGCAGCTGCAGCATATTCTGTTGCATGTGCAATGGTACATCTGCACGGAGATCCATCAGCTTCTCTTCTAACGGCTTCAGCGTAACATTGGCGAGTACCTTCGCATTCACCGGGATGCTGTAGCCTTCATGGGTGAGGATCGAAAGCTCATAAGCCGGCAGCTTCAATGATTTTTCACCAAGATTTTTAACTCGGAATTGCAGGCTCCATTTCCCGGTATCGTTCTCAGCATATACGGAAGCACTTTTCAACTGTGTTTCAATCATAAGATGATGAACGGATATTTTTTTGATTGCATAATCCGCCGCAGGTACATCAGCCGTAACGGAAGGCAGCTTGAAGGTTTTTACTGGCAGCGTCATTTTTAAAGCTTCATCTTCCTGCATGAATTGCATCGTCATATTATCGGTTTTGAGTGTGGACGGAACCTCTGCCAGATAATAAATCGTTCGCTTCTGCCCTGGCTGGATCTTGAAACTGCCTCCTGTTTCGTCCTCAGGCACAAGGTCGAATACCGAGCCGCCGGCCGACTTGAGTTGTACTTTATATCCAGGGTCACTTAGCACCTTCTTACCTCCGTTTGCAACATTGACCCCGACTCTCAAATACACTTTCCCATTATGTTTCATACGCTGCATTTTTTCTGCCTTGACCGTAACAGGCTGCTGCTTCATCATAAGTTTTGCGCTGTTGCCTTTAGCCACGGCGATATCCGAAGCTGCCGCAGGAAGTTTAAACGATTGCACCGGAAGATGTATTTTCAATGCTTCGTCTTCCTGCGCCAGCTGCAATGTCATACCATTCGTCTTCATCGTGGAAGGAATCTCCGCCCAACAGTAGATGGTTCTGCTCTCCTGAGGCTGGAGCTTGTAGCCAGTGCTACCCGATTCGGGCAAGAGTTCAAATATCGAGCCGCCGGCCGATTTTAGATATGCTTTATATCCGGGATCGCTAAGCACCTCGGTTCCTCCATTGGAGAGCTTCATCCCCAGTTTTATATATACTTTTCCATGGATTGTATACCTCTGTACCGTATCTGCCTTGGCCGTAACTGAAAGATTATTCATCTTCATCTTCTTGCTCTTGCCTACAGGAACTACAGATGCGTACTGGGCCGGAATCGTGAAACCTCCCAGCTTCTTCTCATAAGTGGCGCTGCTAAAATCCCATCCGAATATGGAAACCTTCATTCCGTTTACCTGTGCCGATCGTCCAATGTTCACATAGTACGTCACGGAGTGACTGCTGTTCGCAGGCACCGTTCTTTTACCAGCATCACTCGTCACAACTTTTCCTTTTACGATGGCGCCACTTGGCGTGGAAACCTTGGAAAAATAATCGATAAGATCTACTCTGCTGCCACTGTTATTGTTGTAACGAAGCGTGTACGTGAGGATATTCCCGTCAGGTTGTGCAAAAATATTCATATCCGTCAGCTTCACACTGACGCTCTGCTTCAATGCGACCGAGCCGAGTTGATCCAGTGTGAACATCGACGCGGCTGCAGCAGATTTGGAAAGGGACGAATCAGCTGCGTATGCCCCGTATGTGTCAAAGGCAAAAGATTGACTCAACACCGCAGCGCATAGCACTACTGCCATGTATTTTTTTGGCCTGTGCATAAATGTACCTCCCGATAAAAAAATCTATATTTCGCTTTCCCTCTTCTGTGAAATAGGAAGCAGCGCACGTATGTGGGCTGCTTCCTGTCATCTTCCTATTCGTTTAAATAGGTGGTTACCCGGTTCTGGATCAGCTTAGCCACTTCTTCCGCAGTCTTCTGTCCGCTGAAGAACGCATAGGACTCTTCACGGGCAATGTTTAACACTTTAGCATCCAGTTCCACGTATTGATCGGCGGATTCAACAATTTGTTTAAACACGGTAAATTGTTCATCAGATACTTTTGCCTGCTCCCCATTCGAAAGCGTATAATCGCCGCTTTTCACTTTTTCCTGAAGGTCATTGATCATCTTTTCATTCACGGATTTAAGCATCGAGAACCCTGTTCTTTCTTGTATCGATTGTGCTTCTTCAGACAATAAGAAAGTGATGAACTTCCAGGCTTCATCTCTTACCGGCGTTTTGGCATTGATTACGAACTGAGACAAAGGAACAACTCTCGCGCCTGTACGATCTCCGACTTCTCCCGCTTGCGGTATTTGCAATAGCTTGGGATTATCAAAAATCGTATAAGGGCCTTCGATAAAATCAGTTGGTGATCCGATCCGGCTGGAGTAGAACAATTGATTGCCCGCCTTTGCCACTTCTGATGTGATGATTTTATCGTCAGACATTTTCTTAGCTTGCTGGAGCAGATCCACAAATTCGGGCGAGTCGAACTTTGCCTTTTTGGCGGAAGCCTCAACAAACGCAGTGTAGTTCGTAAATAACATCTCCTGAAAAAGGTATTCCGGCGGATAGTCTGCCAACGCATAAAGTTCATCGGCACCACGATTCTTTTGGATAACTTCCTTCGAAACTTGCTCGAACTCCTTCAAGTTCCAGGTCTGATCATCGAACTTCACATTGGCGCTGCCCAGCATGTCCCCGTCACCTACAAACACACTGAAGGAATAGCCCGAAGGGATCACGTAAACCCCCTCATTCACCTTCAAACCGTCCAAAATAGTGGTTTGTAAATCGTCTTTGTTCAACGTCTGTTCTTGCTCCAGTAAATCATTCATATCGAGAAGAAAACCTTTGCTCACATATTCATTAAGAGGCAGGACGTCAGCTTCAATGATATCCATGCCTTTTCCCGATAACATGGCTGTATTCGTTGTGTTTCGATACTTCTCATAGTCTTTAGATTCATGGATCTGCAGATCAATATCCGGATGTTTCTCTTCAAACTTTTTTTCCAGCGTCTTATAGAACGGACTCGACTCTAACAGCGACAGGGTGAGCACCGTTTTTCCCTCTTTCGTTGTGGACTGATCCGCCTTCCCGCTTTCTCCAGAGCCGCATGCGGTTAAACTCGCGATAATAACACCCATTGAAATGATCGATAGCCATTTTTTCATGATACAAATTCCTCCTGGTCTTCTCTTATTGAACTCCTCACTATTCCAATCGAATACGGTTTCCATCTTGCAGAGGCTCACTGCTTTTCAGAATGATCTTATCCTCTTCATAGATGCGATCGGATTGGATCATCGTTTCTTTGTCATTCTTTTCACTGAATTCAATGTTCACTTTACGGGCAACAAATACATTACCGAGTGCACCTGGCTGCTCTTCAACCACAAAAACATACTTCCCTTCCCGATCCTGATGAACAGCGCCGCTTGAAACAAGCAGCCCTTTTTCGCGTGAGCTTTTCTCGATTTTGATTCGAGCCTGCTCACCTCCCTTCAGCTTGGCATCTATGATCTTAATGCGAATGATCTTTTGAGGGACGGTTGTCGTCACCGCTCCTTCATCCGATCCCCCCTCTATAAGCGGCTCCGCATTGGTTATTTCTTCAATGACACCGTCCATGACACTGCTTCGCTGCTTGTTATCTGTATCTACCTCAACCTCAATCCGCTCTCCGATGGATACCCCTATGCTGGACAAGCGCTTGGCATCCGCACCCACTTCAAATCGGTAGCCTTGGCTGCTGTTCGAGATAATGACATCCGGCTCGCCCGCAGATGACAGTCCTTCTACTGCATTCAGCTTGGTTACAATCCCGTTGAACGGAGCCGTCAGTACTTGATCTTTTGACAGACGTTCTCTCATCTGGTTGATCTTGCGTTCCTGCGCAACCATATCAAGTTTACCTTTTTCAATTTCACGTTTTGCGCTGCGCTGCTTAAGTTCATCTTCATCGATGGACGACTGAATAAACTGGTCCTGAAGATTCTGATGCTCGA
This sequence comes from Paenibacillus vortex V453, assembly GCF_000193415.1. Lineage (NCBI taxonomy): Bacteria > Bacillati > Bacillota > Bacilli > Caryophanales > Paenibacillaceae > Paenibacillus > Paenibacillus vortex. Next base: position 181,945 of record NZ_ADHJ01000025.1, read on the forward strand.
TTCTCTGCTTTTCCAGATTCGTTACTTCAAGTTCTATTTCTTGTCTTGCCGATTGACTATCATAGGTGATGAGCTTCTGCCCCTTCTTAACACGTTCCCCTTCTTTCACGAGAATCTGCTGAACCTTCCAGTCCGTTGAACTGGATAGTTTAGTATCAGCAATCGACTGAAGGATTCCGCTTCCTTCGATTGCTAACTCGATGCCTCCCATTTTCGGCTGTTCCGTAGTCACCTTCGGCAAGGTGAGTGATTGCAGCGTGTTACTGAATAACGTGAAGAACAGCAGCAATCCCATAAAACCCATGAACACGACTTGAATGATTCGCTTTCGTCTTAGGTCAGCAACCCCTTTTCCTAACTCCATATCCTTTTCTTCTCCTCCTAAAAACCGCCCTGAAAAGTTAACCCTTAACTCCTGACAATTGAATGCCCTCAATAAAATACGACTCCACATACAGAAATAACATCACCATCGGGGCCATATAGAGGAAGGATGCAGCAAAGGCAATCCCCCGCTCGCTATCATGGATACTGGATAAAAAAACGGACAGCGGCTGCTTGAATGGGTCGTCCAGAAAAACAAGCGGCTGTTCCACCATGTTCCAATAGTCAACGAACAGCAAAATCACGAGAGCGGCCAGTCCTGGCTTAATCATCGGAACGATCATTGTCATAAATATCCGCAAGTGCCCGGCGCCATCCATTTTGGCAGCTTCAATGTAGGCATAGGGAATATCCAGCATGAACTGTCTGAGCATAAACACGCCAAATGCTGCGAAAATGCCAGGATAGATGATGGCGCCTGTGGTATTCAGCATGCCAAGCTTATCGACCATAATATAGTTGGGTACCAGCGTTACTTGGAATGGCATGAGCATCGTCATGACATATACAAGAAACATAGGATCCCGGCCGCGGAATTTCAGCTTGGAGAATGCATAGGCAGCTAGGGCTGCTACGAGGGTCTGGCCCGCAATGATTGGCACCACCATGAACACGGAATTCCAAAACATGCTCAAATATTTCGGATTGTCGATGAACACCTTCCCATATTGTGCTAAAGACACCTTGTCCGGAATCAGTTTCAGGTTTGCAAAGGAGTCGTCTCTACCTGGAGTCGCTTCATTCATTTGCCCGATGAGGCCATAATTGATCTCAATTTCCAGTTCTGTCATCAATGAATTTGTGAATGTAATCACAAGAGGTGATATTAAGATCACAGCAATAACGCCCATGAGAAACGTTAAAGCACTTTTTTTCAATATGTAGACTACTCGCACAGACTTCGCTCCACCTCCTATTCCATGTACTGTCGATGCCGTCGTTCAATCGCAAAAAGCACCAGGACGATCAGCATAATACAGACAAACATCAAGGATGCCGCTGCGGTCAGCTTCTGAATGTCGAGTGATGCAAACATATTGTTCATATAATGCTGCATCATGTAAATGCTGTCATGAGGATAATCACCTGCGATCAGATACGTTTCCCGAAACACTTTGAATGAGTTGATAATGGACATAATTACAACAAAAAACATGGTGGAAGTCAGATAGACCAGCGTCACGCTTCGGAATTGTCGTAAACGACCAGCCCCTTCAATCCGGGCCGTTTCATAGTAATCCTTCGGAATTTGCTGCAGCCCCGCCAGGAATAAAATGACGTTGTAACCGATGTTCTTCCATAGATACACAATGATTACGACCCCACGTGCCGATTCCATCTTCATCCAATCCACCCGTTCATATCCATAGCTGTTCAGCCAGGCGTTCAAGGAGCCGTTCCAATCAAATAGCAGCTGCCAAATCATGATGATGGAGGCGACGGGCACAACAAGCGGCATGACATAAGCTGTCCGAAGCCATTTTTGAATATATATATTTTTATTCAATAGCATCGCTAATCCCAGGGACAGCATGACCATAAGCGGAACACTGACCGCGCTGAAGTAAAACGTGTTGGATGCCGCCTTGCGGAAGGAACCACTTCCAAGCAGTTCCACGTAATTATCGAGCCCCACAAAATGACCGTCCACCGATTGGCTCATAAAGGAATAGTACACGCCCATGACAAATGGAATAAGATAAAAGAGTGCAAATCCGATACCGCTTGGCACGAGAAACAACATGGCCGCCGAAGCATCCTTACGGAGCCATTTTTTCATGATTGACCGATCCATCCTTTCTCAGTTAAGTTCAGACCTCCATCCTGGCTTGTTACGTTTCCCAATGCATTAAGAATAGAAAAGATTGCTTAAGAAAAAAGTGGGAAAATATTAAAAAAACCTAAAATATTGTAGGGATTTATCGCTTGCGTTAAAAACAAAAATGGTATAACAAAAAGCAGTTTCGCTTCCTTGTCTGGAAGTACCAAGCAAAGCATTTCAATACCCGATGCTCACATGCAAAAAAACAGTTATGAGTATTCACGCAGTTACAATGGTCTGAACGGGCAACGAGAAATGCTGTTTTATATTCCCGGAGTAGATTATAACGACAAAATCCTTAATGATCTCCCCCTGCTTCAGGAAATGGATCCAGCAAAGCTGGTTGAAATGGCCATTTCTTTTGACAAAAGCTATTCATTAAGTGAGGTGAAACAGCTGACTCCTTCAGGACTAACCCAGACTTGGTATTGGGTGGACACCTACGATAACAAAAAAATTTATGAACCCTATATCGATGGAAACGGGAATAAGAGCTACGCAATTCCTCATTCAGAGTCATGGGCTCACGGATTTGGCATCTCCCCAACCGAACCTGCAATTGAAGCAACGGAACAGCCGTTTCTTGATGCTTTGGAACGGGGAGTTCAGCTGAAAGGAAACTACCATTATGATTTCAAGCGAATCTACAATTATTTAAAGAAAGATAAATCTAAACCGGATGCGAGTGATGTTCGTATTTTGGGCGTGGTTGTTACAGGGACAGCAGAAGAGTTTCAGGTACTCAGTGGAAAACCTTATGTGAGAGGGATTACATTGGGGGCTGTAGTTGATAAGTACTAAATGCTGCTCCCCCCTTCCACATTCAACTTTTTTTGTACACCCTTACCTTTCTATGTAACCATCATACGATAAGGTAGGTGGAATGATTCATGAGCGAAGTGATAGGTGAATATCGGTGTTGCATATGGTAAATTCGGAAGAAAGGCCATGTAGGCATGGGCTTCATGGCCTTTTGAATGGATATGAAAGTTAAAGTCTTGGGGACTTTATCACACTTAGGCAACAGTTCAGAATAGGAATTAAGCCATGAAGGCAATCATGCATGACACTTATGCCATTAAAGAAACGGGCATAACAGCCTTGGGCGAGAGAATTATACCCAAGCACAGAAAGAACTAGTAATTATCACCAACAAGATAAAAAGAACCAATATTGCCCCAACTGAACCGTGACCCTGATGACAATGATGGTATCCGTGTCTTAGAACTTCACTCATGTGTTTTCCTCCTTTTATGGTTATATGTCATAAGGTATTCAGTTTCTTACTCGTTGACAAGGCGAACGTCCATATGAATAAAAAACCTCGGGGATTGCCTCCCTCAAGGTCAATCAATACTGCACTTGCTTCGTAGGAAATAATGACTCTTTATACACTAATTTCCTAAATATACCTTCATTATCTACTAAAGATTATACGTGAACATGGTGCTGGGATTGATTCCTATCAAAATAATAAAAGTCGCCTAACTACCTGATTGGTAGTTAGGCGACCGCTTAAACATTAGATATTGTATTAATTGCGGATAAGATAATCAAATGCGCCTAAAGCAGCATTTGCGCCGATCCCATAGAAATGATGATCTGTTTGTACGGACTGTTTGTGCAATCGCCGGCAGTAAACACACCTGGCAAGGTGGTAGCGCCATGGTGGCAATATAAGAAACACCGTTCAACTTATCTGTTCCAGTAAATTCTTTTATCTGAACGTTCTTCAGGACCGTTACGTTAGGCAGACTGTAAAGACGATCTTGATGAACGGCGTCCGCTTTTAGCTCCGTATTGTATTCGAGAACCGTCACATGACTTACAATGCCTGCAAGATCAATCGCTGCTTCGATGCCGGAGTTTCCTCCGCCAATAACCGCTACGTCCTTGCCTGCAAACAGAGGACCATCACAGTGCGGGCAGTAGGCTACACCTTATGGGCGAGTTGTCGTCTTGTCTACGCTCCCACTTCTCCGATCATTTGCCGCTCAATTTGCTTCATCTCATAAAAATAGCCTTTTTGCTCCATCAACTCCGGATAAGAACCTGTTTCGATTACCCTGCCTTGGTCCATGACCACAATCTGGTCCATCTCTTCCAATCCGGTAAGCCGATGACATATCAGGAGAAGTGTATCATGAGCTGCCTGTGTATAGAGATGCTTCATAACGCGCTGCTCTGTCACATAATCCAGCGATGAAGTGGGTTCGTCCAGCAGCCATAACCGTCCTTTGCGAAGCATCGCCCGTGCCAGAGCCAGCCGCTGCTTCTCCCCGTCTGAGAGATTCTCCCCTTTTTCATACACCCTATCGGTCAACGATGTATCGGGCAGCTGCACTTTAGCCAGCACTTCCAACAATTGTTCGTCTGTGTGCTCTTCTCCATTCAACAGCAGGTTGTCCCGGATCGTTCCCCGGAAGAAATGACTTTGCTGCAGCACCACGTTAGCCGCTTGCCATATGCTCGCCTCATCCAGTTCTTTCACCGAAATGCCGTTTAATCGTATATCACCATCCATTGGTGTACGCAGCTTGAGCAGCAAGTCGATAATCGTTGATTTTCCTGAACCGCTCGGCCCGACAATCGCCGTTTTGGATCCGGGTGTAATGAGCAGCGACATATCCCTGAGCGCCGCTCTCCATTCACCTTCATATTGAAACGTAACACCGGATAGCTCAATCGAAACAGCATGATCCACAGCCAACGTGCCACCTGGCTGCGAGGATTGCACGGCGGTGGACTGAACCGTTTCCGTCAGTCGTTTAGCTGCGTGTTCGCTATCCTCCTTATACGCGGGTAATGTCGCCATTGCCGCCGCTTCTTCAAATACGGTTAACGAGGCCATGACCAGCATAGCCAGAAACATCCCGGCGAGCGCCCCGTCCATTATTAAATAGGCACCCAGCGCGAGCACCCCCCAGGAAATGAGAAACGTAACCAAAGCATGCATCGATTGCCCGCGCAGCAAGTGCCCGGCTGCTCGCTGCTGCTCGGCCGCCAGTGTTGAGGAAGCCTGCTGAAGCTGCTGCTCCCGCTGTGCCAATTGCCCGTACACTTTTAAATCCCGGAATCCATACAACACTTCGGTAACTTCCGTGGAAAGCTGCGCCCGCTGCTCGCGAACGCGTCCATGGATTCTCCGCTGCCCGAGCAAAACAATTCCCGGTACAACGAATGCCGTTACCAGCATGCCCAGCACAAACAGAAGGGCAATCCAGAGTGAAAAGGCAGAAGTAAACAACACTGTAGCCAAAAACACCATGACTACCATGATCGGAGGATAAGCAACACGCAAAAAATAATTTTGCAGGCTTTCCACATCCCCAACGATCCGCGCAAGCAAATCCCCGCTTCGATTTTTGTTCAGTATACCGGGCGTTAAAGGAATTAACTTGGCAAAAAAGGATGTGCGCAAACGGCTGAGCATGGAGAACGTCGCCCGGTGAGAATACAAGCGTTCTCCATAACGGCTCGCCGCCCGAAGCAGACCCAGCATTTTGACCAGCGAGGTGAGCACAATCAATGTATAGAGCGGTGGCGCAAATACCGTTTGCGAAATCAAATAACCGCTCGCGGAAAAGAGTGCCACACCGGCTATGCCAGCGATAAAACCACCCAAAATCGATAGGACAATATCCTTGCGCTCCTGCATCATCGCTTTGGACAGAACAGCCAGCTCATTCATGGTCATCCCCCCTTTTCCGCTCTACATCCACCATCTCGGCATACTGGGGCAGACGCTCCAGAAGCTCATCATGCCGTCCGGCGTCCACCAGCACTCCACGGTCCATATACAAAATTTTGTCGGCTTGTTGGATCGTATATAATCGGTGAGCCACCGTTATCATCGTAGCCGACTTGGCCAGCTTGGCAATGGAGCGCTGCAGTACCCGCTCGGTGTGCAAATCCAGCCCAACTGTAGGTTCATCAAACAATATGATGGCAGGCCGCTTCAAAAAAGCGCGTGCCAGAGCAAGCCGCTGCTTCTCCCCGCCGGACAGCCCCCTGCCTCCTTCACCCACAAAGGTATCAAATCCATGCTCCAATTGGGCGGTAAGCGCGGCAAGTCCGGCTTCCTCTGCCGCTCGCTCAATTTCAGCCCTGGTGATGTTTCCACCAGCCCCAATTGCAATATTTTCAGCCAATGTGCCTGCAAAAATATACGGATGCTGTGTAATGTAGCTAACATGCTCGAACCATGCGCTCTCATCGTATTGTGAGAGTGGGCTTCCATTCACCAGTACGGTTCCCGAGGCTGGTTTCAGCAAACCTGCAATGAGATGGAGCAAAGTCGTTTTGCCGGAACCGCTCTTGCCAACAATGGCAATGTGTTCTCCCGGACCCAGCGTGATCCGTCCAGTCTCCAGCTCGAAAGAATCGGGAGCATATCGAAACCGGAGATGGTCCAGTTCCAACGATGGCGGCATGTGAATTGGGTCGAAATGAGCAATGATCTTGTCGATTCCTTCGGATGTACCTTCTCCTTCATTGCCATTCGCGTTCCAGCTCTCCCCTGCCGTTTCCTCCAGCATCTGCTCCACCTTGCGAACCGCTCCCATACTGGTTCGTCCGCTGTGAAAGGCCGTTCCCGTGTTCTTTAACAGACTGTAAAACTCGGGAACGAGCAGCAGAACGAGAAATGCAGTATGGAACGTCATCGATTTGAAAACGAGCAGCTGGATAGCCAGTTCGAGCGCGACAATACCGATACTTAGCATCACGATCGATTCCAGCATGAAGGTATTCGTAAACGCAATCTTCAAAATGCCCATCGTGGCATCACGGTAGCCCAGACTGCTGCGTTCAATCTCCTGCTGCTGATGGCGGGCCCGTCCAAATAGTTTCAACGTCACCAGCCCTTGCAGAGAATCCAGAAACGTACCTGAAAACTCGGCCAGCTGCGCATATTTTTCTTCGGATTTATTCTTCGTTTTCAGCCCCACCAGAATCATGAACAACGGGATAAACGGAGCCGTAAACAGCATAATGAAACCTGTGTTGGCATGTTGGGTAAATGTAACGACCAGAATCAGTAGCGGGATCATGGCAGCTTCCATCATACGCGGCATGTACTGACTGAAATAACTGTCAGCCTCATCCACAGCATCCAGAGCAATACTGACCTTCCCTCCCGTCTGTCCAAGAAGGGTTGAAGGCATGGAGGCATGGGTCAAGTTTTGCAGCACAGCTGCTCGCATATTCGTCTTCGCAGTGGCAGCCATACGCAAGCCAACTTTACCGTTTCCATACGACAACAATGTGCGTATAACCATAACAGCCAGAAGCAGGCCGAGCAGCACGGCAACCGATGAAAAGGAAGCACTCTCTACAAAAACCCGCTGGACTGCTTCAGCAAGCAGTCCAGCCTGACTCACAATAGCAACACCAAGCGCGAGCGAAATGACCGCGAGGAGGGTCATACTTTTCCGTTGTGAAGACATTTGCTGAGAAATCAGACTGGATCTCCTCTTCACAGATCTCTCCTCCTTATATATATAGGCCTGTATAGAAACCTGTTACAAGCCGTAATGGATCAATTCTCTTTATTTTTTCCCTTTTACATAATCCGCATCAAACAGGAATAGTCGGAACACCAGAATAAGGGATGGGATCAACAGGAGCAGTCCACCGACAAACACAACAACCAGTGCGAAGCCCATGGCCGGTGAAGTTGCGCTGCTCTGAATCGTGATGTACGGATCAAGAATATAAGGGTATTGCCCAATCCCGTAAGCGAAAAAGGCACAGAAAAATTGCAGCATGACGCATATAAAAGCTAAACCATAACGTCGTCCGTTGTATAACAGCCACATCGTAATCATGAAGAAAGCAACGGAAAGCGCGAGCAGCCACCATAAATCCATCATATTTTGAAAATGACGCTCATTGTGCTGACCCAAATAAATAAATGCTGTCAGTGCGAGAATAATGGTCGGTGTGCTCCAGAACAGGGCATAATTCCGCATCAGCTTCAGCGCAGAATGATCCTCTGCCCGAGAAGCGTAAAATGTCAAAAATGTGCCGCTAATGAACAACACGGACACTATTGCGAGTCCCACAATGCTCCACGATAACGGATTGGTAAACAGCTCCCAGTAATCCAGAGAAACCGTCTCCCCCTGCTTCACGATAAAGCCGCCTTCAGACAACGTTAGCGCCACTGATAATGAAGCGGGAATAAGCAAACCTGTTGCTCCGTATAAGAACAGATACACAATGTTTTTCTTGGAGCCGTAATTTTCAAAAGCATAAAACGAACCGCGAATCGCAAGCAGTATTACGGCTATGCTGGCCGGAACAAGCAGCGCGGAGCCATAATAAAAGGCCGTGTCCGGAAAAAATCCGACGATACCAATGTAGAAAAAGACAAAAAATACATTCGTGATCTCCCAAACGGGTGATAAATAACGGGAGATCAAACGATTAATCAGATGATCCTGCTTCGTCAAGCGTGCATAGAAAGCGAAGAAGCCCGCCCCGAAATCAATAGAGGCTATAATTAGATAGCCGTACAAGAACAGCCACAGCACCGAGATGCCAATCAATTCGTAACTCATGATGCAGGACCACCCTTCTCCGTAGATGGATCAGGCTTTTCCTTCAGCCATTTCTCCATCTCGACTTCCGCCGGATTATTGTTGAACAAGCGTCTTAACACGATTACACACATGATGCCCAGTACGATGTACAGGAGCAAGAAAACGAAGAATAAAATTCTTATATTCGGTGAAGACGTAGCAGCTTCCTCCACCCGCATAATCCCGCGGATAATCCACGGCTGTCGCCCAATTTCCGCATAGAACCAGCCCAGCTCAACAGCCAGGAAAGCAAGCGGTGCGCCCAGTGCGATAATGCGAAGCATCCACTTGTTAAGCTCATTGCGTTTTTTCCAGAACACAAACAGGAAATATAGCACCGCAATAGCGAGCAGAGCAAATCCGATTCCGGCCATCAAATCAAACAGGTAATGAACGAGAAGCGGCGGCCATTCGTCCTGGGGAAATTCCTCCAGCCCCGTTACCTCTGCATTAAAGTCTCCAAAGGCCAGGAAGCTGAGCAGTTTCGGCAGGTGAAGAGCCCCTAGAATTTCATGCTCTGCATTCAGCCATCCCATTAGAATCAAATCCGCGCCGCTTTCCGTCTCAAAATGCCACTCTGCCGCAGCAAGCTTCTCCGGCTGATGCTCAGCCAAAAACTTGGCGGACACATCCCCGGCTAACGTGTTCAGCACCCCGAACAGTAAAACAACGGCCATCATGAGGTTCAAGGCTTTTTTGTGGTAGGCGGATACCCCTTTTCTCAGCATCGCAAAGGCTGCGATACCGGCTAACAGGGCTGCTCCTGTCAAATAAGCCGAGCTTAATACATGGAACACCTTGGAGAACGTTGCCGTATTCAGCATCGCTTGCACCGGGTCAACCGCCGTGAATTGGCCTGCTTCCATCACAAAGCCTCCAGGCTGGTTCATGAATCCGTTCACCGTTGTTATGAAGACAGCCGACATGCCTGCCCCGATCACAATCGGAATGGTCAGCAGCCAGTGGATATACGGATTTTTGAATCGATCCCACGTATACAAATAAATGCCCAGGAAGATGGCCTCAAAAAAGAACGCAAACACTTCCATGAATAATGGCAGTGCAATGACATTCCCAGCCAGCTTCATAAAATTCGGCCACACCAGGGCCAGCTGCAGGGAGATCACGGTGCCGGTCACGACACCAACCGCGACAGAAATGACAAAACCTCGTGCCCACCTCTTCGCCATCAGTGTATAATGGGGATCTTTCTTGCGAATCCCGATGAACTCTGCAATAGCGATCATTAAGGGTATACCGACACCAAGTGTCGCAAAAATAACGTGGAATGCGAGTGTCATACCTGTCACCAGCCTGCTCCACATTACCGTATCAATTGCCATTTTATACTGCCTCCTTTTAAACTCTGTTCCATTATTGTGATAAATTAAACTTTGGATTAGGCCTGCCACCCGTTGGGCTGCATTCAATATCAGGTTTGGATAGGCTTTAGGCGACATCGCTGCAAGCTGCGTTTTTATGAATCGTTCCTCGATCTCTGTTATATAAAAAGAGAATTTTTTCACAAAGTAACGTAAATGACAGCACTGTGTTGGGCAAAACGTTGGTTGCTTCGTTTGACTACCGTTTGCCCGACTGAAGCGAGATCTTGCGAGCCTGTATAAACCTGGTACTACATGCATTTAAATGACTAGATGAAACCTAATAGTTAAAATTATTATATCTTTGTCTCTTAGCAAATCAATCACTGACACGTCTTCGTCCCTAAACGTTCAAGAAAGGGTCAACTCTTTCTGACAACTTGGTGAAAAATACAGAATGCACTCGAAGGAGCTATTGATTCATCTCCCTCATACGTGGTAATGCGCGTATCCCTCCCATCAGAGCCAACATCATCTTATTACCCATTACATGCGTAAATAAAAAGATTAGAAGGCTGAAGCGCCAAGTTTTTTTATGGATTTGGGACTTGAACACCTTGTTCCCATAGCCCTCTTCTTTTTATGGAGCCTCAAAAAAAAGTCGCATATTAAGCGACTTTTAGAGTCTTTATGTTCTTGTTGTCCAACGTTACCGAGCAATCACTTCAAGTACATTGCCGCTTCCATCGTCAATCATACGTATATTGTGATCATCAATGAGTTGAATGGTGCCGTCCGACTTCAACCATTCATGCTGCTCCATTAACCCGTGAGCAACAGATTTGCGAATTAGCCCTTTATTCTTAAATACTAATGCATACAGATCATATTCTCCAGTCTTTCGATTAGAATACTCAATGATTACAATAAGTAAATTTTCGGGAGTCCGCTTGAATTGTAAGCTGAGATCGTGAGTATTCACATTAATGTCCTTGATGCCTAGCGGAATCGAATTCTTTTGTCCCGTAACAGCATTAGTAATCTCAAGATCCCCTCTTGCTGCACGAATCACATAGCTGTATCCCATCATGCTGCCATAGAAAGTATCCGTATAATTGTGGAGTCCAGTCACGGTTACCTTCCCCGTCTTTGTGTCACGATCAGCCACTTCCCCATCCAGAGCAGATGCGAGAAATTGAATCGGCACATAAAGGTGACTGATATACCACACAGGCTCTCTGCCCATATCCACTTTTCGACCATCAACTTCAGCAATTTTGCTGCCCATGTGTACAACAATGCGTTTCTGATCCCTTGTCAGAACGGCCACATCGTCACCTTCCATCTTCCACAGCAGACCTGCCGCACTGCCGAGTGAGAAAAAACTTGCGTAAGTAACCCCGTCCTTAAGCAGCGTCTCAATATGAGAGATTCGGCCGTCTTCCCATTGCAACTCCAGTTCAACGTACTTCGAAGCCGCATCCGATTTTTGTGCTCCCAGCGGTAAAAGTACGGATATCATAAGTATAACGGCAATTGCATTTTTCCATTTCTTAATCTTCAAGTAATGATCACCCACTTAATGTAAAGTTCAATACTACAATAGTAACACATAGATCTTAGAAAAGTTGCTGCGACAGTAAAATCCGTTCCGTAGATCGTGCGTCTCACGACTACCGGTTTTGAACGCCTTGTGAGAGAGTCCAGCCTCTTCTTTAGGTGTAACTTATACGGCTTTTATATCTATCAGCTTGATCCATCATTACGATTCTGTCTTGCTTTAACCACTCTCGGTATTTGCTTCTCATAAATGGACAATACATTTGAAATCAATTGTTCTTTAGGACTCGTGTTATCTTTCAAAACTGCGTATATAAGGTTCAAGAAAGTCTTCGCATCTTTATCTGTTAAACTTTTGATAGATTCCACGGTGGTATCATTTGATACACGACCATCTTGCTCCTCCATAACGGTTCCTCATTTCTGAATATTATTTATGGACGACAAACATATTGAAAATTGATGCGGTAACCCTGGTATCCCCTGAATTCTCAGAACATCATCACTTACTAACATTAAAATTCTATAGTCAATGAAGGAAAAGCTTATTCCTCCTTCTTCAAGTCACAGCTATTGTGGCCATATCGTCATATGCTTCTTTCATTCTATGTAACGAAATTGACGAAAAGCAGCAGCTTGTCCATGAAATACATCGTTATCGTCTGTAAGATTCCATACCGTCGCCTGCATGATATAGAATCTTCTGCCGGTGCTGGAAATACGAATACCTGTATAATTATCGACATATCCATATTCACTGACAGCTTTCAGGAAGGCCGCGCGTTCCTCGCGCTCCATCGGTTCTGCCGTTAGCCTCGAGGGCGTTTGGGTGAAGGTCTCCCTGTTTACTTCCCACAATTCAAGCGCCATCTGATTACCATAGTTCAAAATCGGGTCCGGCTCTGTTCCATGGGACAGTATGACGAGTGGAGCCCGGAACAGTACTTCTGATTCTGTACCTGATTCAACTGAATGATCAAGAAGCGACTTTCCTGTCCATCTCAGGTAGCTGTTCAGAATCACACTGGCGTGCTTGTTGGATGTATGAAAGCTGTTGTTATTCATTTTCCCCGTCCTCCCTGCTGCTGCTATCGTAAAAGGTGAATCACATCTCTATTTTACCAAAGATTGGTTTCTTTGCGTTTAAAAAGTAGCGCTATCTTGCTCAGAACCATTCCTGACTCTTGGGGTCAGGGTAACCGTACAGGTGGAACGATTCGCTCATGGACGTCTTCAGACAGCAAAAAGGGCATCTCGCAAGATCTAATATCTTTTGAGACACCCTCATTTTACTATGATCTTCTTTATAAACTAAGCGGGAACTGCTTAATAGAAGGCTGGCTTTTCACCATCGGTATTCGGCTTGTTGACCCCTAAATTTCCGCGAACATGGAGATCCGAAGATTCAATTAATTTGACAACTAGGGCCGCGACGCTCTTGCGCGATACTTCCGTGCCTTTGAACGGCTCGCCCTTCTCCGTAACCTCATATTCAATCTCGTCATAATCGGTCAGCCATGCAGGTCTGAGTACGGTGTAGTCGAGATTCGAGGCCTCGATAACATCGACTGATTTGCGATATGGTCCCAAATATTCACCGATTGTGCGGTTATTCCACTTGCCGAAATCTCCCGGGACTTCATCATAAATACCGAGCGAGCTGATAAAAATCAAGCGTTTCACGCCCGTCGATTCCATTGCATCTACGATGGCTTTCGCTTGGTCCTCCAGATCGTCGCCGGACAGATTGGCATAAACCGCATCTTGTCCTTCCATTGATTCTCTTAATGTTGTGTGATCCAAGACGTCGCCTTCGACCAGGCGTGCACGATTTGATTCATATTTCTTCAGTCTGTTTGCGTTTCGCAGATATAGAGTCAACTGTACATCGGTTTCCTGCAGGAATAAATCAATCGCTTGGTCTGCGATTTGCCCTCCGGCTCCAAGAATTAATATAGAGGTCACATTAATACTCCTTTCCCTTGTTTATTGAATCTAAGCGAATCATATTATTTTAGATGATCTGTAAAGAACTGCTCTAACTTTTCCACTGCCGGACCCACGTATTCAGGCTGGTCGTATAATGCAACGTGTGTAGCACCGTCCATGATGAATAATTCTTTATCCCGACTAGCAGCATCTTGAACCGCTTCTTCGCTGAAGTAGCGAGTATCCGCATCACTACCGGCAATCGCTAAAAATGGCTGCGTTAAGAACTTATCAATGTGGCTAAATGCAGAGAAGGTAAAAATTTTATCGAAGCTTGTAAACACGAAACGGTTAGGTGCATTTTCGTGGCATCCGCGTGCGGTTACATAATATTCGTGTCCTTCCGCCATTGTACCCGTCATGCCTTCTTCCAATTCCTGAGGCACATACGGACCATGGAGCGTTTCACTTCCATTGGCTTCGGCTGTCCGTTGTCCAGAAACTTGTTCCAACAGTTTGATTTGGTCTTCGACCGGTACTGCACGAGCAATCCCTTCACTAAATAGTGATCCGATATCGACCATGCTAACCGTTGCTACAGCTTTAATGCGGCGTTCGGTTTGTGCAGCCGCTACTGTATAGCCCCCGCCGGCACAAACACCTAACGCGCCAATTTTACGGGTATCTACATAGGATAATGTCGTTAAATAGTCCACTGCTGCACGAACATCTTCTGTACGAGCATACGGATCTTCGAGATAACGCGGGGTCCCTTCACTCTCTCCTTGATAGGATGCATCGAATGCTAAAGTTATAAAACCTGATTCAGAAAGTTTATTCGCGTAAAGTCCCGCCGTCTGTTCTTTTACGCCGCCGCCAGGATGGGAGACAACGATTGCCGGATATTTCTTGGTTTCATCGAATCCAGCTGGAACATACAAGTTACCTGCCAACAACAATTGGTTGTTTTTAAATTTAACGTTTTTTTGCATAATTTTAGTCCTCCGATTGTTTTTTATTGTGATTGACCTGCTATTTTCGCCGATTGGATCACTTACAAATGGATCCATGTCTTTTTCTGATGCATCATGGTTATGAAATCTCGTTAATGCGTAAGTGTGCGATAACGACCTCATGTGTATTATTTTAAACAGGAATGAAATATCTTCAATGATCAAATGACCGCATCGTGTGCATTAATGCACACATCGATCGAAATTGTGCCGTGATTACGAAAATACAAAAAGGCATGGATCATAAATCCATACCTCCCAGTAGAGCTCCGCTTCAACTCCTTATAGATTCCGCTCTAACAAGCGTCCAACTTGTTCGGCCACGACATCGATCGGGTCGGTGATTTCCTTGGTAAAGTAGGATTCTATGATCCCCACCGTCGCCGTTACCATAAATTTGCGAACGATATCTTTACTGAAGCCCTTATTTATGCCTTCAGCTACATCCAATTCACCCTCAAGTTCTTCACTGACAAGCTTAATAAAACCGCTGCGGAATGAAGAAGCGCCCTTACTCGCCAAAATGGTCGCGAAGAAGGAGTAATTCTGTTCGAAAAATTCAAACCAGATCCGCATCGCATCCACAAAGCTCAAATCCGACGAGGATTGGCAGAGCCTCCTCAGCTCACTAATGTACTCTTCAATGAGTCTGTCTAACAGATCGTATTTATCCAAATAATGAAGATAGATGGTTCTTCGGCCTACGTTTGCCTTATCGGCAATATCCTGTATCGTAATTTCGTCAAAGCTTTTTTCTGCCAGCAGCGCAATAAAAGCGCCCTTAATCGACTCTTGAGATCTGAGACTTCGTCTATCCACTTTAACCATTGATGGAAGTACCACACTTTCTTTAACGAGAATTGTGTAATTTGAATCAAATCAATTATACACGCTTGTGTTATACTGCATCAATATGCTACTCATTTATCGGTTACTGAAGGACGATTAAGTAGAATAGCCCTGCTAAGACAAAACGATATAGAGCAAACCATTCCAATCGAAGCCGCTTAATCAATTTAATAAACGTCACTACTGCAATCATAGCTACAAGAAAGGATGTCATAAAGCCAATGGCCATTAGGAATAAATCGTCAGAGTCCAGCAATTCTCGACTATCGTACAAGTCCAACACGCTTGCACCAAACATAACAGGCACGGAAATAAGGAACGTAAAATCGGCGGCGGCTTTTTGACTGGTGCCAAGCAAAAGGCCGCCTGAAATCGTCGAACCCGATCTCGAAAATCCCGGCCACAAAGCCAGACACTGGAACAGACCAATCCCAAACGCTTGTTTATAATGAATCCTATCCATAGTCTCTGCAGTTTCCGTTCTCCTGCTCCGTGCGGCGATGATCATCAACAAGCCACCAGCAACCAGACCGATCAGGACCGGAATTGGGCCGAATAATTGGCTTTTTATTGTATCCTTGAAGAGAAGGTACAGAATTAATGCTGGCAGCATAGCCAACATCATATGAATTACATTTAACCCTTTACTTGGGGAAAAATCCATTCTAATGAGATTAGCCCCGATGGCCAAATACCTTTTCCAATAAAGAAGCAGAACTGCCATCACCGCACCCAGCTGTATAACAATTTTAAAAGTTATTGCAGTCTGTCCCTCAAAGCTAAGCAAATGCCCTGCTAAAATAAGATGTCCAGTAGACGAGACTGGTAAAAATTCAGTTAAGCCCTCTATTATGCCAAGTATTATCGCTTTCATAACATCAGTCATCCGTGAATATCCCTCTTTCGGAAATAAATTCGTCAAGCAATTTCCAGTATAAATGGGACACCCATTTATTTCCTTCGATTGACATAACAATAATCGATTCCGTGTGACATTATTGTCACTATCGGGAACTGGGACAATGCAAATGCAAAACAAAACCCAACGATCAGGACTTGAGTACTGATCGTTGGGTTTTGTGTTTTGTCATGCTTCCAGTTTGGATTTAAGGGACCATTTCACTTTTTTTTGAGAAGTTACTTCTGCACGATCTGAATCAGGTTCCCGCATGTATCGTCTAAGACGGCTATGGTGAGCTCGCCCATTTTAGTCGGTTGCATCGTAAACTTTACACCTTTGTCTACTAGTCTTTCGTACTCTGCTTGAATATCTTCCACACCAAACATGGTTGCTGGTATTCCATCAGCGAATATCTTCTTTTGAAATTCCTTGGCGGCAGGATGGTCATTCGGTTCGAGCAGCAGCTCCGTGCCGTCTTGATCATCGGGAGAAGCAAGCGTTATCCACCTGAATTCTCCGACAGGTACGTCCTGCTTCTTAACAAAACCGAGCTTCTCAGAATAAAATGCCAATGCCTTGTCCTGATCTTGTACAAAAAGACTGGTAACTACGATTTTCATACTGTTAGTGCCTCCTTCGACATATGGGTTGTACTAAAATTAGTCTATCCATCCATTCAGCAAATTCTTAAGCGGTTCGTTGTTAAATATTACGACTCGAAATTTACCCTTTCGCTTTGATATAACAAGTCCTGCATCTTCCAGAACAGCAAGATGTTTAGCTATCGCTTGTCTTGAAATCGAGAGTTCGTGCTTCATAATGAGACGAACCGTAAGTTCATACAACGTCAGCTCGTTGCGTTCGGATAGTTCGTCCAGCATAAGTCGCCGAGTCGAGTCGCCAAGCGCTTTGAATACAGCATCCTTATCCCAATTCATATATCGATTATATGCAACTCTACGGTTGCTTGTCAACCTTAAGCAACTGCAGAGTTGCGTGATAATTTTTCAACTAAAATGCTCCATTAGTCAATCTTACGATTACTTCCTTGATAGCAGATGTAATGGTAAGCTTTATGTCCACATAGACCATATTTTCGGCTCTCTAGCCAAGGCTTCTTACTATCCGTGAAGGTACGTTTTACACGATTTCGATATACCCTTCTGTTCCATGCACGCGAATGCGCTGCCCGTCTAGGATCCTTGTAGTTGCATTCTCCACGCCTACAACGGCCGGTAAGCCATATTCTCGTGCGATCACGGCTCCATGGGTCATCAGTCCACCAACTTCGGTGACCAGACCTTTTATGGAAACGAACAACGGTGTCCAGCTTGGATCCGTAAAAGAGGTGACTAATATATCTCCTTCTTCGAGATCAGCTTCTTCCATGTTTAAGATGACACGTGCGCGTCCCTCTACCACTCCGGAAGAAACAGGCAGACCTGCCATAGCATCGGCTGGGAGATGTTCTCGTTTGTATTTACCAGCAATGATTTCACCATCCGATGTGATGACGCGAGGCGGCGTTAGCTTTTCGTATAACCTGTACTCTTCTTTTCGTTGGCTGATGATCTGGCCGTCCAGTTTATGGGTGCGTACGAGTTCGTGAAATTCTTCAAAAGTAAGATAATATATATCTTCCTGGTCATGAATAACGCCCGCTTGTACGAGTCGTTCGGCTTCTTTCAGTAGCGCCTGTTTATATACGAAGTAGCGATTCACCATGCCGTATTTGGGATATTCCCGGTAGCCGCTGAAATTCCGAATAAGGTCAATCCTTCGCTTGGTTTCTTTTGCTTTTTGTTCACCATCCGGTAATGACTTCAATCGATCTAATATCGCTTGTTCTTTTGCCAGAGCTTCCTGCCGCCCTTGTTCAAATTTCCGCTGGCTTGCATGAGGCTCAACGTTTTTGATATTGCCAAGAATTAACGGAACAAGTGTAATGGGTTTTTCGCTCCAACGGGTGCGGGTTACATCGATTTCTCCAGCACAGCGCATGCCGTATTTGCCCAGATAATCGTAGATAGCGTCCCGGGCTTCCGGTCCACCGTCCAGCTTGATCAGTTCATCCATAAAGCTGTCGTCTTTTACATGCTGTAAATAATCAATCACTTCTGGATAAGGACGTATTACATCTGCGACATCCAATAGCGCAAGTCCCATTTCCGAAGTAATATTGCCTGATACCGATTGAGAAAGTGTATCTGCTGCGTTTTTTTCACCTAACCACTTCTCCATGTTTTCATTGATCCACGCTGAAGCATCCATAGCGGCCATAATGACAGCTGAGCTTTGCGGGTCAAATAATATCTTCTTTAATTGCTGAAAATCTTCGAGGATAAAATCAAACAAACCGGATCCCGATTTCGTTTGGATGTTATGTTTCAACTCTTCTATTGAGGCTTGACTGCGTTTGATTAAATCAGAAACGATGGACGGATCGTATTCGATCGGTGCTTGAACACCCGGCGTCGATTTAGCTTTGCTGTTACTGGGAGCCGGTTCTTTGTTTTCATTTGGTAATAATGTGATAAAATCTCGCTCAATTATGGTCATAAGCGCGTCTTTAATAAGCGGATCAGATTGACCCAGAGTATTCAATATCGTTTCTCTGCTGACAGGCGAAGCCAGCATAGGTGTAACATCAACAAACAGCCTTCCACCGGCTGTGCGCATAGGGGCAGGAGTTGTTAACAGGTAAAAAGACAATCCCAGCGGTTTCATGGGATCTGTCATCATTTGCTGATGTCCGACAGATACGTAAACGTGATTGTCTTCATCCTTCGCTTCAGGGATAGGGTATAACGTCGTGATGGGCCGACTCTGGACAATGTAAAAAGTATCCTGGTCCAAACACCATTCGATGTCCTGGGGTGAGCCAAAATAAGCTTCGATCAGTCTTCCGATGCGTGCCAGCTCTAAAATTTGCTGCTCCGTAAGTGTTTGAGCCTTTTGCTGATCGAGATCAATCTGCCGGGTCTCTGTTCCGCCTTCTTTTCGACCATAGATCGCCAATGTTTTGGTTGCTATCCTTTTATCAACGATTTTCCCTTCCTGCACTTGATAACCATCGGCGGATACCAAGCCAGAGACCAATGCTTCTCCAAGTCCAAAGCTGGCATCGATGGATAGCAGCTTTCGGTTCGAAGTCATGGGATCCGCGGTAAATATAATCCCTGAAGCCTGCGGGAAAATCATCTTCTGAACGACAACGGACAAATACACCTGGCTGTGGTCAAACCCGTTTTGCATACGATAGATGACCGCGCGATCCGTGAATAGGGAAGCCCAGCATTTGCTGATATGCTGCAGGATGGCATCGATGCCGATGATATTCAAATAGGTGTCTTGTTGACCTGCAAAAGAGGCGTGCGGTAGATCTTCAGCAGTCGCGCTAGAACGCACAGCATAAGCGTGGTCTTCGCCAAACCGGGAGAGATACTGAGTAACGGCTTCTGCAACTTCGGAAGGAATTTCTACTTCCACAATGCTTTGCCTGATCCTTCTGCTGATTTCGGCAATTTGATCACGATCTTCTGCTTTTAGCAGGTTCAGTTGATGGATCAAAGCATGATAGGTTTCGTTTTGCTCCATAGCTTTTTGATAACCCAGGGTTGTAATACAAAATCCTTCAGGTACTTGTATACCTTCCATTTTTGATAATTCCCCTAGATGGAGCCCTTTACCACCAACAAGCAAAAGCTGCGTTTTCTCGATTTCCCAAAAGCCGAGGACCAACGAATTCATTCACATCTCTCCTAACCATTAAATTGCAAAAAAACATTTGACAAGGTTTTTTTTGCATGATACAATAAAATTATAAGATGAACTAACTTTGACTTTTTATAATACATAGTCGTGATCTGATTATATCATCGGGTCTGTTTATACGCAATAAAAAAAGAACCTGTTCATTTATCCAGGTTCTTTTTTTTGTATTTTCCGCTAAGGTAATCCTCAGCTTGCCTCGGGTCCTCATTAAGCTCTAATATTCGCCTTTGATTACAAAAAAGGAGCCCCGAATGGTTCCAGCTAAGGTAGACTTCTGCCTCGCAAACTTAAACTTCCCTTCCAATTCCTGCGGTATCTCCATTCCCTCAGAAAGCTTAAAGCCAACGGCCCGTTTCTTCGGGTCATCCACCGTATACATGACATTGAGTCCAAGACCATCCTCATAAAAGACATAGGTAAACTGGATGTTGTCCACTTGAAAACGCGACGTTTCAAGTGGTTTGGCCGCAAACGCAAGATCACGTTCTTCTTTCAAAATTCGGTTCACATAATCAAGGGTCTCCTGGCTTTCGCTCGCTGGTACAACTGTAAATTCATGCTTATATTTGTTCATAAAGTAGCGGGCTTCGTTCGCTCGTAAGCCAGCAAGCCTGTCCGCTACGGGTGAAGACTCTAAACCAACCGTAGACACATGTTTAAAATCAACGGTATAGGACATCATTTTATCCCCCCTTAAAGTGTGAGCAAGTGTTGCTCTCTACAACCTGCTTTGAGCAACACTCGCATATGTGCGCATCATCATCTGCTTATCTTTATTTCCTTACGACAGGTATCCACAATTCACCGTATATGAAGCCGTTTCGCTCCCCCATCTCAACCGTTGTATTCGGCCCGCCAACATAGGCAATATGCTTAGCTTCTGGCAAAACTTGACCAAAGGCGATGCCAGTAAGGGTATTACTGAGCTCTTCAGCCGTCTTGGCTTCCCCTTTTACCACGAGATATTCCCCTTTAGGAAATTGGATAACTCTCGTAGCTTCCGGTAACGATGCCTCTGTCATAACACCAGCATAGTGCATCATCTTGTTATTCACCGCTTCGTTCACGGCAAAAATGTAGTCATTTGCGGCTAAACCTCTCAATGTGTCTAGTCTTCCATCTTCTTTGACCGACGACCAGAAGTCTGCCTTTTCTTTATTTATGCCGGCATAGTCCGTGTAATTGCTCTTCAGCTCTGTTCCAATGCCTAAAACGGTAAAGCTGTCTTTTTCCTCAAGAATATAATCTGCCATGTTCAAAACCTTCCTTTGTTTTAAGATGATCAAATGATTTGTCTTTTCACTTGATAGGTTTATAATAACCTTAAACCATGTCAGAAAATGATACTGTTTAGGAGGCCTCGATGAATAAGGTTGAACGGATTAATATCATCATGCGATATATCAACAACCGCGCTCACTTTACCATTTCTGAAATCATGCGGGAATTTAACATTTCCCGTTCGACAGCAATCCGGGATATCAAGGAAATTGAAGCCATGGGAATGCCCCTTGTCGCTGAAGTTGGAAGGGATGGGGGTTATTCTGTCATGAACAACTCGGTTCTGCCCACGGTTCGTTTTACCGATAATGAGATCAAAGCTCTATTTATTGCTTTCATGGCAACCAGAAATCAGCAGCTCCCTTATCTGAAGAGTCGTCATTCTTTAGCTGAAAAATTACTAGGCCTCATCTCAAATAATCAGCAGGATGACCTTGTACTGTTAAATCAAATACTGCTCTTTGAAGGGACCAACCCTCATAATCCGGACCTGCTTGATCTGTCAGACCTCCCCCACCCCATGTTGGAGAAACTGATTCAAATCCTTCTGATGGATAGCTACTTATGGGTCACCGTCAATGAAGGGAAAGTCATAGAATCTTATCCCATTTATCTCTTGCACCTATACCATGAGAAGAGCCTATGGCTAATTGAAGGCTTTGACTTAGAGGATGAGAAGAGACGGATAATTCCTGTCGACCATCTCACCCATGTAGAACCATACTCTTCGAAAAAAAGAGCAAGCAAGAAAAAAATTTTAGAACTGCTAAGCAAACAGGAAGATGTCATTAACCTTGTCCTGGAGCTTGGTCCAAAGGCGATCACCCAATTCAAAAAATACCATCCTTTAAACGTGTCTATTTCGTATACGAATCCTTACCAAACCACTGCTATTCTACAGACCTTTGTCAATGTAGAGCATACCGAAGAATTAACTGAAATGACAAACTGGCTGCTTTTCCTAGGCGGAGATATCACGGTCAGGGAAGTGCCCGAAGAAGTCTCGGAGGGTTTGCAAGAGAGATTACGCTTATATTGCCCATAAACCGGGTCCGTTAAAACCGTTGCGGCTTATTTCTGAAACAACAGGATCGTCCCAAGCTTTGCATTCGATATTTCCCAATGGTCCATGTTCACACTCTTGGGGTCTACAGGATTTACACACAAAAAATAAGACTCTGGCTTTTAAGCCAGAATCTCGACAGACGAACATGTATATTGAGAATGGTGTTTTTTATCGTTTCTCGCGTTGAACCTGCTATGTGTTTAAATCGTGAAGCCCCGGCGCATGCTCATTTGGCATTTCTGGCAATACGGGGACGGGATAACCCATCGGAGGATCTGTTATCTCAAGCTCTCCCCCATTCCGACTTGGAGATTTTCCGCTGAAGATCTCGGCAATTCGGGTATTGTCCAATCTGAAGTTGAATTGAGCATTGTGGAAGCCCATATCCACGTATTTTTTGCATTCCGGATATTTGTTGATATCGTAATTAGGAACTGGAAACAACTTGCCCCACTCCACACCCAGCGATTCAAGGGCTTTTGCGAATGCATTCTGATGCGCATTATCACGAACGATCAGAAAGGCAAGTGTCTCTCTAAATGTTTTGTTGGAGCTCATTTCATAAATTCGAGATTTTTGCAAAACCCCTGTTGATTCAAGCACCAGGTTATCCAACAGATCGGCTACGAGATTTCCATGGTTATATACGTAATTGCCCATCCAGGGATTGCCCGCTGCATCTACAGGTAAAGACCCTTGCGCCCCCACGATATAATGATGCGGATTGGCATGGCGCACCGCTTCATCCAACGGAGCTCCATCAACCCCGGCATTTCCCGGTATCCCCCGGTATCTCCTCTCCCGATCCGTTCAGAAGCTGATTAATGGTTGTCTGGACCAGCTCAACATGGCTGATTTCCTCCAGGAAAACTCCGCGAATTAAGTCACGGTACTGAGCCTTGTTCCCCCGAAAGTTGCTGCTTTGAAAAAAATACTGCATCATCGTGCGCATCTCACCGAATCGACCACCTAAGGCTTCCTGCAGGACCTTTGCTGCAGCCGGATCAGGTTTATCCGGCACAATCATATTAATTAAGTCTTCTTTATAGAAATAAACGGGAAACACCTCCTTTAAAGACAGACATATTATGGGGCAGCCATAAGCAAATCATACATTGTAATTATTTGTTAGTAGTACCCAGTTCGTCCTTCCGTACCGTATACAAATCTTTCACGTGCAATGTGATAACATATACCCCACTCGTAAGAATTCGTCAGAACCATGCAGCTCCCGCCTGCCTCCCATTCAGAGTGATTCGAGGAATCGCTTGATTGCTTGACAGCCTGCCTCGACAAGAGGTTCAACGCGCTGTGTCGCCTCATGGGGCAAGAAATCACTAATCCAGACGAATTTTACTCCTCCAGCAGAAGGGAGCATCTGCATGGACGCGCTGTGATGGGCGAAATCGCCGTTCACTACAGTGTAGGCCAGACGACACTTCTCCTCGTCTAGACTTACTAGCTGCTCCTGAACCACATATCCGTTGTTGAAGGTCACCGTTCGTTCGCCCGAAGCCTCCTGGCAATCCACAAGGACGCCAGCGAATAGTCTAGCCGCATTTCCGAAGTCCCGAAGCTGATCCCAAGCTTTATCAAGACTGCAGTCGATTTCAATGTCACGATAGATAGTTGCCATAGTTCTTCCCCTCCCAATTCCGCCGTTATTCCTCGTGTAGGAAATAAGACGAGTCCAAGATAATCCTTCATCCATTACAACCTTTATGATAAACATATAACACTGACCACGGTGTGTCAGTGTTTAAGAAGCCATATTACATAATCAAGCATTGTTACATTTCAATGCGGATGATTAAGGTTGCTGGCTGTGTTGAAGTAACAAAGAAATCCATCAACATCTTCGGTTTGTTTGTACTTAGATAAAAAAAGCCGCATTGAATGCGGCTTCCAAATTAGATATGGTGTACATGTTGTTGTCCTCTGATGTGCGCTCAGACACGAATACTGAAGCGTGTTTCCCAGGATTTAGTGTGTCGCCCGCTCCTCGGCTACAACACGGACTAACTCTTTTGCCAATCTCTGGATAGCGGAAAAATTGCCTGATTCAATCCAATCCCGTTTTACCAGACTTCCTCCCATCCCTACCGCAAACGCGCCAGTGTGGAGAATCTCCCGTATATTATTCAGCCCAACACTGCCAGACGCGATCATAGGAATATTATTGAGCGGCCCACGGATTTCCTTTAAATAGGAAGCGCCTCCAAGCGAGCCAGTCGGAAATACTTTGACGGCTTTTGCCCCAAACTTGATCGCTCGTACGATTTCCGTTGGCGTCATGACACCGGGATACACATCGATGTGATGCATGGCACCGTAGACAATTACCTCTTCATCCAGATTGGGTGACACCATAAATTGCGCACCTGAAGCTATGGCTTGTTTCGCCATTTCCACATCCAATACGGTTCCGGCACCAACAATTAAATCGTGGTCATACGTTTTTCTCCATCGTTCAATCAAAGCATATACGCCCTCGGTGTTGGTTGTCACTTCGATGAAACGAATACCGCCTTGGGCCAGCGCTTCGACGGTCCGGTCCGCTGCATCTGGATGTACGCCTCGAATCATCGCCATTATTTTTTCCTTGTTGAGTTGTTCCAATACAGTCATACTGTCTCTTCACCCCTTAACGTAAAATTAATCTGAATATAACGGCAATCCAGCATGGCGTAACCATCCACTTTCGTATTTTTCCGGTACCAACCGCTCCGTTTTCCCAATCGGCTTGATGAAAAGGGACCCAATTGGATGGTTACTTTTCAGATGGGACGGTTTATATTCATGCCATATGGCCCATTTTCACAGGAAGGAGGAACCAGCATGAACCATTCATTCACGATTCCATTGCGGAGCGCACTGGGTAACTTGTCGCCTTATTCGCCGGGAAAACCGATCCGGGAACTCCAACAAGAGCTGGGGCTGTCCGATATCATCAAATTAGCTTCTAACGAAAATCCGTTGGGTCCATCGCCCAAAGCGCTTGAAGCGATTGCGGATTCCTTATCCGATTTACATCGATATCCGGATGCGAGCACCGTCCAATTGCGGCAAGCACTGGCAGCTCACCATCAGATGGCTCCTGAACAATTCATCATAAGTAACGGCGGTGATGAACTGATCACACTCATTGCCGAAACTTTCCTGGAACCAGAAGATGAAGTGATTATATGTTCGCCTTCGTTCAGCGAGTACGAATTTGGCGCGCATCTGATGGGAGCGACCGTCGTTCCGGTTCCTTTAAGTCCTTCGTTCAAGTTTGACAGGGAGGCCATCGTCAATGCAGTGACCAACCGAACCCGCTGGCTTTGCCTTTGTTCGCCAAACAATCCGACTGGCACGTACCTTCCGAGGGAAGATCTACGCTATATCTTGGATACACTTCCCAAGCATGTCCTTGTTCTGTTGGATGCCGCATATAGTCCGTTCGCACATGAATCCGATTATACCGATGGCCTTGAATTTGTTCGATCCGGATACCCGGTGATTGTATTGCAAACTTTTTCAAAGCTGTATGGCCTGGCTGGACTTAGAGTCGGTTATGGTGTGGGCCATGAGACGCTTGTTCATCAAATAGTCAAAGTCAAGGAACCGTTTAATGTGAACACACTAGCTCAAATCGCAGCAACTGCTGCTCTTCAAGACGTTGAGCATGTCCGTCTGACACTGAAATCAAATCATGAAGGGAAGCTGCAGCTTTATCACGCTTTTCAACAAATGGGACTGCCTTATGTGGAAAGTACAAGTAATTTTCTGTTAGTTGAGTTAGGGGCTGCAGCAAAAGATATATACGAAGCCCTCATGGCCCATGGGATCATCGTGAGATACGGAGGTATATGGAACCTGCCCGGCCACCTTCGTATTTCAATTGGAAATATAGAAGAAAACTCAGTACTCATTCGAGCCATCTCCGATATTCTTGCATGCGAATAACAACAATTGTCCATCACAGAGATGACTTGAGAGAGGAGAAATCAAAATGATGCTAAATGAAGAGTCATTGCGCGGAGTCATGGTTCCTATTGTCACGCCGTTTGATGAACAAGGATATCTTGACATCAAATCTTTTAAGAGGCTCGTTACACGTTTGAGAAATAGCGGAATTCACGGGCTGGTCGTCAACGGAACAACCGGGGAATCGCCTACAGTAGGGGATTCAGAGCTTGAAAGGATGATTTACGAGGCCCGCATTATACTTGAAGAGCTTTCCTTGATTGTAGGTACTGGATCTAACAATACGGCCGCTGCCATCAAAAAAACAGCCCGGGCAAAAGAACTTGGGGCCGATGCCGCATTGGTCGCCACCCCCTACTACAATCGTCCTTCACAGCAGGGAATCGTGTATCATTTTCTAGCCCTGGCCGAAACAGGGTTGCCCATTATTCTCTACGACATCCCGCATCGTACAGCCGCAACGCTGGATTTGCACACAGTGAAGACCATATTGAAGATGGATCATGTCATCGGAATGAAAGATAGCACAGGCGACATAAAACGTCTATTCCAACTTACCAGAACCCAATCCAAACCGATTTTGTGCGGCGAAGACGATTTGTTTTATGCCTCGTTATGTTGCGGCAGCAAAGGAGGAATCCTGGCTAGTGCCAATTTAGAAACCCAACAATTTGTACAAGTATATGAATCGTTCCGTAATGGAAAAAATCAAGAGGCCAGAGAACAATTTGATAGCCTTACACCACTTATTCAATTTCTCTTTTCTGAGCCTAATCCGGCTCCGCTCAAATGGCTGCTGGCTCAAAACAGGCTTATTCGATCAGATCGACTTCGTCTACCTATGACACAAATCACGAATGAAACTGCACAAAAAGCAATTCGGTTCAAGTAAACCATGGTGTAAACACAGACGACCAGCCTCTTAGGGGACTGGTTGTCTGTTTTCTATAGTTACAAAAAAATCGAAGACTCTGCAAAATGGCCTTTTCAAACAGGCAGATATAAAAGGTGTGCTTATGATACGTGATCTCTTCCAGCAAATTTATATGACTGGAGGAAAATAGGCATTACTGATGTTAACAACCTCGTTATAAATTATAATATCCCTCCTCTTCAATTCACCCTGTGTTGATTTCCTCTTGTCGGTCAGCCCATCAAGTTAGGTCATTTCAGATCAACTGCAGTTCTATATTGACAGAGCCATAAAAACACAAGCGGCCTTGGAGCATTTTCATCTTGCCTATCCTTTTATGTAAGCTGGCGCTGGACTTTAGTCGAGGTCCGCATCCTGCTACGGTCTATTCCGTAGTACGGAGTTATTCGCTACAATATAACCAAATGTTTTGGAGGAGCGGTTAAGCATGAATTACGAACATAAAGTACAGAGGGAAGTTGCCGAGTGGGAGCGAAAAATATTCAAACCGCCCGGTTGGCTCGAAAAAACATCGAAAACCATCGGCACTCGAATCAATCATTTGATTCCCCCGAAGATGCACAGCATCATGACCACCACCATCCGATCGATCGTGCGCACTGCACTGTTCGGTGCGGAATATACACCCGGCCGACCGGTGCAGCGCACTTTGGAACTGGAGCCTGCCGATCAAGAAGCGAAAGAGTTGTTTGCCCTGTACCAAAAAATCGCGGTTGCCGAAGGCGCTGGAACGGGAGCCGGTGGCATTATGTTTAGTATGGTAGACTTTCCGGCTTTAATTGCGATCAAAATGAAATTTTTGTTCGAGCTGGCGCATGTTTATGGTTATGACACCAAACACTTCTCCGAGCGGGTATTCATTCTCAAAGTATTTCAAATGACGTTTTCGGGGCCGGAGAACCGTGCAAGGTTATTGCATTCCATTAAGCATTGGCATATGGAAAAGGAACAGTGGCTCTCCGACGCCGAATACTCCCGGAATATGGACTGGGAGACATTTCAGATCGAGTACCGCGATGCCATTGACTTCCGGAAAATGTTACAGATGGTGCCTGGGATTGGTGCTTTCGCAGGCGCATGGGCAAATTACACCATTCTTGAAGAGGTGCGCGAGTTTGCCATGAACGCCTACCGCCTGCGCAGATTGCACGATCATTCTGAGGTTTGGGATTAATTTCTCTCATTTTTGCCATGTAGATCAATTTGTGGCTAGCGTCTCTCTTTAGTGAGTTGCAGTTAACCCCATTCGAGTTAGCCATAGCAAGGCAGCCGATCATTATGATTGGTTGCCTTCATTTTTTATCAAGATAGAGTGTTTTCCCGTTAACTTAATCTACTGTCAAGTGCCCAAAGGAGACTTTTTGAGGTAGATCTTTGTTCTTTAATCGTTCGTACGCTTCTAAAAGGTCAGGTACATTCTCTCTAGTGAGAATCAACCCGTTTATTGTGTTCTTAGTGACAACTAGTTCCTCTTCATTAAACGTAGAGAGCTCTGAAATGAAACATGGAATGGGTCTCTCAAACAACCCGGAAAGGGCACTGTTTATGGATGCCTTCTCTTCATCAGTTAGCTTTTCAAACAGAGACATAATCATATTGATGATTTCATTCATTACGTCCTCACACTCCCTCATCAAGATATGAATCTATTAATTATACTGAAAGCACGTGATGTGGTTTCATGAACAGATAAATAACGATAATTTTGCTTCATTTAGCTATTTCAATAATGAGATTATAGAGAAGGCCTAAGGCATCATGATGTTTGAAACCATTCATGTTTTTTATGTAGACCTCTTTTTCTTCAGCCAATTCCCTAACACTCGTTATCAAGCTTTTAGAATCCAGCAGTTCCTCATGCAGAACCTTGCAATAACCCTCACGTTCGAAAGAGGCGGCATTTAAAAGCTGGTCCCCTCTGCTCTGTTGTTTAGTTAGAGGAATCAAAAGCATCGGTTTCTTCAGGAACAGGAATTCAAAGATCGAATTGGAGCCTGCCCTAGAAATAACGAAATCACAGTAAGCTAGTATATCGGGCAGCTCTTGATCAATGTATTCAAATTGTTTATAATCCGGATTCGATATCGAAGAGTCAAGGTTCCCTTTTCCACAAAGATGAATGATTCCAAATTGCTTTGTTAGCTCATTTAACGACTCCCGAAGTACTTCGTTGATTTTCCTGGCTCCTAAACTACCACCCATTACGAGAATGGTAGGTTTCGTCATTTTGGAAAATCCAACAAACTCACGACCTCGTTCTGCCTTGCCTTGTTTCATTTCTTCTCTAATAACCGGGCCTACATGATGGCCGTTATTATTTTTGAAGGCCGCAGCAGTCTCCGGAAAGGTGGTGCATATTACAGTTGAGAACCTGCTAGTTATCCTGTTGGCTAACCCTGGGGTCAAATCTGATTCGTGTACAATTACAGGTACTTTATTCAACCATGCTCCAATAACAACAGGGACGGATACAAAGCCGCCTTTGGAAAAGACTACGGCTGGTTTTAGTTTTTTTATCAGTTGATACGCTTGGACAACCCCTTTGACTACATGGAAGGGATCCTTTACGTTTTTCAAATCTACATATCGTCTAAGCTTGCCCGTTGAAATCGAGTGGTATTTTACATTAGGAATAGCGGTAATAAGTTGTCTCTCGATGCCATTTATTGAACCTATGTAATCCATTGACCAGCCTGCATCCATAAACTTTGGAATCAACGCAAGATTAACCGTTACATGCCCTGCCGAACCTCCGCCAGTGAAGAGAATCTTTTTCATTTATTCAGCCACCCAACCATGCTGTTTTTACTTACATTCATTATCATAATACTCTATTTAGCTTAAGGGTAGAATGCAATCCGCAAATCGGTTTTATTCACAAAACATAAAAAGACGCAATCCATGCTCTTGATAGAAAAAATATAACCTTCAATGTCAAAACAATGACGATTATCGTACAGGTGCAAATGGCGAAGATGTCAGCTCAACCTCAACATCCCCAAACCCTAATCTTCTTGGCAGAGCCGCCTCATCATAAAAGCAAAAGAAACTGCGATGGACGCAGCTTCTTTTTGCTGATCTTTTTGCTGATCCAATCATATGAACCAGACACTTACATATGCACCGAATTGTTCTTGTGCTGCTGTGATGGAGAATCGATTGGAGTGTATTCCTTCTCCCAAAAGTCTGCATTTTTAATCCCCAGCTTGACAGGATCGAATACCGGATCCTTGCCCTCCTTCTTCTGCCGCTCGTAATCGCGAAGGATTTTCAACGCCGGCTTAGTCAATAACAGTATAGCTATAATGTTCAGCCAGGCCATACTTCCTACGCCAATATCACCAAGTCCCCATGCCAAGTCGGCTGTTCTGATGCAGCCATAGAAGGTGACAATACAAAATAGCCGCTTTCAATACATATTCCATCCAAACCCGTCTGAATTTTTGGTTAATGTAGGCCAGATTCGTCTCCGCCATATAGTAATAAGCCATGATCGTCGTAAAGGCGAAAAAGAATAGCGCAATAGCAACAAACGCAGAGCCAAAGCCAGGAAGCAGCGTCTCAACTGCCCGTGTCGTATACACAGGCCCCGGTCCAACGTCTCCCAGATTATTCACAATAGCGCCGGCTCCTTCTGGCGTTACATTGTACATTCCGGTGATCAGAATCATGAATGCGGTAGCTGAACAGACGAATAAGGTATCGATATAGATCGAGAACGATTGGACTAGCCCTTGCTTGGCGGGATGTGACACTTCACTGGCCGCCGCTGCATGAGGAGCTGTCCCCTGTCCCGCTTCATTGGAATAAATGCCCCGTTTCACTCCCCAACTGATAGCTGCCCCCAAAATTCCACCGAAAGAGGCATTTGCACCGAAGGCGCTGGAGAAGATCAGGCTGATCATAGCTGGAAGCTCATTAATATTACTAATAACTATAATAAGTGCAATAATGATATAACCAACGGCCATAAAGGGCACAGCGACCTGGGCAACCATAGCAATGCGTTTAACGCCACCGAAAATAATGGCACCCAGAATCAGTACAAGCACCGCGCCGATGATGGCAGGGTTAATGTTAAAGGCCGATTCCATACTTACTGCAATACTATTGGCTTGCACTCCGGGAAGCAGCATCCCCGTTGCAATGACCGTTACAATCGCAAATAGGACTGCGTACCACTTCATATTCAAGCCTTTTTCGATGTAATATGCTGGTCCCCCGCGGTACTGACCATTTTGTTTGGTCTTATAGACCTGACCGAGTGCAGCTTCAACAAATGCAGAGCCCGCACCCAGAAATGCAATCAACCACATCCAGAATACAGCTCCTGGTCCGCCATATGCGATTGCTGTTGCCACACCGGCGATATTTCCGACCCCAATTCTTCCGGCAAGAGCCATTGACAGCGCCTGAAAGGATGATATGCCAGCTTCGGAACCTTTACCTTGAAACATCAGTTTGAGCATATCCTTGATGTGTCTAACTTGCAAAAATCGGGTTGCAATCGTAAAGAACAAGCCTGTTGCTAAACATAGATAAATCAAAGCGTTACTCCAGATAATTCCGTTTAGCCAATTGACTACGGTCTCCATCCTCTGCCTCCTAAGATTCAAATTCTGGTCTCATTAAGATAAATGAATATCATGTAGTGTAAACGCATGAGGTATATTCAAGGTCCCTCTTTAAACATCACCGCCTTGAATCAAAATCAATCGTCTTTAAATATCCAATTCAATGATAGGTTTCATTACATATTTATATGATTATGGATATTTTTCTACTATTATACTGATTAACGCCCACTAAATGTCAATATATATTTCATTATTTCTTCTCTAAAAGCTGATTTTTCTGAATTAATAAGAAAATAAGGATATTATCTATCATCTTAAGTGAGTATTATGAATCGATTAATGTTCCCATAAATGCTGGCGATGAGGTCCTCCTTAGAATACATACGGTAGGAATTGTGTTCCCGGGATGGATACAACTCCGTTACGGTCATAATACCGAAGCGTATCCTTCGGAATATTAGCAGCCGTGAAACCTCTTTAATAGAATATTGTTTTTCCATACAAAAAATAACATTGGAGTAAACTCCAATGTTATTACATTTTTTTACTTTAATTTTATTTGTAACCTATATATCCTAACTTTTCTTTTTTGTCTAATCTGCGAACGGATCGCTTCCCCACCGGAATACTCTGGGCAAAACGAAATACATTTAACGGATCATACTTTTGTTTCACACGCTTCAAACGGGCAAAGTTCACGCCGTAATACGACTTCGGCCAATTCTTGATCCCCAGATCCGGGAAGTTCACATAGTCTCCTACTACATAGGGACGTAACGCTTTACGGAACCTTTTCACCCACTGAATATTCCGCTGCTGCTCTTTGTCATTCCTCCACCGCGCCGACAGTTCATAAACCGTTTCTGCCTTCCGATGAGGATAGGCTGTTGCAGTCGGAGATACCCGGCTTACCGCGCTCCCGGCACCCCCTAAACTTTGACACCACACGGTAGCATGCTTATTAGGTGCTTTCGAGAGGAAATCGCGAATCATCCGTACCCCTTCAGGAGGTAGAGGCTTATATCCGAAAGCCCCGGTTATTTTAAACTTCGGTTCCAAATTCAGATCTCCAGCGGCAAAAAATTGGGTCGCTTCAATAAAAGGTACCGTTCGCACCATCACTTTCACCGGAGTTCCTACTTGTAGCAAAGGTCGGATCAGTCGACGCAGCTCCTCTGCACCGCCCAGCAATTGCCCCGTCGAGACGATCGTCCCCACCTGCTTGGCAGCCACCTCGATGGTTGAGGTTAAGCGGTTTGTGACCGAAGGTGCCCAGCGCTGCCAAGCCGGAAATACCTTCTCCAGGTCGCGCCATTTCCAGGTTATGCTGTAGATGGAGACTGTCCGGATAGGCCGTACCCGAAACGTATAGCGGGTAGCAATGCCGAAGCTGCCTCCCCCGCCACCTCTTGATGCCCAGAAAAGATCGGAATTTTTTTTCTTATTCGCGATGATCGTCTTCGCCCCATACCTTCCCGAAGCTACAACCATCTTCACCTGTTTCAGGTTATCGCAGGTAAGTCCATATTTACGAGACAACAGTCCAATCCCGCCTCCCAGGGTAAGCCCTGCAACACCCACATCAGGTGCCGTCCCTGCCGGGAGCGCTACGCCCTTATCCCACAGCTTCCTGTATACACGGGCAAGCGGATTGCCTGTCTGCACGTGGGCCACCCTGTTCTTGCGATCCACCTTCACCTTATTCATTGCACTCACATCGATAACAATCCCGCCATTGATTGTCGAAAATCCTTCATAACTGTGCCGCCCGCTGCGCACTCGCAGACGTACGCCCCGTTCACGAGCCCATTTGACGGCATTGATCACATCCTGTGTTCGTCTGCAAAAAACGATGACCCGTGGAAACTTGGAAATGCGCCTGTTGTATTCCATTCTGGCCGCACGGTACGACGGGCTGCCCGGGACCACAACCCTTCCGGTCAACCTCGTACCTGCTTTTATTGGCTTCAGTGCCATTGAATCTCACCATCCTCGTACATGTAATAAACCGTTCTTATCTGCTTATTCCTATGTGGGGACACTTGACCCGGTAACGGCACCTGCCTTGTAAGGCGGGTTTGATTTTGGATTATATGATTAGGACAAGCCTTCGTTTCTCACAAAATCAAACAACGTGTTGTTTAACTATGCGATTTTTATTATAATATCATGTAACAGTCAACCATGTTCGAATCGTTCCTGTGCCAGGTATCGGCACTATTTGTCTGTGTATACATTTTTTAAAAAGGAGTTGGCTTAAGAATGCGAGAACCGAGCAAAGATTTGCGAATTATTCGAACGAAAGAGTTCATCCGTGAAGCCTTGATTGATTTAATTGAGGAAAAAGGATTCGAAGCCATTACAGTTAAGGATATTACAACGAGGGCCAGAATTAATCGCGGAACCTTCTATGCGCATTATCAGGATAAATTTGATTTAATGGCCCGATGCCAAGAAGAGTTTATGGACAAAATGAGGGACATCGTTAAACAAAAAGTTACGGACGTTAATGTAGATGCAGATTCGAATGTACCCCCAACGCTGCCCCTTAATGTCATGGTTTCCATGTTTGAGTATTTGGATCAGAACCGAAAGTTTATGAGGGCCGTATCCGGTCCCAAAGGTGGCCTATCCTTCCAAACAAAAATGAAGGAGTTCTTGTGGAATACATTGTTTGTTAGAAAAGAGTTCCCTCTGGTAAAGCAAGAGAAATTGCTTGTTCCCAGCGAGTACTTAATTGCCTATTTGGTTTCGGCCCATATCGGTGTCATTGAGCAGTGGCTGAATGGCAACGGAACCGAATCTCCTGAAGAGATGGCTCGTATTCTTGCAACAATTACGGTGAAAGGTCCATTCACGGCGGCCGGATTGAAGAATTAGAGAATAGAGAAAACCCACTTTTTAGAATCTTCCACGCTGCTGGAATCTGCCTGAACGGCAACAACCTTTCCTCCCATTGCGGCGATTTTTGCCTCGACACGTGTCAGAGCCTCTTGTCCTCTGCCTGTCAGCACAACGAAGGCACCAGCCTTAACCATTCGTGTGACAATCGCCTCGCCAATTCCGCGGCTGCCGCCTGTAACTACTGCACACTTACCCTCTAGCGATAACATACGATCAAACGGTACAGGTGTAGGAATCGATAATGAAAAATCACTCATAAAAAGAACTCCCTTCATAATTAAATTCCAGAAGAGGCAAACCCGTATTAGGTTCCCTATCCTCTCTGTTCATGTTACCCACTATGTTCTCCTTGCATAGAAAAAAACCAACAACGCGTTATTTTTATTCTAGAGCTTCTATTATAGAAATAGTTCACACATTCAACAACGATCAGATATGCCCGGTGTGTTGGGTATCCAACAGCATTCGTAAATGTGCTAATTTTTCCAAGTTAATTTTGCTTAGAGACAACAAGAAGGGCACTCGACTCGAGTCCCCTTCTTGTTATTGGGTTATGACTGGCGGTGAAGCTCCAAAACTTTAATAGGATCTAGCAGCCAAGGAAACCCAGTAAGGCCTTCCACCAGCCAAAAGATTGCCGTATACTAGAAGTTTCATACAACACTCGCTCATTGTCCCCCAGCCAAACACGTAAATTTACTCCATCCGATTATGCCATAATCAAATGTGACCTCATCTCCACCGCCAGGTTACTTCCAAAAAGTAATTCTATCGGAACCTAATCGAACTGATTCATAACCTTCTTCTTTGGCTTTTCCTATTGAGATCATCATTACGGGAACATAGCGTTCTTCATCTAGATCAAATGCTTTTGCCAGTTGATCAACTTCGAAGCCCGCCATTGGATTCGTATCATACCCATGTGCACGAGCTATTAACATGAACTGCATCGCAAAAAGGCTGCTGTCGACTTTGGCAACTTCAACCTTCACTTCTTTTGGAAGTGTCGGAAACATCGACAGAATGGTTTCCAGCTGACGATCTCGTACTTCGGCTGGCATTTTCCCTTGCTCCACAGCTGTATTGTAAATATCCTCGGCATTCAAATAGCTTTGAGTATCGCCAAAAATTAATAACATGGCCGAGGAAGTATCGTTTTGTAATGTATTAAAACGTACAAGAGGTCTTAGTTTTTCTTTTCCTTCCGGAGTATCAACCACGATAACACGCCAAGGCTGCATATTTGCGGAGGATGGAGCCAAGCTGGCTTCCGTAATCATTTCGCTCATTTCTTCTCTCGATATTTTGATACTCTCATCATACTTGCGGACAGAACGTCGCCCCTTAACTACATTGGCAAAATCGTTATTCAGAATATGGTTAAACATCGAATCTCTCCTTTTGATAACATTCATTTTTTTGACATGGTGTATGTCGTTCGTTATCATAATCGTATTATGAACTATAAACCTAAGTTTATAGCAAGAGAGAGAAGGGGCCGCAATATGAAAATAAATGAGGTTTCAAAATTAACAGGTCTGCCTATATCAACATTGAGATTCTATGAACGCAAAAACCTGATCCCCGACAGGTTTGTTGCAAGAGATGAAAACAATTACCGTATTTATTCAGAAGAGATTGTTGAATTCCTGGATGATGTGAAGGTACTCCTATCCGTAGACTTTTCTATAGAAGAATTAAGTTCGCTAGTTAACCAACAAATTGACTTAGCATACGAGGATAAGAAAATGATCGTTGAACAAAAAATCAAAGAAATCGAAGTTATCCAGAAGCGATTAAGAAAGTCAAAGAAATTTTTGAACACTATCCTGGAAGGAAAAGCAAACTTTCAAACGAAGTGTTAAGAACTTCCCCACGCATGACGGATACGCCCTGCCTCCGCAATCATTCGGTTGATCAGTTCGGAAACGGTAGGGATATCTTCAATCAATCCAGTCACCTGCCCAGCCCAGCCGAACCCCTCCTCTTCATAACCGTCGTGAATCCAGCGTCGGTTTACCTGACCGCGAATCAAGTGTTGGATCTGCTCATAACCGGGTGTCCTTTGCTCGGTATCGACAATATGCTGGGCAAAAGCATTGCGCAGCACCCTCCCCGGAGAACCGATGGACGCTTTAATGATCGTTGTGTCCGTCTCTGAGCTGCTGACCAGCGCCCGTTTATAGGATTCGGAGGCATGCACGCATTCCTGTGTGGCAATAAAACGGGTACCCATGACGATTCCTTCCGCGCCCAGAGCCTGAGCAGCCATCCAGCCTCGGCCGTCTCCAATTCCACCTGAAGCAATGACGGGGATTTGCACCCCATCCGCAATGCTGGGCACCAGTACCATGGTGCCGACTCCGTCGCGTCCAAGATGCCCTCCGCCTTCATTGCCCACAACAATGACTGCGGATGCGCCAAGCGCCTCCGCTTTTTGCGCCTGTCTGCGTGATGAGACAAGCACCAGCGTGATTATATCCGTTCTCCGCAGCTCATTCAGCATGTCAGTCGGGTTGCCTCCTGTAATGGATACCACCGAAACGTTCTCTTCCTTGATGACCTGCAGACGGTCTGCAAGATCCGCTCGCTGCATGCCCAGAGCAAGATTGACCCCGAACGGCTTGTCCGTTAAGGCATGAATCCGCTGAATTTCGCAGCG
The DNA here is from genome assembly GCF_000193415.1 of Paenibacillus vortex V453. Taxonomy (NCBI): domain Bacteria; kingdom Bacillati; phylum Bacillota; class Bacilli; order Caryophanales; family Paenibacillaceae; genus Paenibacillus; species Paenibacillus vortex. The sequence goes on from NZ_ADHJ01000025.1 coordinate 219,476, forward strand.
CAGGGAATTCGCATCAGGAAGACTCATGGCCGTAATCTGCCCAAGTCCGCCGGCATTGGATACGGCTGCTGCCAGATCGGCATAGCCAAGGTAAGCCAATCCCCCTTGAATGATAGGATACTGAATGTTCAGAAGATCCGTAAGACGTGTGCTCCATTCCATATCTATTATCCTCCTGAGAGCAGAAGCAGCACGAAGATGAAACCGATCGTGCATCCTCCTGCCCTAAAGTCCGTAGTCGTCAATCTCAATACTCGGTAAGAGCTCCTGCCCTTCCCGTTACCGTAAGCTCTGGCGTCTATGGCCAGCGATAACTGCTCCGCGCGTTGAATGGTCGTCATGAAGAGCGGCACTACAATGGGAATGTAGGCGAGCAGCCGCTTGGGCAGCTTGAGGGCGGTGATATCATATCCCCTTGCCTTTTGGGCGAGCATAATGCGTTCCAGTTCTTCCATAATGGTGGGAATAAAGCGTATGGCAATCACCACCATCAAGGAAATCTGTTCAACGGGTACATGTAATCTGGACAGCGGCGACAGCAGCTTTTCCAATCCCAGAGCCAATGCCAACGGCTTGGTGGTCAGGGTAAGGATTGAGGCAAGAAGGATCATCAAGCCGATACGCCAGACGACAACCGTTCCCGTCTCGATGCCTTCCGCTGTCAAAGATATGAACGACCAGGACCACAATATCGTTGTACCCGGAGTAAGAATGGCGTTATATGTCCAGGTAAACACTAAAATGAACCAGACCGGCTTTAATGTCCGCAAATACATCCATATGGATATATGAGACAGCCCCATGACGATCAGAACAAAAGCTGTGGCAGCAGCGTAATCGACCCAAGTCCGTAGTGCCAAAAAACTAACCATCATCAGAACCATGCCAAGCAGTTTCGTTCGAGGGTCCAATCGATGAATCAGGGAATCTTGTTCGATGAATTGTCCAAACAGTATATTTTTCTGCATATTTATTGCCCTCTAACTTCCCAGAACGGCAGCACCGCGTCCAGAATATCCTTCTCTCTGCAGCTGCTCACTCCGATGCTTCGGCCAGACAGCTCCTCCACCAATCTCATAAGCTGTACAGCTTCAGGCAGAGGAAGTCCTGCTTGCTCCAGAAGGTCGGATCGCTCAAAAAAAAGCGTATGGGTATCCTCATGTCCCAGAAGTTGCCCCTGATGGAACACCATGACCTCGTCCGAAAATTCGGCAACATCCTCCATCTGATGCGAAATGAACACGATCGTTCGGTTCTCTGCCTTCTGCCATGCCTGCAGCATGCGCAGGAGTGCAAACCTGCCCGCCGGGTCCAATCCAGCCGTCGGCTCATCCAGAATGAGCAGTCTCGGATTCATGAGCAGCACCGAGGCAAGAGCCACCCGCCGTTTTTGCCCACCACTTAATTGAAGGGGAACCCAAGGCAGCAGCTCCCTCCCCATACCCACCAGTGGCAGGATCTGCTCGATAGCCTCTTCGATTCGAACGGATGACCAACCCTGCATACGAGGTGCGAATGCAAGTTCCTTGTATACGGTGCTTTCGAATATTTGATGCTCCGGATACTGGAATACAAAGCCTATATCGGTTATAACGCTGCAATGTCCCTTGGCGTCCTTCGGTGCAGGGCTCTGATTAATGAAATACTCACCTTCACATAACGGAAGCAGCCCCTTCAGTACATGGGCGAAGGTAGACTTTCCGGCACCGCTCGGTCCAACAACCGAAATCCACTTCCCCTCCCCAAGGGTGCAGCTCACATCTCGCAGTGCAACCCGATCCGCGAAGCGTACATTTGCCTGATTCAACGCATAGACCATTGCGATCGGGTCCACTCCTTCCAATCCGGTATTAATGGAGCTGTCGGACCAGCTTTACTAAGCGATTGCCGCAGCCTTACGGCAAACGGCGCATGAAGTCCGTAATCGGCCAATGCCACCGTTTCAAACAGTACTGCCGGCGTTCCATCATACGCAATATGTCCTTCATGCAGCAGCAGAACACGTTCGGCATGCAGGACCTCATCCATGTGATGCGTGATGTGTACAATCGTCACACCCTGACGATGAAGCTCCTGCATGATCAGCAGCATCTGCTGTCTTCCCTCTGGATCAAGCATGGAGGTCGCCTCATCCAGAATGATCATGTCAGGCTGCATGGCAAGGACGGCTGCAATGGCAGCACGCTGCTTCTGTCCACCGGACAACTGATGCGGCATGGCTTCCGCTTCATTCTCCAATCCAACAGCCTTCAGAACCAGATTCAGGCGAGCATGCATTTCATCCCGCGGAATACGGAGGTTCTCCATGCCGAACACAATCTCATCCGTCACTGTTGTTGTAATGAACTGATCATCGGGATTTTGAAAAACGATGCCGATACGACGGTGAATATCTGCTGCCACTTCGGGCTCTGTGGTGTCCAGCTTGTTGAATTGGACGCTGCCCTTCTTCGGCAGCAGCAAGCCTTTCATTAACTTGGCCAGGGTGGATTTACCGGAACCATTCCCGCCGACGATGGCAAGAAACTCTCTCTTCTTCACGGCAAAGCTAATCTCATCAAGAACCGACTGTCCTTTCCGATAATAAAATTGAACCTGATTTAACGTTAACATGTCCCGCCTCCTCTCCTGTTTCTCCAGCTGTCGAAAATGGCTGCTGCATCGCCGCTTTTTTGAATGATCGAGGGCTTCTGCCACAAGGTCACGTCAGGGCCATTGACACCAAACGTCTCCCCTGTAAGATCCATATCGGGCTGTTCCAGCAAAAGCTTCACGAAACAAGCAACATCATCACTTTCACCCACCTTCCAGTGCTCGGGAAATGGCTCATTGCGCTGGGCATATTTTTCGGTCAAAAACTCGATTACAGGACGGGTCATATCGGTCAGGGCTGCTGGCGTAATCGCATTGATGCGAATACGGTATCGCCGCAGTTCCTCTGACAGCGTCCATACCATGCCGAGCATGCCTGCCTTGGCTGCGCTGTAGTTCACTTGTCCCACAGAGCCTTTCAATCCGGCTGTTGAGGTCATCAGTACAATGTCCCCTCCGTGTTCAGTCATGTGTGGCAGCACACGCCGAATGCAATAAAAGGCGCCATTCAGGTGCACATCAATCACCGAATTCCATTCCTCATCGGTCATGTTCATACATTTGCGGTCCCGCAAATTGCCTGCATTATGAATCAAAACATCGATGTTTCCATATTTCGTCACAATGGCGTTGACCATGGCTGTTACTTCATCAGGGTTGGCAACATCTGCACAATAACCCGATGCCTCTCCCCCATGCTGGCGGATGTCCTCTACTACACAATCGATGCCTGGCTGCCGGGTTCCATTAACAGCCACGCGGTAGCCGTGACGGGCCAATCGGAGAGCAAGACAACGCCCGATCCCTCTTGTGGCACCTGTAATCAAAACCGTTTTATTCAAAGATCATCCACCTTTCCGCCAACGGAAAACGAACCATTCGCCAGCGTTTCACCATTCTCCCCTGTCACGGTGACCTGAATCTCATGGTTTGCGCAATCATAATCAAATCGCGCCACCGTATCCGCCCATGCAGGCTTCATAAACCTCATTCGGGAAGACTTGATCCATTGCTCCGAGTGCTGGCTCAAATACATGGAATGGGCAATTCCCATGATGTACATGCCATGGGCAACAGGGCCTTTGAATCCGGCGGCCTTCGCCGCTTCGGGATCGGTGTGAAAGGCAGCCGCATCCCCGGAAGCAGCAGCGAACAGCCTGATCGCTTCCATTGTTATCTTTTTTTCCATGCGTGATCCTCCAGCGATATTAATACCGTCTCTGCACTCACAACCAGCTCTCCCTTGCATCTGCATTCCAGCAAGTGGGTATACAAGGTGAGCGCTCCACTGTGGCCCGTTTTCTGTTCCATTCGAGTGAGGGTCAGCACACAGTCAAGATGAGCGCCGGCTAAGAGCGGTTTCTCATAAGCAAACGACTGGCTGCCATGGATGAACGTACGCTCCTTGTCCAGCCACGGAACATCGGCTAAGGTCCAAAACGTAACCGGCATCGTAGGCGGAGCAAGCCATGTCCCATCGATCTTCTGCAAGGGAGTTTCAATGCTGTGCGCATACGCAAGAATCGCTTCTGGCGTAAGGTGATATGCAAATTCAAGCTTGTTCATTCGGCTGCCTCCACCAGAGTGGCAAGACCCATGCCTCCTCCAATTCCAAGCGCAGCCAATCCGCGTCGAAATGGCTGATGTTGCATTTCGGCGCATAAACGCGTCATTAGAATTGCACCGGATGCTCCGTAAGGATGTCCCAAAGCAAGGGCTCCTCCGCCAGGATTGACCTTGTGCAAGGGGATTTGAAGCTCCTGCAATGATGCAAGCACCTGGGAAGCGAAGGCCTCGTTGAATTCGATGACGTCCAGGTCATCCGCCGTCAACTGCTGGCGGCTTAACAGGCTGCGAATTGCCGGAACAGGGCCTATGCCCAGCACATGCGGATCGACTCCGGCCACCCTTGCATCCACGATGCGCAGCACGGGCCGAAGGTTCAGCTCCCTGCACTTGTCTCGGGACATCATGAGCACAAGCGCCGCCCCATCATTCATGGGGCATGCATTGCCAGCCGTCACGGTGCCGTTATCGGCAAAAACAGGCTTCAGCCGCTGCAGCTTTTCGAGACTTGTATCCGCTCTCGGGCATTCATCTGTATCTACCAAGCTCCCCTGTACTTCAAGTGGAATGATCTCCTGCTGGAATCGCCCGGTTTGCCGGGAGCGAACAGCCTTTTCATGACTGTCCAGCGCATAACGATCCTGCGCTGCCCTGGATATCCCGTAGACATGGGCCACGTTTTCTGCGGCCACCCCCATGTCCGGATCACCATAAGCGTTCGGCGTAAAACGGGCACGCTTATACAGCTCAGGCGTCCCCGTCAGCGTCTTCGGCTTGAACATTCTCCAGGGTGCCCGACTCGTGCTCTCCACACCTCCAGCCAGATATATCTCGCCTGCACCGCTCTGAATGAGCCTCGCAGCCATATTGATGGCCTCCAGCCCCGAACCGCATTGACGGTCAATGGTTACGCCGGGCACCGTGACGGGAAGACCGGCCTCAAGGGCGGCCACGCGGCCGATGTTACCGCCCGGTCCAACCACATTTCCGATCACCACATCATCTATCATGTGATGCGGAACGTTGGTTTCCGCTAAGATGTGGCGAATCAGGGGTGCCAGCAGAGCCTCCGGCTCCAGCGAGCTTAATGCTCCGCCAATGCGGCCAATCGGTGTACGTTTTGCCATCACAATGACTGCATCTGTCACAGGATCACCCTTTCCACATTATCCTTCATCACTTTGCGGGCAATTTTCCCGCTGCTCGTATACTGGAACCGATCGATGTCGATCAGTTCTTTGGGTATCTTATAGCTGGCCAGAAACTTCAGACAAAACTGCTTGACCTCATCCAGTGTCCACTGGCGCTCGCCAGCCTGCCACTGAATCAGAGCGGTTACCTGCTCCCCCCATCGATCATTCGGTTTGCCGAATACCATAACCTCCTGTACGGACGGAATTCGCCCAAGCACAGCCTCCACTTCTTCCGGGAATACCTTCAAGCCGCCGCTTTTAATCATATTCTGGGAACGTCCTGCGAGATAAAGATCGTTGTTCAGATCGACATACACGTAGTCGCCTGTCTGAAGCCAGCCATCGCGAAAAACATCAATTGTATCTTCATGAAGCTGATAGTAACCCGTGAACATCATCTCGCTGCGAATGTACAACTGGCCGATCTCACCCACAGGCACCTCCCGAAAAAACTCGTCTCGAATCGATATCTGCACACCGTCAAACGGTCTTCCGAGAGAACCGGGCTTGTCTTCTTTGCCTACATCTATGTAACTGATATAACTCGCTTCCGAAGAGCCATAATATTCATACAATTGGGTATCGGGAAACATCTCGCGACACCGTTGTTTGGATGACTCGGACCATGCACCTCCTGAACTGATCATCGCCTGAATGGATACTTTGCCCGAATCCACTGCAGCGTATTGTAACAAGGAATCAATCATCGTTGGTACGACAAATAAAGTCATATCGGGTACTTTGGAGCACAGGTTCAGGACCTCACGGGCAGCAAACTGCTCCAGAATATGAAAGGTCGCCCCGCTGTAGAGCGACTGCATAAGAGCAAATAGGGACAAGGAATGCACAAACGGACCTGGAGCAAGCACCTGCTCCATCCGGTTTAATTGGAAGGCCTCGCCCGTTGCTTCAAAGCTTCGAAGCCAGGAGACATGGGTGCGCATATATCCCCTGGGACGACCGGTTGTTCCTGAAGTATAGCCGATAAACAGCAACTCGTTAGTTAGATCCGCATCTCCTGCTGGCTGAAATGACGACAGCCATGTATCGTAGGTTCCCAGGTGTTCATGTTCAGCAAAAGTTAACCACGGGATGGCAGCGTGCTGTTCGTTTATTTTTTTCACATAACGTCTCTCACCAACGATGACCCGAGGCTTGCACTGCTGGATCACCCTTTGCAATTCGGCAACACTCCATTTCGGGTCAAGCAGCACAGGCACGCATCCTGCATACACCGCACCCAGAAATACCTCGACAAACTCGATACGGTTCGCGGACAGCATAGCCATCTTGTCATGCACATAGCCAGACTGCCGGAACCCTTGTGCAATTCGTTTGACCCGCTCCATGAGGCTCGCATAGGTAAGCTGTTTCCGACCGCTAGAGATGGCGATTCGGCCGGGTGTCTCTACCGCGCGGTTTAGGATGGGCTGTATCAGATTCATTTGTTATCACACCTATATGACAGATTTTCCTTCGCATTTCCGCTTCTAGCAGCGTCGTATAGAGTCAGGAATTGTGCATCTTTTCTTCGATCGGACTGATGGCTTTAAGCTGCATGGCAACGATGGCTGCAATAATGGCTTTGATCAAGTCTCCCGGAAGATATGATACGGCACCAAGCAGTCCTGCCCAGATGGACGTATTCGTAATCAGCGCCATAACCGGAGCACCGATCAGGCTCACGAGAATCACGCCAAACACGATATTGATGAGGAGCAGCTTCCATGTCTTGACTTGCGGCCATAGCTTCTCCGAAGCCCACCCAATACAAAAGGCTGCGATCGGCCAGCTAAATATGTATCCTGCAGAGGGCCCAACCAGAACGGCGAGACCGCCGCGACCACCTGCCAATACAGGCAGACCAATCGCTGCCAGAATGATGAAGATGATGAGACTGAACGCTGCCATGCGTTTGCCCAGGAAGCATCCTGCCAGCATGACGCCCAGAGTCTGTGCCGTGATCGGAACAGGTATGAAAGCTAGAGGAAGTGGCGGAATCAAACCCAATACCGCAATGAATGCAGCGAATAATGCAGCATATACGAGTTCTTTTGTTTTCAAAGTAGTAACCTCCATCGGGAACCAATAACAAGATATTTGATTAGCGTCGACGTCTAATGAATTGAATTATAATGTGCAAGTTTCTAATTGTAAACATAAAAACTATTATTTTTGGTTGACAATGAAAACAATGCTGAAGCATTGAAGATGCTACTAATAGTGGCAACGGTAGTTGGTTGCTGCTTGTTCGGCTGGAGTTGCTGAGCAGCAACGTGAGCATTATGAACGAATGGCCGGACACCCCATCGAACGCTCTGCTTTGTTTCATTTTCTGTGCCGATTGTCGGTAAGTAGAGATCGCGTAATGGGTAATAAAAAAGAAAGCATCGAATCTGGGGGTTCGATGCTTTCTTTTACAACATGGGTCTCTTAAAACGAGGATTTCGTTATTTCCGGGTTTCCTCTTCTACAATACAAATCAACGATTCTTACCGTCCTTCAGGACGTTAGCATTGCATACGTTATCCCAACTTTATTTTGTCTTCTACAGCTTTCAAGTTGGTTTTAAAATATCCAGTAAAGTACCAGTCCTGATAGGCTTCAGGTACGGAAATCCTATCGATGCTTTCCTTGTTATGATTAGCATCTGTCACGATGTTCAGTATATCCGTTATGTATCCTTTGACTTCATGCAGTTCCTTCAAGGAGCTTACTTCCCCATGCCCCGGAATGATGGTTTCTATGCCTAGTTGTTCGAGTTTCTCCAAAATATTCAGCCATTCCTGAGGATTAGCATATGTCATGTATGGGTGATGTTTAGATAACACCAGATCGCCGGTTACGGCAATTTTGTCTTCCGGAATGTAAACGAAGGCATCGCTTTGCGTGTGACCGCCGCCATAGGTTAGGACTTCAACGCTGCGACGACTGCCATGAATGGTTATTTGATGATCAAACGTTACGGTAGGCAGTGAATATACCAGGTCCGGAAGCATTTTTATATATTCACGATCCGTCGCATTGTCCCATTCCATTTCCTTTTTTAACTTGCCGTCTAATTCTTGTTGTATTTTCACTTCGAGCTCATCGATTGCCTGATAAATCGCTTCGGGATTTGCCAGCTGTTGTTCCAACCGCTTTCTCGCAAAACTATCCATGATCCTACGAGTGGTTGACGTAGATATGATTTGAGCCGTAGAGGCAAACACTTGATTGCCAAACGTATGGTCACTATGCCAATGCGTGTTGATTACGTAGGAAGCTGTTCTTCCCGTGAGAAACTCTGCGGCTGCCTGCAAATCCTCGGCAGCCTCTATTGTCGTGAATGTGTCCACAACTAGCGTAGAATCACCCAGATCAATGATTGCTGCATTGCCTAATGAGCCCGTACCGGGAACTGAAATCGCTGCAAATACGCCCTCAGCAACATCATTCAGCACGAAATGTTTGGAGCCTTTGAACACGACTGTCTCGCTCTTCATGGATACCTCTCCCTTCTCGAATCAAGTCGATTATATACTATTCCATGATCGTTGAAGAGAAGATTTTTTCTACAAAAGCATGGCTGCTTGGCAACGATTATTTCATAGCTACAAGAATAATACTAGCAATTAATCCTGAGAGCAAAAAATAGCTTCCGCTGACAAGTCCGTATACAAGCGGCCGTGGGATGTTAGGATTTATCCCCGTATTGATGGTGGTTGAGGCTAATAAGCCTAGTCCAACGATTCCACCAAAAACAATAGCGTCAACATAAGATTCGATCTCGAAAGCATAGATCAGAATCGCCATTGCGATAGTAGTTACCAGTCCACATATCAAGGGTCCCAGAATATAAATAGGAGCCGGTTTTACTTTTGACGAACCCTCCTTGCCTAATGCCAGAGCATACGCCTTCCCAAATAAAACAGTAAACCAAACGCCGCCCAGCAAAGAAAGAGACAATGTAGCGAGCACGATCGAAATCCAATTTAAATTCTGCATGACGTTAAACATATAGTTCCTCCAATGATAAATAACCTCTTATTCTTTCATTTGTTAGCTTATTTAGCGGACTCCTCTACTTCATGAGATCTCGCAGGCTGCCGGTACCAGTAAAGAGAATAATCGTTCATGATAGACGCATGGCCCAGCTGACGCAGCATAGTTAAAATATTGCCCCGGTGGTAGGTGCCGTGGTTGACCGCTTGAAGCACAATTTCCGATAATCGCGTGCTGCGCGTTCCGGCGTAGGGATTGTCGAGCACAATGCTTTGCTCCAAGTCGTTTTGGCTTCGGAACCATGCTCTGTATTCTTCGGCTAACTCACGAAAGGCAATTGCGAATTCATCGACAGCGTACCCAAGGATTTCTTGTTGCAGCGGAAGGCACGCTTCCAGCGCTTGGGGCATACTGGTTCCACTCAGAACCTGAAGCCAGCACTTGTCGAGCGCATAGACATGCGCGAACACTTCGCCAATGGTGGAAAACGAGGTGTTTACTTCTTGCTGCAGCACCGAGGACGGCAGTTCCTTGATTCTTCCCAAGAGGGTTTGAATAGCCCATGCGTGATAGTCGAACATTTCAACTGGATGATTTGTCATTCGTATCGTCTCCTTTTGACGTGCAATGAATTTGGTTGTTGTATCTGTTGTTATAATAAAAAAAGTAATATGACAACGGTCTGTCATACTACTTCATAAAGTTCGAGCGTACTTTTCTCGTATCGCTTTACGGGTTCTCGTAGTTATTCAACGGCATGCCTACATATTCGCGGAAAGAGCGGATCCGATCTCCCTCGAACTCGAAGATAATCGTAAGTTCGTTGGAGAAAGGCCGCCCATTGAGGGGACCTTCCGAGCGAAATACCACCATTCCGTGATCTTGATCCTCAAGCAAGAGGAGCGGAGTGAGCAACATCTGAAACACCGAGCGCTCGAATCTGATCAATTCCTCGAACCGCTCTTTGCCTTGCTGCTTGTGATTCCATCCCTCCAGCGGAAGCGGGACGAAGAAATGAAAACCTTCTGCAACCTTCTGCAGAAAATTCTCGGTATTCCCTGTTTCTAAAGCCTGCCTGAAGGCATCAAAACATTCGCTGGTTCGAGATGTGACTGCGTCTAGGGATTTTTCCATGACTACCCTCCTCATTATGGTTATTCGTCGATTAATTGAGTCTCAAGTTTTCCTTACGTCTTTTATCTCTCGGCATTCAAACTTTAATTAGCACGAAACCACCTTTAGCTGACTCGATATCGTTCCCAGGTGAATAGATTCATGAATCAGGGCGAAGTTAAACAGCTCGCCGGCGGTGTTGAATTCAAACGGTCCAAAGGCATATGGTGTTGAAAGCTCCTTCTCCAGCAATTCAGGGGTCAATTCAGATAGTCGGGAAAGCTGTGCCTTCAACATCTCGACCAGTTCCTCCTTCGATGGAGGAGCAGACGTCCAATCCGAGGGCTTGGTTCCAGAGCTAAACAGCGTAACATATGAGTCCGGTATAACCGATGGAAAGCCGAGGCTTAGGATAGAATACTGATCCATCCAATAAATGATATGACCGACATTCCAACGAATTGTATTGTTAAACCCTGCCGCTTGGATGTCGAACAACTCCTCGGGGATCGTTTGCACCTGCTGCAGCACCACTTGGCGTACTATTTTTGCAGTGCTGATGATCATTCCAGACATATTCGTTTCCTCCTTTGTTATGGGAACCGCTTGATATGTCCCCAGTATAGGTCCCATGCAACACTTCATCAATGCAGTCGACATTACCGGAACGTTAAGTATAAGTTAACGATAAATCGTTGACAGGATCAGGAAGATGGCGTAACAATAAGCATTGAACATGTATCCAGCGATGTCATGGAAAGCAGGTGTGAGTTATGGAGTTAAAGCAGCTACAGTATTTTATGGCCATATGCGAGGAGCTTCACTTCACGAGAGCGGCTGATAAAATGGGAGTCAGCGCACCCAACATCAGCCAGCAAATAAGGAGATTGGAAGAAGAATTAGGGGTTCTGTTGTTCGATCGCGTGGGCAAAACCATTGTCCTTACAGATGCCGGAGCGATTCTTCGTGAGCATGGTGCAGTTGTGTTCACGCATCTGCAGCAAGCGAGCGACGCCATTGCTGACCTGAAGCAGATGCAAGGCGGATCGCTATCCATCGGCGTCTTGCCCGGCGATGCGGATCTCATGTTTAATGCCTTGCTGCTGAACTTCCATCAGACCTACCCGACCATCTCGCTGTCTCTTCTGGAAACGACAAAAGTAACAGAACAGGTTCTGGATCGGAGCATCGATGTCGGCGTAACCATCGGCCCCGTTGTGGATGAACGTCTCACGTCAATCCCCTTGTTCCATGAGGAGTTTTCACTGGCGGTAAGCAGGCATGATCCTCTTGCCACAGAGAACTTCATTGCCTTGAACAGGCTGCATACCTTGAAGATGGTTATGTTCCCACCCGACCATCAATGCCGCAAGCTGATCGATGGCTTTTGCATAAACAACGGGTTTACTCTGCAGCCGCATATGGTGACAACAACGTTGTCCTCCCTCATCCAGATGGTACAGAGCGGAGTTGGCGCTTGTGTGCTGCCTCGGCTTCTACTGGATAATCTTCAACATCCAGATATAAAAGTCGTGCACCTGAAGAATCCTACGCCTTCTCAGGACATTTGTCTGATCTACCGGAGCGATAGATATGTCGGATACGCCATGCGCACGTTCATCAAGGCTTTGAAAGCTTATATCGAGACAGCCATCCACCACTCGAAGTCTTCATGATATCCTGTTGCAAAGGTTGATATTACGGGGCTGTTGACCCAATACGGGAATGGTAGAACTCAGTTGTGAACGGACTTTGGAGTGTTGTTGGTTTCATTGAGGCTTCGCCGCCGTACTGATCGTTGGCGGGAATAGTAAAGCATGATAGTAAGGCTCGCGGACAGGAAGACGATTTGCATCAGAGTGCGTGGAAATATTGCATCTTCCGGTTTGGTTGCGAGGCCTGAGAGGGCGTAGTGAATATTTGCAGGGAACATGATAAGCAGCAGAAGCGAGAGTCCCCCAGCGGCCCAGGGTACAGTCGGCAGCCATAGAACACCTATAGCTCCTGCCCACTCCAGCAATCCGGTAAGTGTCACGATAAACCCGGGATTGGGCAGAAAAGTCGGCACCATGCTGATGAGCTCTTCCCGCATCCATACGAAATGAACCGTGCCTGTTAACATAAACATGGCTGCGACTCCGCCCCGAAGTGCAACTGGCCAAGGACGCAGTCGCTTCACCCCCGCAGCACCCGCCACGAAAATGACCATGGTGACACCAATAAGAACGATTAGTGGTTCCATATGGTTTAGTAAACCTCCTCCATTAGGAATCATCCGAAGAATGACAACCTCTCAACAATCCAATTTATGAATTCATTATAAATACCGACCATCGGTTTGTAAATAGTGAAAATAAATTCGCTCATTCTGTTCTGCCACTTCTTAAGGGAAATATGTAACATTATCCTAATGAAGGCTTTTTCCCAACTGATGTACTTAGCTCTTCATTATTCAAATTTATGGAATCTATAAAAGGGAAAAGCCTCCAAAGGGGCTTTCGCTGTCTAATATATCCGTACTTGCATCGAAGTCAATCTCTGTACAAAATCGCGGAAATCCTTGACCCAGACTTCCGGAGCCTCCCAGGCTGTATAATGACCGCCCTTTTCTAAATCTGAAAAATGAATAAGGTTTGTTTTCCGTGCCGCCCATTCCTTCGGAAGAGGAGCATCCCATGGACAGTGTGCCACACCTGCTGGAACTTCACTTTTCCCGTATGATTCTTTAGAATGTGCTGCCTGCGATTCTGCATAATAAATGCGCATGGAAGAGCCAATCGTCTCGGTTACCCAATAGATCATAATATTAGTCAGGAGCTCGTCACGATTAAACCGTTCTTCAATCTCCTCCCCCGTCGAGGACATCGTAATACTGCCCATAATCCATGCCGCCAAACCAACGGGCGAGTCATTAAACCCATAGGACAAACTTTGTGGTTTTGTGGATTGGATCATATTGAATGCGCCTTCCTTCATCCACCATCCCTGAATAAAAGCCGCAAATTCCTGTTCCGGAGGAGTCAGACTCGCAAAATCCGTGTTGTGGTCGGGATAACCGACATCCGTCAAGTGCATACCTAGAAGAGCCTCTGGGTGACGATTGGCTAAAGACAAACTCACAATTGAGCCCATATCGCCGCCCGCAGAGATAAACTGGGTGTATCCGAGTTTAGCAGTCATTAAGGTCGCGAACAGATCTGCGATTTGATCAAAGGCCAGAGAATTCCCCTCGGAAAATCCCGTACCTGGAATCGAAGGAACAACGACGTGAAAATTTTCTTTTAACACTGGAATCACTTTATGGTATCGGTAAAATGAATCCGGCCAACCATGTATCAGCAGGATGGGAATTGAATCCGGATTTGAGCTTGGCTCATGAATAAAGTGCAGTTTCGTGCCCTCGATTTCGGTTGTAAAATGGTTATATGCATTCAGTTCCTCTTCATTCTTTCTCCAATCGTATTGATATTGCCAATACTCTACAAAATCTTTCAAATAATCAAGATTACTCCCCATCCTCCAGCCCGCATTCTCTGCTTGATCGGGCCATCTCGTCTTAGCCAATCGGTTCTGCAAGTCATCCAAGATGTCCTGAGAAACATGGATTTGAAAGGGTTGTATCTCGGAATTGAAGTTATCGCCAAATGAACTGTTCAACAATAAAACCCCCATCACTTTTTATTAGTCGGTGTCTGGTCATGGAGTATTTTTAAATTGCGTTAAAAACGGCCCGGATTGCACTAAGCCAGCGTTAATAGCTTCCCACAGATATAAGGATGCAATCGTAGAATAAGGCTTCCACTCTGCTTGTTTCCGGTGCAATGGAGAGCGGCCTTCGCTTGCTTCAGCTGCATACAACCATTCCGAAGCACGTTTAAGGCCATGATCGCCGAAAGATAGGACATCTTGTCTTCCCAAGTGAAAAATGAGGAACATCTCCGCGGTCCACCGACCGATTCCCTTCACCAGGGTCAACTGACGAACGACCTCATCATCATCCAGATCGGCTAACGATGGAAAATGAAGCGCTCCCAACTTCGTTTGTTCCGCAGCGTTTCGAATATAGCCTAGCTTATTCCGCGATAATCCCGCTGAGCGCAAGCTCTCTTCTGCTGCAGCTAGGATAGCGTCAGCTGTAATTGTGCCGCAAACTTGTTCTACTCTGAGAAAGATGGTTCTGGCAGCTTTAATCGAAAGCTGTTGACCAACCAACGTTCTCGTTATGTAGGTGAAGCCATCCGGCTCATAGGGGACCTGGATGTGACCGATCCGTTGGACCAACTCTCCGAGCAGAGGGTCAGCCATGCACAATTGCCGCACATGAGGATGGTCTGGATGGACATCGAAGAGATATTGCAATTCAATCATCCTTTCTTACTGCTCCCCGGCAACATCTGGAGGAGCCGCGAATCTCTTGGAGAAGATTCTACATAGCCCTTAGTAACAATATGAGCAGAGACACACACACAAGCACGAGAATGAATAACGTCACCCATTTAACATGCTGTTTTCGGTAAAGGGCAAGGATGGCCTCAACCAACGTAACTGCGGTCAAGCTCCATAGTACGGCCTCGGTAATCGGAAACAGAAGAACGAACCATAGAAGTGAAGCAGCAGCAGCCTGAATAACCACACTTCCAATCAACAGCCCCCATAAAGGGAGCACCTTCGCTTTGGTTGGTTTACGGGTCCAGTAAGCCCACACCAGATAACCTCCAATCAGTGCATAAACACCCCACCGCTCGAACCATAAAAAATCTACTGGCGACACCTCGCTTTCCTTGTCCAACAATATAATGACATCACAACGCCTGTTGTATTGTAGAGTATACTTCTATTGCCATGCCGCAGAAACGTTTGTTTTCCGACTCTGTACCCGTACAGATGATGTCCGGATGGCCAAGCAGTATTCCGAGATCTCTGTCCTGAATCCACAACAATGACGATCCAGCTTACCCGCCCTGTTAAATAAATTTAACTTGAGGCGTTGTGTTGATGAGCTCTTTCATCACGCGAGCTATGGTTTGGACACCCGACTCGATATACGCCTCCTCCACCTGCGATACACTCAAGCGAATGACCGAATCTTGTACAAAATCGGACAAATACATTTTTCGGGCGTCATCTACATGTACGTTTTCCTGCTTCAAATGCTCGATGAACGTCTTGGCTTTTAACGGATTCGGCAATCGAATCGTCGAATAGAATCCCGAAAGCGAACCCGAATAGGCGGCGCTTGGCGGCAGCAGTTCCTGATAGGCTTTTTGCAGTAAAGCTGCTTTTCTGGTGTAGATCGATCTCATGCGCTGAATATGAGCCTTGAACATGCCGCTCTTCAAATAGATTTCCAGTGCACCTTGCGTCAGAACCGGTGTATGCAAATCCGAAGCGAACTTCGCGCTTAAGAATGAATCTCGTATGAAGTCCGGAATTACCGCAAGCCCCAATCTTAAACCAGGCAGCATCACTTTGGAGAAACTCTTGATATAGATGACCCTTCCTGACGGATCGTAAGCGAACATTGGGTCCTGCTGCATGTCGGGGTCCAGGTCGCCCAGGTAATCGTCTTCGATGATATAAACGTCGTATTTTTGTGCCAGCTCCACGATTTTCCGTCGCTCCTTGTTCGAGTAGCTGTAGCCGGTCGGATTATGATATCGGGTCACGGTGTAAAAAAATTTAATGTCATTCCATTTGAACAGATGCTCCAGCCGGTCCATGTCGAGTCCATTCGCCGTAATCTCAATTCCGTATGCCGTGGCCTCCTGATATTTAATCGATTCGATCATACTCAGATGCGTAGGCTGTTCGACGCAGATGTTCTTTTTGTTATTGGGGAACGGGAGTGAAATCAATAGATGAATAGCTTGCTGGGATCCGGATACAACGCAGACTCGTTCGGGTACGGTAAACACCTGCAGTTCCCGCAGATGACGTGCCAGTTCCACTCGCAGTGAAGGCAGCCCCTGGATCTCGGAGTAGGTGAACATCTCCTCTTTATACACTTCGATGGCTTGATTGATGCAGTGCTGATAATCCCGGTAAGGCATGGCTTTCTTGTCTGGACCAGCCGAGAGAAAATCAATGGCTCCTGTGTTAGCCGCGCCTGAATGGCGGGAGGGAACCTGCTCCACGACATAATAACCGCTCTTCGAGACGGAATAGATTTTATGTTTCTTCTCTAATTCGGAATACGCTTTGATGATGGTATTGACACTGCAATCGAGCCGCTTGGCCAGCGACCGAATGGATGGCAGCTTCTTGCCCGGTATTAACTCTCCGGTGTCCATTAGCATTTCAATATGCAACATGACCTCTGCATAGATCATAAGTGTCCCCCTCTTCTCTTCTTCAATCTGTACAGGCACAAACCGTAGATAACAAGATTTACTTGCCGTACCTGTATCCATAGACTAATAGTATCAAAATGCATTTGATGCTGGGAAATGATTCTGTTCGATGGCCATTGAAACCCTTCCCGAAAAAATGGATGTGCAGGAGTGATGCAGATGTGTTACAGATGAAAAAGTTACGCCGTTTATCCCATTTGATGGTTGTACTCGTTACGCTTGTTGGTTTGTTTGCCTATTCGCCGAGTGCTGATGCCAAGCCTGGCGTCCGCCCGCTTGAATTGCAGCACATATTTCACGACACTCAAGGAACACTTGTCCTCAAGAACTTGAAGACCGATCAAGTCTATCAATTCAATCCCGGGAGAAGCCAACAGCGGTTTACGCCGGAATCAAGCTTCAAAGTGGCAAATGCCCTCATTGGACTGGAAGTAAAGGCGGTTGCCGACGAATATGATGTGAAGAGATGGGACGGTATCGTAAGAGATTTTCCGGTCTGGAACCGGGATCATTCGCTCGCTTCGGCTATGAGGGATTCAGCCATTTGGTATTATCAAGCCATGGCTCGCGATGTCGGCCAAGTTCCGATGCAGCACTACCTGAATCGAATCAACTATGGAAACCGTGACATCTCGGGAGGAATCGATACATTCTGGCTGGACAGCAGCTTGAAGATTTCGGCCATAGAACAGGCGGATTTTATCGAGCGGCTGGTTGAGGAGGATCTGCCTTTTCAGAAGAAAACGATGAAGACCGTCAAACGGATCATGATTGATGACGAACAAGACGAGTATACGATTCATGGAAAAACAGGCTCAAGGCTCTCCGATATGGGGCTTGGCTGGTATGTGGGTTATGTCGAGACGGATAGGAACACGTGGGTTTTCGCTACCAATGTGGCCGAGAGCGGTGCAACCGCCAAACAATTGACGCTAGAGACGCTGAAAACAATGAAGATTCTGAAGGATTAAGGGAAAAAGCAAACGTTTTTTGAGCGCAACGGCAAATGCTTTGGCAGGACTGTATATGGAGGGGGCGACACGCCCCTTCCGTGCTCACCTATGTGCAATATTAATATAAAACGCCTACCCTCGGGTAGGCGTCACTTGACTTTTCACACTTGTGTGATCAATCTCTTGTGTACATGTTCTGATCCTGCAATCGAATCAGCACCTTGCCATAACGGCCGCTCTGCTGGACAGTCACTTTACCGGATGGATACGCCTGATCCAAATAGTCTGCTACGATTTTCCGATTCCGATCATCTGCAGGCAGATCGTGTCTGCGAAGCCATACCATCATTTCCTGTAATGCCTCATCCCTTGAGTATTCCATCGTTTTTGTTTCCCGGGTAATAAGGGATTCGTAGGCGTAACCTTTGAGATAGAGCAGATGAAGCAAATACCCCATTTCCGTATGTTTTGTTCTGAAGGACTGCCCGGTGACAAGTGGCCAAATTTCGTGAATCAAACTGAGCTCCGTGGAACCAACCGGCATGCTGATGTAACAATACTGACTGGCACAATCGAGTATCTTCTCCACGCTCCCCCAATCCAGAATGACAGGACACATGGAGACAAATACGAGATCGAAGGCTTGGCTCCAGCCTCTCTCCTGCACGTCAATATCTTCAAACCGTTCGGGAATGATCTTCACTTTGTCATCGGGGAACTTGGCGAAATTTTCTGTCAGCAGTTCCACCAAGGGAATGGAGGACTCTACCGCGGTTACATGAGCACCCCGCTCCGCAAACGGCACCGAGAACACTCCCGAGGCAGCTCCAATATCCAGCACAGAAGCATTCTCGAATTGGACGCCTTGCCCCTCAAGCCAGTTCATGATTCGCTTGGTTCTCTTCCTTCCCTCTTCATTAAACGACTGCTCGTTGAACGTCCTGGCCTTATGATCAAAGTCTCTGAATGGCTCGATTCCGGCCCTTTTCATTTTCTCCAAGATGGCAGCTCCACGGTCTTTCCATTCTTTTTCCCAAGTGGCTTCGTTAAAAAAAATGATTCATGTTTGTTCCTCATTTCGATAGATTTATTTTTGCTACGAAGACTGACAAGTATTTTATTGCGGATCTATATTATCCATAATAAAAGCACAAGAAGTGTATTACTTCTTGTTTTGAGCATGGTTGCAATGCTTGGACGCCTCATCAAGTACATACTGTATCGTATACTCCCGCAAATATTGGTGCATATGCTGTTCGGCGCCAAGCATCACTTTTTCAACCAAGCATCCGTTCTTTCTTGGACGTATCGAATCCCCTTGATCATCCTCGACTTCTGCTAACACCTCATGCTGCCGCGAACTGGTATTCGAGCATTCGAACAAATGCTGTCTTCCTTCAATCACTTGAATAACATCCAGAAAAGTAATCTGTTCAGGCGACTTTGCAAGTTCATAACCGCCATTTACCCCTGGCACAGCGCGTACAATTCCATCTTGCCTCAGCTTGGACATGATCTTGGATAAGTAGGTTTCCGAAACGCCAAGCGTCGCAGATAATTCCTTGATTCCGATATTGTTATTGCGCTCCGAGAGCCCCAAATGAATTAAGGCGTGGAGTGCATAATCTGTGCTTTTGGAAAACTGCATGTTTCACTACTCCCTTCATCGGATCTTCATTACAGACCCGCAATGTCCATAATATATGATTGGGCTCCGATTTGCAAATATATTTGTTCTCCTCTCCCCGATTGCATGCTAATTTATATCTTTGAGACAAGATTGCCTTATGTCATGCCGGTACCCTGCGACATTACGGTGCGGTTTGGGTCATATGCCTTCCTCGTCGGCCGATGGGCCGTAAAGTCCCGGTACCGGAATATCTAGTAACCGATAATAAACGCCGAGCTGCGCCCGGTGGTGGACCATGTGGCTTAATCCGAAGGTGCGAAGCGCGATTGCCCGCGGTTGACGCAGGATGATATGGTCACCATTGCGCAAGATCCATTCCTCGCCAAGGGATTTCTCGTCGCATTCGGCTAACAGCTGCTCAAGCTTGATGACGTTTGCGTCGAATTGCTCCAGCACGTCTTTGCGGCTCTCCAGAGGCTTTAGCCGAAGCGGTGTGGTCGAAAGATCGAATTCCAGATAAAGAAAAATCGTGATTTGCCAGGTGCGTGGCAAGCCCGCCAAGCGTCATCGACTTCGCGTGAGGCCTCCAACGCATATGCTCCTCGGGTAACCGATCAAGGATGCGCCGCGTAGCAGCCAGCTCATTAATGGCGTCTCCGACTATCAGTTCTTTTACCATATACTACCTCTCCTCCTTTATATGGATAGCATACTATAATCCTATTGAAGTAAAAAGCTTGTCTTACGCCGTTGTAGCAATTTTCTTTCTATGGGGAAACATGTCCAATATGCGATGCATTGACAACCGATAAAGCCCATGCTACATTCTAATCATAGTAAACTAGTCTGATTAATAAGATTAACATTTACGGAAAATGAGGTGTTCCTGATGAAAGAAATTCCGCTTCCGCTTGTAAAAGCGAACCAAATCGGAATCGTGCTGTTCGTTCTTTTATCATTCGTGTTTCAACAACCCTGGTTTATTTACATTCTATTCCTGATACAGGTGATTCCTTTACTGGCAGGTGCCAAGGGCAATCTGTTCATTCAGCTGGCCAAGGCTGTTATTGGCAGAGAAAGGCTGAAGAAATCGGAAGGGCAGGCCGAGGAACTGGCTCGATTCAATCAATCTATCGCGGTCATTTTGCTTGGCATCTCAGCCGCAGCTTATTTGTTGGGATGGCAAGTGGCTGCGTATGCTGCATCCGCTATGGTAGCTGTAGCGGCCATTGTAGCCGTCATGGGTTATTGCGTTGGCTGCACGATCTATTATCAATACAAGCGCTGGAAGCTGCTGCGCTCGCGCAGTCATCCGTCATGAATAAAGTGATGCAGCCAGCCGCTCTCTAACATGCAAAGGGTGACTTCCACTAGGAAGTCACCCTTTTTTTTCAATTACCATGAACCCGCCAGCTGTTGTTAAAAAATAGTCGGTATCATTCCCCCATCCATGCGAATTGGAGATCCTTTAAATGCGGATGCATAAGGACTACATATAAATGCGGCCAGCCTGCCTATTTCAGAAGGCTTGATAAATCGCTGGATTTCTAGATTGAGGCAGGTTTGTTTTCATAAATCTTTTCTCTTTTTCCGAGAAAGTCAAATCTTCATTTGGATATATTCCCTCAATAATCTGCTGTACATTTTCAGAGAGTGTCGGTCCCGGTAAGATCGTATTGACTGTAACTTCCGAACCGATCGTTAATTTGGACAAGCTTTTCGATAAGGACAGGAGCATGGACTTGGTCATTGCATATTGTGGCATTTGTCCTGAAGGCATCAAGGCTTCTTCGCTTGCAATAAAGATCACGCGGCCATCGTTATTTTTCAGCATTTGAGGCAAATAAAATTTAGATAATGCGTTGGCGGCAAGAACGTTCGTACGGAAGTATTTCTCCCACACCTCATCGCCCACGTCCTCATACTGCATAATTTCATACATTCCCATATTGTTGACCAGCAAATCTACATGAGGGTATTTCAGGAATAAAGCCTCTCTTTGCTCTATGTCCACCATATCGGCAGCAGCGGGTTGAGGAGAGGTCGCCGGATAATTAGACTTTATTTCATGTACCGTTCGTTCCACCTCATCCTCATTTCGCCCATTGATTAGTACATGCACGCCTTCTTTTGCAAGCTCCATGGCAATGGCTTTTCCGATGCCTTTTGTTGATCCCGTAACTAATGCTGTTTTATGATTTAATCCCATTTCCATTGCTTCAAATCTCCTTCAATTTATCATTCACGGCAAGCTGCTTCATAGTCATAATGGAAACAGTCTTGTGCTCCGGGTATTGATAATATTATCTTGTCAGGATGATTCGGTAACTAGCGCATGACGCCAATCTTCTTGCTTCACACGCCAACTTGAGGGAGTCTCCCCTTCCCAGTTTCGAAAGGCGCGATAGAATGAGTTCTGGTCTTCATATCCAATCAGGAATGCTACTTCCTTAATATCAAGCGAAGGGTCTTTCAAGTACTCCAAGGCCGACTCATGTCTTGCTTGTGCCAACAGGTGCTTAAAATTCGTGTTCGCCTTCATCAGCCTGCGCTGCAAGGTTCGATCACTCACGCCAAGCTCTCTCGCGACGGCTTGAACATCTGCCCGCCCTCCGGTCAGATTGCGTTTCATTGATCCATTTGACCCGCTCTGTAATGGAGCAGCTGCGCTGCTGTTCATCAAGCGTTCGGTCCAATACCGGGGTCAAGATCTCTAACAGCTCTTCATTGTATGAAGCAAAAGGGATATCCAAATCCCTTCGATGCAGTGTCAATCGGTTGCATGCTGCACCTGTCCGTATGGGGCAGCCGAAGTACGCTTCAAGGGCTTCTACATCACCCATGTCGTTCGAAAATTCGACCAACTGTGCCGTCAATGGTTGGCCTGTCCCCCTCCGGCCGAGCTCCAGAAGACATGCCAATGTGATTCCCACTAACACGGGGGGACCACTTTGCTCGGTATGCCGCCATTCCAACTCGATTAAGCAATACTCGTCCTCCTCGATGATGCGCAAGCCTTCAGGGGGACACATTTGCTTGTACCGTGACATTCGTTGTAAGGCGTCGCGGAAATCACGTGCGTGATAAGGCGCTAAGACGGTCGGTGGATACTGCGCTGTTTCAAATACGGTGGCAAGCTCGACGATTCCCTTGGCCGTGTCGCCCATGAGATCGGAATACGCATGCCAAATTGCGAAATACTGGGCGCTTGTAACGATAGGGTCAGTTATAACGGTTAACGGCAGCCCTGCTGAGCGAACCACGTCGTGAGAAGTGATTCCCAATTGACGTAATCCTTCCCAAAATCCCGGCGGGATTTTTACACGATCCGAAGTAGTAGACTTCACTCGTATGGGCCTCCTTTCACAAATCGCGTATTTCAAATGATACCATGATATAGAGAGAATCATAACTTAACGATAGGGCAGCATGCCACTCCTTACAGTTATTACCATGTAAAAAAGCTGCTCTCGTGGAATGTTTACACACCCAAAAGCAAAAAAGCCGCATTTGCAGCGGCTGCTAACTCTGTATACGATCTTACAACGGCAAATCCTTTTCCTTGAATACACGCATTCCGAACAGATACAGTGCAATCCCGATAACCGCCAACACAGCGAACGGAACCGCAACATTGCCGCCATCTATAATCGCGGAAGTATCAAATAGCGAATTCATGGATACGTATTTCAGACCCTCCAGGCTGCTATCGACATCTCCCATCAATTTCAGGAGGAAAAAAGCCATCGGGAGGCCGGCCCCCCAAGCCAGTGAGTTCTTGGAGAGATTGAATACGCAGGAGAAAAAGAACGAAATCCCGCTGGTTGCAAACATCAGCAGAAACAAGCCCAGGTTTAGCATGAGATAATTTGTCGTATCTACTTGAATGTCAGCCTGAAATACCGAGATGGAAACCAGACCTGCCAGTGTCACGATGAGAATCATCAGGATCAGGGACAGGATCAGGTAAGCAGCTTGAGTCAAGACAACGGTGCTTCTCTTGGTCGGCGTCGACAGCAAGTATGCCATGGAACCTCGGTCCACCTGCGAAGCGATGAGACTGTTAGCGGTCATAATGATGAACACAATCGGCAGAAGCACCCCTTGTATGCCATAGAAGGTTTTGGACAGCATGCCAAGGAATGTCGCTTCTCCGAGCAGATTTGCAAGTGGAGTATCCTTCACCATGTTCGACATGTCCGATAAGGTGCTTGGATTAAATACGGCAATCAGTACGATATGAAGCGCGGTCATGATGAGTGTGAAGATAAACCATAACTTAAAATTGGCCTTAAGCGTTTGTTTGAAGATCGGTTTGCTAAGCATGGGCGCTTTCCTCCTCATATAAGCCATTAAAATAATCCGCAAGCGTAAACTTCTTCTCGGATATAAATTTCACGGAATAACCTCTCAATGTACGAAATAACATTTGGATGTCACGATCATGGATTTCGATAAGCACTTGATTCTGATTCTCCCGTTTCTCCGTGATCTGAAAGGGCTCTGACAAGAAGCGCTTGTAATCCTCCTGCTGAAGGAACTCCAATTTATAGACTTTGTTCTCATTGTGCTTGACCTCGACCGTCGGCTTGACGGCAATCAGCTTTCCCTCCTTGATTAAGGCGACTTTGTCACACGTATGCTCTACTTCCTCGAACATGTGACTCGACATGAATATGGTTTTGCCCCTCTTCTTCTCTTCCTGCAAAATATCTACGAATTCCGCTCGCATGAGCGGATCCAGGCCCGTTGTCGGCTCATCCAAAATCAATATTTCCGGGTCGGCCATGAATGCGGCGACAATCGCCGTCTTCTGTTTCATCCCCTTGGACATACTTTTCAAATGGGCTGACGGATCAAGCTGCAGCTTTTGGATCATACGCTCTGCGTACGACATATCTTGCAAACCCAACAGCTCTGCTTGCCGCTTTAAAAACTCGCTCCCCGTCGGGGCATCAGGAAACGCAATCTCCCCAGGAATATAACCGATCAGCTTTTTGATCTTGGCGGAATCAGCCCAGCAGTCCAGCCCCTGAACAGTCACGGAACCGCTGTCCGGTTTCAAGAATCCCATGATATGACGGATGGTCGTTGTTTTGCCGGCTCCATTCGTTCCGACGAATCCAAACACCTCGCCCTTTTCAATCTTCAGGTTGAGGTTAAACAAGCCTTTCCCATCGCCAAAGTCTTTTGTTAGATCGTTAATTTCGATGCATGGCATACGTTTACTCCCCTTCCTTAAGGCTTGTGTTGCGATCGTAAAACTTCATGAAATAATCCTCCAAAGTGAACTTGATCTCCGAGAAGAACTTCATGTCATAATCAGCAATGAACGAAATAAAGCGATTGATATCCGTATCCCGGATTCGTAATATCGTCTGCCGCTTGGAAGGCGTCAACGAAAGCACTTCAAGTTCGGGCTCAGCCTTAACTTCAAGTTCAAAACGCTGGAATTCAACTTCGGATTTGAACTCGATTTCATAGGTTTTGGATTCTTGATGTCGCAAATCATCCGCCACAAACGAAGAGATTAACCGGCCGTCCTTAATGATGGAAATCTTGTCACAGGTCGCATCAATCTCGGAGAAAATATGGCTCGATATCAATATCGTTTTGCCTTTTGCCTTCTGTTCCTTAATGAACTCGATGAATAAAGCCTGCATCATGGGATCCAATCCGCTTGTAGGCTCGTCAAGCACAAGCACGGCTGGGTCATGCATGAACGCCGTGACAATAGCCAGCTTTCGCTTCATGCCAAGCGACATCCGTTTCAGGCTCCCGGAGGGGTCGAGCGCAAATTTTTTTACCAAAGATTGCGTGTAGGTCATATCGGTAATCCCGCGTAATTCCGCCATCATTTTTATGAACTGCGTCCCGGTGAGCGACTCAGGCAGCGCGATTTCTCCCGGTAAATAACCCAGCTCCTTCTGAATATCTGCTGCATGGTCCCAGCTCCTGCGCCCATTGACTAAGGTGTGTCCCTGCTGCGGACGGGAAAATCCCATGATATGGCGGATGGTTGTGGTTTTGCCAGCTCCATTGGGACCTAGAAATCCGTATACATCCCCTTTCTCAACGTTAAAAGAAACATCGAATATGCCTCGATGATGACCATAATCCTTAGTCAGATGCTCAATTTCGATGACAGGCATGATAAACTCCACCTTTCTGCTCATCACTCAAATAGACAACGTGTTGTTTTTCTATATGAGTTCATTATAATCACTTAAGCAAACTTCAACAATGATCAGAATTATCTGATGTGCTGGATAAACAACACCTTTTGCTGTTATGTACATTATTTCATATAGAAGATCAGAGCTGCTGCGCCATACAATAGGCTTCGTGCATGAACCGCACGATGGCGTTATTCGGGACCCGTTAACAGATCGATGATCAGCACGTTGTTCATTGATTTAAATCATGGATTTTATATGTTAATTAATTGGCGCGTTCTTTCAACCATTTGGCCATGTAGACGCTCTGCCATATTTATCTAGCCCTTTCCTTATTCGATGCCAAAACGAGTCTAATCATCATCTGGTTACAGTATACATGATAAGGTGTTCGGCATGATAGATAAAAGTGAGTAAGCACTCACTTTTTTTGTTGACAAATCGACAACTTCAGTGTTAAAACCATATTAGCAAAGTGAGTGATTACTTACTTTTCGCTGAAGTTATCATCGACATACTGAAAGTGGTGAACCGAATTTTGCCCAAGCACAACCTGTTTAACGAAATCCTGTCCATACACTCCACCAAGCGAACCGTCAAGCAGCAACGGATTGTCGAGGCAGCCATTTCATTGTTTGCTGATAAAGGCTATTCCAATACCTCAACGGCTGAAATCGCTAAGGTCGCCGAGGTATCTGAGGCAAGTATCTTTAAGCAATACGGAACAAAGGACCATTTGCTGTTGTCCCTTATCGTCCCGTACATTAGGGAATTTTTTCCTTCCATGGCGAACGAGGCGCTGGATCAGATTATAAGCAATGGGGATTCGACATTTGAAGGATTCTTGCGGACCTTTCTTCATAATCGCATCGAATTCATCCGGGGAAACAAGGAGATCTTTCAGGTACTTATCAAGGAGGTCATATACAAGGAAGAATTGAAGCACGAATTCCTGCCTTACGTATCCGATCTGATTGTACCGCGCTTGACGAAATTGATTGAAGCCTTCCAAGAAAGGGGTGAACTCGCCGACATCCCGGTCGACAAAATATTGAAATTGGTTTTCGGTTTCATTGGCGGATTTATGATTTCGCGTTTTGTATTGTTCAATATGGATTCCATCCCTGACGAGGAAATTGAAGAGGCAATCACTTTCGTCATGGATGGCATTCGACATCGATAGGAGTGAAAGTTGATGAAAGTCTTGAATAACAAACTTGTATGGGTAGCGCCCATCCTGGCATTCGTGGTCATTTTTATTTTCTCGCTTACGTTATTTCCATCTGTTCAAGTCAAGCCCAAAAATCTGCCGGTGGCCATTGTCAACGAGGATCAAGGAGTTGAGCTTCCCAATCAACCGAAGCGGAATATCTGGCAAACGTTCTTGGACACAATCGAGCAGACCGCTTCGCCCGCATCTGGAGAGGAACCGGCTGTCAAGTGGGTCAAAGTCGACGGTATGGAAGAATTACAAGCCGGCTTGGATAACCAGGATTACTACGCTGCGCTGGTCATACCTGCTGATTTCAGTGCGAAGCAAGTTTCCTTAAGCAGTCCGGCGCCGGAATCGCCTGAAGTTGAAATTTTCATCAATCAAGGCATGAACACGGCCGCTTCCACCATGGCAGGACAAATCCTGAACGGCATCGTGGATAACATGAATAACCAAGTCCGCACGCAGATCCTTGAAGGATTCGATGCCCAAGGTGCAACGCTATCCGTGAAGCAGGCTTCCAGCCTGGTAAATCCGATTACCAAGAAGGTAACGAATGTCAATGAAATCGGGACCCACAGCGCCAACGGCAATTCCCCGATTTCTCTCTTCCAGCCGCTTTGGATGGCTAGTATGGCAAGCGCGGCGGTCCTCTTCTTAGCAGTCAGCAAGAGTAAGATTACATCCCGCAAAGATAACTTGGCAGCCAAATCCATCCAGATTGCCATGGGAGCCGTTGTATCATTAGTCGGTGGGATTTGGCATAACTTGGCTCGCTGACAGCATGATCGGACTGCATATCCCACAGTTTACGGATACAGCAGTGTTCTTATCCATTACCTTCTTCAGCTTTTTCCTTATGATTTCCGCCGTGATGTCCCTTGTGGGCATCAAAGGGATTGCCATCTTTGCCTTAATTCTGTTCTTTGGTGCACCGCTGCTTGCTTTAGCTCCGGAGATGATGTCTCCTTTCTACCGGGACTGGGTACACTCATGGCTGCCGATGCGTTTTATGGTGGATGGTCTTCGAGATCTGTTCTTCTTCGGCAACGGGCTGCACTGGAATCATGCCGTATCCACGCTTACCTGGATCGGTTTGGGGAGTGCTATCGTCATCCTGGCTTCCGCATGGAAGCCGCGAGCGGCTGAACAACCCTATAAACTTGAAGGGTAGAACAAAAAAAAGCATGCGAGTTGTCCATGGGACTCGCATGCTTTTGTAAAAGTGAGCCTTCAACCAACTGAATGGTGGTTGAAGGCTTTTTTGCTGCCTTTAGTTCAATTTGGCCGCCTCCAGGAAGCGCTGGAAGCCATAGCTTGCCTCAATGGAGACCGCTTCATAATACCACAGACCCTCTTAACGTTCATACAGCTGGCAGGCTGATCCATTGAATGCAATCCGAGAGCCCGGACCAGCCACCGTATATTCGGCTCGAGTAATTTGCTTGTTCGGCTGGAAATTGGATCAGAGACGCCTTGAACAATGAGCCACCGTAGAAATTTTGCAACCCATCAGCCTTCCACAATATCTGCACGCAGATCCGTTGCAATCTCGATCATGACGGGCATGATCTCTTCACGCGTAATGGCTGCATACAAGTCCCCCATATAGTGTCGGAATGGAATATGCGTTCCTTCAAAGTTCCACATGAAGAAATCCCCTTCTACCGACATGGTGCTCTCTGGTCCTTTCACGGTTAACGCTGTCTGATAAGTGAAATCAGCTCTAGATGAAAAATAGAGTTTGCATTCCTCCAGTGAAATCGCTTGAGCTTCACCGTTTTGTTGCATGGATCTGGTTATTCGAAAACGTTGATTCATAAATATCCTCCAAAATAAATGAAACCTGTGTCCTATTCATCACCTTAATCATTTCATTGATCTCTGTCAATGGAGATTGTTGTCCCAGGTTCATTTCTAAGGCAGTGCGATAAACGCATTCACGGATGCAACCAATCCATATAAATCATCGATGAGCGGAAAGTGACCCGCGTCCAGAGTTATATATTGGACCGACTTGCCATGGCTTGCAAAGTCTTCGAGTATTTCCCCTGTCATCTGCTGCGTGGTGATCAAATCCTGAACGCCCCAGATGACGAGTACCGGACATTGAATTCGGTTTAGATCTCCTGTTCCATTGGTAAGACCGTTCGATGAGGAGCTGATATTGAATCGATTGGCGGCATCGGCAACATCGATCATATTTTGTTGCTTCATGCAGGCTTTGATGTAATTTGTACGGATTGCGGCATCCGGCTGATGATTATTGAACAATAAGTAATTCAGCGCCTGTTCAAAATAGTCCTGATTTTTCTCCTGACTAGCCTGAAAGGTCATCGCAAGTCCAGGGTCTTTAGCAATTTGTTCCTTGGTCTGTAGGCGATCGCCATCCGCATTCACAGCTGCATAACCTCTTGTCGATATGGAGGCTAACAGAATCAATTTTCGCACACGATCCGGATAATCGGCCGCAAACTGCATGGCGATTCCTCCCCCATTCGACCAACCCATAATCATGACATCATTCAGACCGAGTTGTTCTGTGAAATCAAATAGGTCTGCAGAAAAATCCTTCATATCACCTATGGGATGATAATAGCTGGACTCGCCATAACCGCGCATATCAGCTGCAATTATACGCTGGGTGATGCCTTCATGCTCTAATAGGGGTTCCCACAACTCCGAAGAAGCCATATTCCCGTGTATCAATAACAGAGGAGGTTCAGTTCCGGCTCTTTCTCTGTAGGTCAGCTTTTCTCCGTTATGAAGCAATACTGTTTTGACGTCAATCGTCATATCGCCACATCCTCTCATTTATATATCCCCTAGTATATTCACGAATTTAACAGACAACAAGACGCTTACTACACCTAATACGCTGAGGACCGCATAGAGAAAGTCCAGGTTCAATGTAATCCCCATCATTCCGAGGAAATTAGGAAACTGCGCCAGGAAAATAGCGCAAATGACTGTAGGGATGACCGCCCTCTTCCATATCCCAAAGCAAAATAACGGAATCAACGAGGCAAGCGCAACGACAATGGAGTGAATGACCATCCGGACCGCATAGTTCATCAGTTCAGCCACGGTTGGTGTTCCGGGAATGACATTCATGATCTGATTAAGCGCATAGGTCGTTATGCCGCTAAGCACAAAGGATACCAGCGTGCCGAAGAAAACCCCCAATACGATAAATAGAACTTTAGCTACCACGAGTCTTTTTCGACTGAGCGGATATCCGAATGATAGGGCTATCGTCTTGTTCTTATATTCTTCTATGAATACATGATTGATCAGCGACGCTCCGAACAAGAGGAGTCCCATCTGCATCGGCAGCATCAGATCCATCGCGGCTGTATAACTCTCGCCAAAACGAACCATCGGCATATCGGCAAAGACCACTTTGAGAAAAAAGATCGGCAAAAACATGAGAATGACCCAGTACGTAATGGCTTCGCCTATCACTTTCTTACGCTCCAGCTTCTTCCATTCCAGCTCAATTAACTTCATCATATGGGATTCACCCCTTCCCTTGAATTTGATGATAGAAATAGTCTTCCAGCGTGCTGGTATGCTTCTGGATCTCCTCGATCTCAATCTCATGCGCAATCAGGAGCTTTGTAATTTGACTTGGCGTTATATCGCCATCATAGATTCGGATTCGCTGATCCTGTACGATTTTGATATTGGAAATTCGAAGCTCATGCTCTAACAAAAAGGAGGATTTTTGCACGTTCGAGGTTAGAAGCTCAATATAATCGGTTCGCTGCATCCGAATGTCCGACAATGACACTTCGTCGATCATTTGACCGTCTTGTATGACGCCAATCCGATCCGCAACCTGCTCGATTTCCCCTAAGATATGGCTCGACAACAGAAATGTGATGCCGTATTCCTGATTCAGCGTTCGAATCAAATCCCTCATGTTTTTAATGCCGATGGGATCGAGTCCGTTTGTAGGTTCATCCAGCACGATCAGTTCCGGCTTGGTGATGGCGGCCCTTGCAATGCCAAGGCGCTGCTTCATGCCAAGCGAGAAATCCTTCACTTTTTTATCTTCGATTTCTGCTAATTGGACCAAATCCAGCGCTTGACGAATAGCCTTTTTATCATAATAACCCAAGTATTCGCAGTGAATTTCAAGATTTTCCATAGCCGTCATATGCTCGAAAAATATCGGGTATTCAATGATGCTCCCTACGCGTTTCAATCCTTCTTTCGAAGTTTCGGAAAATGGCTTACCGAACAACATAATCGCTCCAGAGGTCGGAAGAATGAGTCCGGTGAGCATTTTCATGATGGTTGTTTTGCCAGCGCCGTTAGGACCCAGCAGACCATAAATCTCGCCCTTTCCCACGTTCAGGTTAACTCCGGATACAATCGATTTTCCTTTCACCGTTTTGGTTAGTTCGGAAGTTTGAATAATGAAATTCATGGAAGATGCACCACCTTGATTACAATGTGTATTCCTTTGTTACCTTTATCTTAGACTGAAGAATTAAGATATTCCTTTCCCATTCCTTACATGTTTCTTAAGAATGAAACAGCCGGTTGCGATTGGAATAAAAAAAGAGACGTTGAACAACGAAGCAACATCTCTTGAATGATTTTAATAGGTTAATTTCTTAAACTTGCAAGTAAAGGTCGTCTTTTTCTCAGCCTGTGAGCTGCTTAGACTAATCAATCCATTCATCTCCTCCGTTAAACGTTTGGAAATGCTGAGTCCCAGCCCACTTCCTTGAAAATTCGGGTTTCTGGCATCGTCCAGCGTATAGAGTCTTTCAAATACGTGCTCCTGATGAATCTCGGCAATTCCTTTGCCATGATCCCACACGTCAAGCGCTACGAATTCCCCTTCTTCACGAACCGTTAAACCGAACACCCCTCCGTCGCTTCCATAGCGAATGGAGTTCGATATTAAATTGCTTAATATTCGCTGCAGCGCATCTTTGTTACCGAGGAAATAAAAGGGGAGTTCGGGAATGTCGATCTCAACACGAAGATTTCTGGATACAAGCAGATCGTAAAATTCAAGGACGCTGTTCCGGCTAACCTCGCTAAGTGATATTTTGCTTAACGGGATATCATAGTCCTCCGATTCGATTTTGACCAGGTCGAAAAATTGATTCAGCAATGCGATCAGACTGTTTACTTTTTCGTTCAGTCTTAGAATGACTCGCTCCTCCTCTTGCTCTGTCAACGTAGGCTTCTGATTCAGCTTCTCCGTATAACCCAGAATGACCGTGAGGGGTGTCTTCAAATCATGGGACATGTTCGAGATCATTTTCCTTTGGCTGTCCTTCGTTCTGGCATAATCGGCAAAGATCTTCTGTTTATTATCCAGAAGACGGTTGATCTGAATGAGCAGCTGCCTAATGTGGTCATCGTCGGTTGGCACCAGCACTTTCTCGGCGGTATCATGTTTCATAATATCGGAGATTGTGCTTGTAATTTCAAGTATGCTATGGCTCCGTTTTCTTGTGGAATGCCATTGCCAGCCAATGATCGCAGCTAATACTCCAATAAGGAGGGATAAAAGAAGAATCATGGCCTAGTCCCCCATCTTGTATCCGATTCCCCAAATCGTCCGAATGTATTGCGGCGTGGACGGATCCTCTTCGATTTTCTCCCGAAGCCTTCGAATATGTACATTAATCACGTTCTCATTCCCGTAATAATCGTCTTCCCAAATGAATTGATAGATCTGCTCCTTGGTGAATACCCTGCTGTGATTCGTCATAAGGAGCTTCAAAATATGAAATTCCTTCGAGGTGAGCGGGACATGGTGTCCCCTTACTTTTACAGAGAACGAATGCAAATCCAGGATCAAATCCTTAAACGAAATAACAGGAGGTTCGGCAGATTTACTGTCCGTTTCGGCGTATAGCGTTGCCCTGCGGATAGCAGCCTGAACCCTTGCGGTCAATTCGATCATGGAAAAAGGCTTGCTGATATAATCATCCGCTCCGAATCCAAGGCCCATGGCCTTGTCGAGATCGCTGCCTTTCGCAGATATGATTAAGACGGGAACCTTGCTGCTCTCCCGGAAATGCCGAAGTAAATCCATCCCGTTGATCTTGGGGAGCATCAAATCAAGCAATATAAGATCGAACTTCCCGCTGTGAAAAAGAGCAACGGCTTCCTCCCCGTCGTGTGCCGAATCTACATGGTAATGATCCTGCTGCAGCTGGCTTTCAATCAACTGATGAATGTCATGGTCGTCTTCAACGAGCAAAATTCGCTTTTGCATATCTGAAATCCTCCTGAGCATGAAAGGGTAATATCGATGCTCCGATCATCACGGAACAGTTGTTATTTTTCGATTTTAACACAAATTGGCATGAGCTAGGCTGCAGATTTGGACTTTGTAAAACATAAAAAAGGGATATCCGTTCCTAAAGAAACGGATATCCCTTTGGCCAAGATCCTGCTGCCTGACCTCATTCATTATGAATCGATTTGAACCGTAGATAACGAGACGAGAACTGGTCCGGCAAAATCCGAAGCCTCTTCGCCTTTTGGATTGCGAAGACGGAACAGGAAAGCATCGCCAGTCTCTGACTGCCATACGATATAATCGCGGATTCCTTCCTCGCTTGAGGTTTGAAGGTAGAGCTCTGCGGAACCGAGCGGATGCTCGACAAGCTCACCGCTGTGATTGGATACTTCCCCAAACGCTTTCAATTCCTCCTGGCCTGCCGTTTCAAGTTCCGTTAGATCATAATCGGCTGGCAGCAATTCGATATCTACATAGTATTCCGGATTGCTGGTGAGAAAAAGACGTCCCTTCGCAGCATCGAAATCGAAATTCTCAAACACATATAAGGAAAAACCTTCGCCTTGCTGCAAGCTGGCGGAATGCGGCTGGTTGCCTTCGCCGGTCATGATGTCAAAAGTTTCACTCTCGGGACGCGTCTCTTTCGGGGATTGTTCGTTATCTGTCTCAGGTGCCGGAACTTCTTCATTCACCGGTGGTGGTGTTTCAGGTGTGGCGACAGATTCCGTTGTTCCATTTCCTGAGCACGCTGTTAGCGATAACGCTATGACGAATACCGACATTTTCAAGAATACGGAGCGTCTTGGTTTCACGATTGGATCACGCCTTTCGATGGTTTCGAGTTATTACCCTTATTTGGAAAATAATACGCAAAACTTCTCGATTAGGTGCCGGGTCCTATAATCCTATCCTTATTCCATGCTTTGCTGTTCATGTCTAGAAGATAAAAAGCCCGCCTGGCTGGGCAGCCTTTAATGGCGGGTTTAGATGTATTGCATTAGAATTTCATGGTCACATCACGGATCGTCAGCGATAGCGTCTTTAAAAAAAGGTTCGAAATGGCTTATAAACCATCTCGAACCTTTCTAACTACCCGGTACCAAGCACCTGTTTACCCAAAATCCGGTTCACAATCTCGGCACTCAAGAACATCAGGACCAGTAAAGCAAGCACGATGTACGGAAATAATCCGATACTGAATTGGGTCGTGACCAGTCCGAACAAAGGGGGTATCGTTGTTGTTCCCGTGTAAGCAAAGGCCATCTGGAATCCCATCAACCTGGCGGAATTCTCTCGTCCGAATCGGGCTGGCGTCTCATGCAGCAGGCCTGGATAAATCGGAGCAAGTCCAAGTCCGATCAGAATGATGCCGACCAGCGAAGAGGAAATGGGCAATGGAAGCAGCAAGATGATACCGCCGACAATTGTAACAAGTTGTCCGTAACGAATCAGCCATCGGTTGGACACTTTCAGCGTGATGAAACCGGTGACCAGCCTTCCTATCGTTATGCCCCCGTAATACAGGGATATCCAGAGGGCGGCCTTCTCTGCCGTGATATTTCCAGTACCGACGAGGTAACTCGCTCCCCATAATCCCACGGTGGTTTCCACGCCGCAGTAGAATAGAAATGCGAGCAGGGAGGGTTTCACGCCCCGGATGCCGAACAAGTTGGCTTTTGCAGTCGGTGTTAGCCTTGACGGCGCCGGCGTATCCTGATCGAGGCGTCCATGGGACTCATCGTTTTGACCGACATGAACACGTTTGGCTGCCACACGTTTCCACAGCGGCAGCGTAACAAGGAGAATCACAACCAGCGCAAACTGAATGACTGCAACGGCAGTATAACCCGGTCTCCAAGAGTTATGGTCGGCAATGGAAGCGGACATAATAATCGGTCCCATCGTGGCCCCGACTCCCCAGAAACAGTGCAGCCAATTCATGTGATGCGCCTTATAGTTATCGGCTACATAATGGTTCAAGGCCGCATCCACAGCACCTGCGCCTAAACCCAAAGGGATGGCCATCACGACGAACCAGGTCATGGACGGCGCCATAGAGAAGCCGAGCAAAGCACCGGCGGTCAGAAAACAACTGACCAATGTGATGGTGCCGGTCCCGAAGCGTTGAATCATGGAACCGCTGGCAAGACTCGAAACGATGGTTCCTCCTGCGATGATCATGGAGATGATGCCGGCAGAGCCTACGGAAGAACCGATATCCGGCCAGATAACCGGCCAAGCCGACCCCAGCAGGGAATCCGGTAGTCCCAAGCTAATAAAAGCCAAATAAATAATGACCAAAAACCAAGTTGCCAAACGTACACCCTCTTTCACTCCAATAATAAAGCATCTTTATAAAGTATATTTATTAATATGCTGCAGCTTTGCACCTTTGTCAATCGTTTATCTCCGAAAAACCCCCGGATTCTAATTCCAGGGGCTGTGGCTGGCACTCCTATTCTGGGCTGGCTCTAACTCTTGCAGTGTGAGCTTGCGTAATCCCGATTCGAAATCCTGTTGGAAGGTTTGTTCCCAGATCAGATCCGGATGCGACGGCATCCAATGTTCCCTGTTGAATGCAATCCACGCTGCTTGCAAGGTTTCAGGATCAACGATATCTTGATAAATCACCACTCTGTCAGGTGCCAATACAATGTTTACGGTTTGAATCAACCGACATATTCCGTCTATAAATAGCTTTGGGTCCATCTCCCCTGCCCAGTCCAGGCCGAGCGGGAGATATTTCACTTCGCCAGACATGCCATTCTTGCCTCGAAATATCTTTCCGTTCAGATAAATGCCCATACCGGGAGGATAGGATTGGGGGACGTAGATTCCGAGCATGCACTGGTCTTCTTCCAAGTCTTGATTCATGGCATATCCGAAAATAGCTGCATTTACGTCATTCTCGACCATAATGGGTAACTTGAATTGCGTTTCCAGCTCCTCGATCAACCGGACTCCCATCAGCTCGCGATGGCTGCTGACCATAATCTCGCCATTCACGGCCTGCCCGGGTATGCCAATGCCGATGACTTTGATTGAAGGATATAGTCCCACCAATTGCTCGATCATTTGATACATTCGTTTGCGTTGGAACACGGACAGGATGACATCTTTTTTATCCAGTGATTCGTTTCTTAAGTTCACGACGGTAGCCGAAATCAGTTCCTGACCGTCATTCTCCTTTATATAGATCACAAGAGCAAGGCTATGATCATAATTGTATTTATAAGTTAACGCAGGTCTTCCTCCATTGGACGGAACCGTGTCGTCTTCAAACAGTTCTCCAAGCTCCTGCAGTTCTTTAACCAAGGAATTCACCGTTACGACACTCAGGTTGGTCAACGAAGCCAATTGGGGTTTGGTAGCCGTCTCGACTAACTTCATGGCTTGACGAACATTGTTTAAGTTGATTTCTTTCATTAGATTGGCGTCAGCTTTTTTCATACGTCCCCCTTCATGACATGTTCACTTGGTTTGTACGGCGGTCGGACCTGGATGACGTCATTATACAACGTCAGAACTTCCGTTTGCCATGGTCTTGGTCTTGATCCCTCTTCGTTCATAATCATAACTGTAGTTGGAAACTTATATTACACAGTATCTCATGGTAGACCGATGCAAACAAGATATAGGTCCCAGTAGAACCAGATAATGAATTTGATAAATATGGAAATATAGGTTGCTGAATGAGATAGGATCATAACATTTATTATGTAAACTATTGTTTCATAGAGAACTCTAATTCTCATGTTACGGGCAGCGTATCTGTCATTAAATCCCCCGTCTTAGGTGTTATCTACTATTAAGGACTCGATATGCATTTGTAATGGTTGCTTAACATAAGACATTGGGATAAAATAGAGCGATCGTTATATCCAAAGGACGGGATACCATATGAGTAAAAAACGAGAACAGTTGCTTGAACAATCCGAACGTTTATTTGATAAACATGGGTTCCATACTGTAGGTCTTAAGCAGATCATCAAACAATCCGGTGTTGCTCTTATGACCTTATACAATCATTTTGATTCCAAAGAAGATTTGATCCTGGAAGTACTAAAAAGAAGAGAAACAAGATATCTTAACTCATTAAATGATGCCATGGACAAAAAAACAAACGCTGAATTAGCACAAGCATTAGCAAAAGCTCACATGGACTGGATACGTTCTTACGATTCAAATGGATGTATGTTCTTAAGGGCAAAAGAAGAATTTTCTCTGGAGCAGTCGGAGAATAGTGAAATTGTCGGTTTTGCAGAAGCACATAAAAATCACTTGTTAACCTTTTTTCAAGAAAAAGGGTTAGATATAAGAGAAGCTATTCGGCTAGTCTTATTATTTGAAGGAGCTACAGCATTGGCGGAAGTATTTGAGGTAGAAACAGTCGCTCAAGAATTAGCTTACTCTGTTGAGAAATTATTTTCTTAATGTGGTTAAGTCATTTATTTGATCTAAAATAGAATGATCGTTCTATCTATTTTTGGGTAATCTACATTATGAGGTGATCGTATCGTGTTGAAAATCGTGTTTCCGGGCTTGGCCATGATTGCTGTAACGTATGCTTTAGCTCGTTTAAGTTTCGGGTTGTTTCTTCCCGATATTTCAAATTCTTTAGAATTAAGCGAAAGCGACAGCGGGCTTGTCGGCTCCACTGCTTACCTATCATATTCAATCGCTTTGCTTGTTTCTGCAGCCTTAATTAAAAAGCTGGGACAACACAAGGTAATAGTCATTGCGGGTCTAACGGCAGTTTTGGGGTTGTCAGGAATTGCTTCTGCACAATCTTATCTGCACCTGGTGATTAGCATGTTTATCGCTGGTATTGGCAGTGGCTTGGCCTCCCCCGCATTAAGTCAAGCGGCGCAAAGTGCACTCTCCAAACAAGAGCTTGATCAGGGGAACACATGGATAAACAGTGGAACAAGTTTTGGCGTCATTTTAACAGGTCCCATTGTATTACTTTTTGCGGAACATTGGCGACTATCGTATATTTTCTTTGCTATTATCGCTATAGGCGTGTTGTATTGGAATTATTATTCTATTCCATCTCGTTATGACCAGAAACAAGCTATGGATCAAAAAATGAATTGGCTATCCGTCATGAATAAATCGAAGTTTTTATTATTAGCTTCCCTCATAAGTGGTATAAGTTCATCCATTTACTGGACATTTTCAAGAAGCTATATAACGGTTGAATATAATATGACAACAAATGAAAGTGTGGTCTTTTGGATCATAATGGGGGTGGCTGGTATTGTAGGCGGAGCAGCAGGAGGATTTATCCAAAAACTCGGGTTAGCCTGGTCTTACCGCCTCCTTCTATTTTTATTGTTTATTTCTATAGTTCTTCTTACGGTTCCATTGAATTGGACTCATTATTTTTCCGCAGCGTTATTTGGGAGTTCCTATATATTTCTAACAGGTTTGTTTATCGTTTGGGCAACAAGAATATTTAGCGTCCTACCAGCTTTGGGAGTAAGCTTATCTTTCCTAGCATTGGGCATTGGGCAAGCGCTCGGCTCTTTCTTTGCTGGAAGATTGATAGAGATGACCAGTTACCCGTTTAGTTTTATTCTGTTTGCTGGAATAGGATTGATCGGTCTATTCTTTCCTACAGAAAAGGCAGCCGATTCATGCTGAACGGCCACCTTCCGTGGAGCTTATATGTCCTTCCGGTTAAACAAATACACCGTCAAGTAATAGGAACCGATGCATAACAGGATGAGGCCAACGGGGATTAACAGCAATGCCCTACCGCCAATGCCTCCATTTACGCTGATCTGCTGCATGAGGAAAGCTGCGGGCTGCGCCAGAACAATGAGGGCGATCATGAATACCGCATTAATGATGCCGGCTCCTTTCTTGTTCAGCGCATAAAAAAGCGGCATATAGATTGAAATGAGAACAAGCACGATTCCCATGGACACCAGTATAGCTGCAATCGAATTATCCGGTTTGTTGAGCTGTGGGACAGCAAGTCTAACGATCCAGTGAATTCCGTAGGAGGCCAGAATTCCAAATAACGTATATACAATGGCTGTTAAGTATTTCGCTTGCACGATATGCTTGCGGCTAATCGGAAGTGTGACCAGAAAATGATGGTTATTGTTTTTGATATCGATCATGGTAACGAGAATAACCGCTCCGAAAGCTGTATAGATTCCAACGAAATGAAATGATATCTCGCTGCTTGGTATAAAAGCGAGGCTGAATACAGCGAGATACATGAGGATCGTCCAAAGTGAGCTTTTGATTGCAATGAAGTCTTTACGAAGCAGATTAAGCATGGATTCGTCCTCCTTTGGCGGTAAAATACATGATGTCTTCTAAGGATGGCTTCTCCAACAGAGCATACCCTCCAAACAATCGTTCCGCCTCCTGCCTGTCATCCACTAAACCTTCGAAACTAACCGCTGTCTCACGAAGCCCGATAAAGTGATTTCGAATGTCGGAATCCAGCAGCTGCTTGTCGCCCTTCACAATAACGTATCTCTCCATGACTTCTTCTTTCGTTTCGTTAAACACAATCTTCCCCCGATTAATAAACGTTATATAGTCGGCAATACGATCCAAATCCGTCGTAATATGGCTCGAGAAGATGATTGTGTTTCTCTCGTCCTGCATCATATCCGCAAGCAGATCCAGCAGTTCCCTTCGAAATACAGGATCCAGACCAGAGGTCGGCTCATCCATGATAAGCAGCTCAGCCGCGTGAGATAATGCCACAGCAAGAGCAAACTTGATTTTCATCCCCTTGGACAAGTCGGCAATCTTCTTTTTGGGTGACAACTCGAATTGTTCCAGATAGTTGTTGAATTTCTTGTCATTCCATTTCTTATAGAAGGGCGCAATCATTTTCTTGGTGTCGGATATCGTGAGATGCTCATAATAGAAGCAATCATCCGAGACAATGGCAATACGCTGTTTGATATCGACCTCATGTGCAGGCATATCATTGCCTAATATTTTGACGCTGCCGGAATCCGGGCGAACGATGCCGAGTATCATCTTGATTAAAGTGCTTTTACCCACGCCATTCGGACCGATGAGTCCGGTAATGTAGCCTTGTTTCACGTCCAGAGATATCTGATCAACGGAAAACAGTGGATATTTTTTGGTTAAATTGCGCAATTCGATTGCATTCATGGGGTGTTGTCCTCCTCAAACAATAGGTTCAAGTGATCGATGAGATCTTGTTGACTCATGGTTAACTCCTTGCTTTCCCGAATGATCTCCAGCATCTTCTCTTCCAGTCTCTTCATGCGCTGTTCCCTGATAAAATCCTTATTGGCTCCTGATACGAAGCAGCCCTTGCCTACAACGGAGTCGATGAGCTCTTCTTTCTCCAGCTCTTCATAGGCGCGCTTCGTTGTAATTACACTAACCTGCAAGTCTTTCGCAAGCTGCCGAATCGAGGGAAGGCTGTCCCCTGCCTGCATTTCTCCACTGAGGATGCTTTGTCGAATCTGATTGATAATCTGTATGTAAATCGGATCGCTGGATGCGTTGGATATAATGATGTTGATGTTCTGTCACCTCACAGTCGAAGTTGAATGCATACCGTATATATATAATATATACACTATACACAATTTCGTCAATCATTCGCCCACGTGAAATCAAAAAAAAGCTGCCATCATCGGCAGCTTAGATATTGTATTGACTTTTATATTTGAATATCTCATCCACTGCTTGATAATACCCGCCTGATTCTAGAAACGAGTTCCTCATGTGTTCAGCAGCTTGCTTGAAAGACAGGTTGTTTAACACTTGATCTGCAGCTTCACGAAGTTCATTTGCGGTCAAGCTTTGCATGGATAAGGTGATGCCTGCTCCGACATTAGCCACTTGCCTTGCGATTACAGGCTGATCCGCGCTCTGTGGAATTACAATTAACGGAACTCCGTTATAGAGACCTTCGTGGACACTATTCATTCCACCATGTGTGATAAACAATTTGGCGTACTGCAGTACATCAGTTTGCGGAACGTAATGTTTTACGATGAAGTTTTCCGGGATTTCCCCTAAATCGGATAAACGGATCTGATGTCCAATCGACATGACAATCGGGTAACGCGTGTTCCCAAATGCCTCTAAACAAAGCTTGTAAAATTCCAGCGCCTGGTTAAAGACCGTACCCAGTGAAATGTAAATGGGTTCTCCTCCCTCGATTGCAGTAAAGTCAAAGGGCTCCTGATTCAATCGCGAAGAAATGGAGGGTCCTACAAATTGATACGTTGGGTCGAATGCCTCTCCTTCATATTGAAACTCTCGGGTTGTATATACGAGGGTAAGGGGAGCGGGATTACAAAACACTTCAAATGGCGAATGTATTTCTACGCCGTATTTTTTGCACACACTTGCCGTCAGGCTTTGATATTTATCTTCTATGGGTTTAACAACTTCAGCAGGAACCTGTTCGAAAAAATGCTTCAGCGTGTGATCGAAGGATTCTTTGGTTTGTGCAAATGAGGTGCAGGAATTGATGGCTGGAAGCCTAAGTAATTTGAGAGAGACAAACGCCCGCAACCAAACATGGAATCATGAATGATGTAGTCATACTGTTCTCCCTTGATCTGTTCAAGAACGCTTGGTATGACGATATCCGCCGTAAGTAAGAGACCGTTGATCCTTTCAAGCAAATAATCTCTTCCACCTGAGATAAAGGCTTTGATGAATTGTTGGTCGTCGAATGTTCGCGTCGAAGCCCCCGTTTTCTCAATACGCTCCCGAAAAGCTTCTGCACAAAAGTACACAACTTCTTCCCCGCGCGACACAAGCTCCTGCACAACTCCAATCGTTGGATTGACATGCCCTTCTGATCCGCCATTGATAAACAAAACACGTGCCAATTTCTACCACTCCTTGTTCTCTACAGTGTGTAAGACAACTTAGATTACCATAGGGCTCTATTGTTCCATTATAACTCCTTCACAGTAACAACAACCTTTCCTTTGGCACTTCCGCCTTCAAGATACTGAAGCGCCTGAGCGGCATTCTTAAATTCAAATACCTTATCTATCACAGGATGAAGATGACCTGCTTCAATCCATTCCCTGATCAGCTGTAATTGCGCTCCGCTTGGTTTCATAAAGAGAAAATCATACCTCGTGTGACTTTTCTTCTCCAGGCTCGTGATCTTACGACTAACCATGGACAACAGGAACGTCTTAATCCATCCTAACTGTGCTTCTTTACCGAATCTTGCGTTTGGCCAACCGGAGATGGATACGATTCTTCCATTGGGTTTGAGGACTCGAAAAGATTTTTCCAGCACTTCACCCCCTAATGTATCATACACCGCGTCATATCCCCACAGCAGTTCTTCGAATTTCTCTTCTCTATAATTAATGATCCGGTCGGCACCAAGTGATTTGACTAAATCGTAACCTTTCTCGCTAGCTGTAGTCGCAACATAGGCTCCCATCTGTTTAGCAAGCTGGATAGCAAAAGTGCCTACGCCCCCTGATCCTGCGTGAATTAATATTTTCTGGCCTTTTTGAAGGTTCAATATATCGTAAAAGGCTTGGTAAGTCGTAAGCCCGACCAGTGGTATGGAAGCCGCCTGTTCAAAACTCAGATTCCGTGGCTTCAGAGATATATCCTCTTCATGAACCGCAATATATTCGGCTAGTGTCCCGATTCTGTTTTTGCGGGGTCTGCCGTATACTTCATCTCCAGGTTTGTATGTTTTAACCTTCTCGCCCACCTTGACGACGACTCCGGAAAAATCATTTCCCAAGATCAGTGGAAACTCATAGTTCAGGAGAAATTTTGCCTTTCCTTCTTTGATTTTAATGTCGATGGGATTTAAGCTTGCGGCATAAATTTCCACCAGCACATCCTCTTCCCCGACATGAGGCACAGGCATTTCTGTCAGTAGCAAGGGAACATTTTTTCCGTATTTCTCGATTGTCATAGCTTTCATCACACATCACTCCTATTATGTTGTTATGTTTAAACATATGGACTAATCAGACGATAAAACAAGCTGCCCTTAATATCTCTTACTTGTCTGGAAGGCTCGTGCACTCTTCGATGGCCGCAATTAATGATTTGAGCTGATCCAGTGGTTTGCGAACAGTCAGTACATAGTAATTTTCCACACTCTTTTTTTCAAAGCTTACATAACCCGACTGCTTCAATACCTTCAGATGATGAGAGACGGCAGGTCTGGACAAATTGATGTGCTCTGCTATTGTATTGACATTAAGCCCCGCTTTATGCTGCGCAAGCAGTAAAATGATGGCTTGGCGTTTTTCATCTGTCAGCACGTCCAGCAAAGGAATGCATTCTTTGAATTGTTGCACAATATGCTCCGTTTTCTGGCTCATATAGCTCCCGCCTTCCGTTTATTCGTTTAACTATATAAACCTATTATAATCCTCTTGTTGATAAAATCAAACTGGATTATGCCGTCTGGATTGCGGTCACAGTTAATTATATTCAATGCGGTCCAGAATTCCTTGACGATGGAATGATAGTGTGGTTTAGCATATATAAAAAGTCGCATGTCAACTGCTTGTCATACGACTTCATACTTCATAATGTTTAAGTGTATTCTGGAGCTCTTCTCTTAAAATTTCTCGCAGTACAGAAGGTTCAAGGACTTCGACGCCGCTGCCAAAACCCAGCAGTATAGACCAAAGCCAGCGTGCTTGCAAAGGCTTGTTAACAGGAATTCGCATGATCATGCTGCCGTCTTCATGAAATTGCTTCTCCACCTGGTGAAACTGATCCATCGCTTCTGCTAAAGCGTCAGCTCCCACTCGGATCACTACGTCCTCCACCTGATCTTGCCCTGCCCCATTAGACAAACCAATCTCGTCCGTATCGTGACGCGGCTGAAAGGTTTCCTCTGTTAAGAACAAATTCATCATCCGGGATAGCCGGAATTCTCGATAATCTCGCCGTTTCATGCAATAACCATAGATATACCAATTGCTATATTTAAAATGAAGTCTCACAGGCTCCATCTCACGGGTTGTAAGTTCATTCTTTCCATTAATGTAATCAAAACGGATGATATTACGCTTCGTAATGGCCGTGCGCAAAACAGGAAGTGCTCCAAAATCCGTACGATGGGTCTCAAAATCCACCGCTAAACTGGAAGACCGATACTCCGTTTCAATCGTTTGCAATCGTTCAATGGTTCCTTGCGCACGGCCGTCTTCAAATACCGAGGAGA
Source organism: Paenibacillus vortex V453 (assembly GCF_000193415.1). Lineage (NCBI taxonomy): Bacteria > Bacillati > Bacillota > Bacilli > Caryophanales > Paenibacillaceae > Paenibacillus > Paenibacillus vortex. Next base: position 263,717 of record NZ_ADHJ01000025.1, read on the forward strand.
GGCTGCTGAGCACCGTGATCAAAGTAGAGACATCATACGAACCGAGCAAGCTTTTATCCATTTTAAATCCGTCGATGATGCCGAATCCACCTTTGTTTCCCTGATACGATATGACCGGAAAGCCGGCTGCACAGATCACATCGATATCTCTATAGATGGTTCTTGGGGAAACCTGAAACTCTTCGGCCAAGGTGGAGGCGGATAAAACCTCGTGGTTTAACAGCTTGTAGATCATCGAGATCAATCTTTCCAATTTCATGATATCCCCACCCGTTATCACACAATTTTTAATTCCTGCTTATGTGTTATCCTTTTTTTTGGGTCTCCTCGTCTCCCCCGTTCTCGTCAAATAAAACTTTCAGATCCGCGATCTCCTGTGCGCTTAGCTTTTTATCCTGCAAAAAGTTGGCCAGCATCGGCTTTAATGATCCACCATACAGTTTTTTCATAAAAGATTTGGTTTCGGACCGCAGGTACTCCTCTTCAGTGATAATCGGGTAAAATAACTGGGTACGTTTTGAGCCCTTTTCCAGCTTCGCACCCGCTGCTTCCTTCTGCACCAGACGGCTGAGAAGCGTCCGGGTCGTATTCGGGCTCCACCCCATTCGATCCGTCATTTGTTTTACGACTTCACTGGATGGGCAATCCGAATTTGCCCACAAGACGCGCATAATTTCCAGCTCTGCATCCGTAATGGGTGGTATTGGGTTCATATATGAAACCTCCAAAGTCAATTCAATTCAAACTACGCATGTAGTTACATCCATGCTATAATTCTAGTTTGCTAATGTCAACATGTTTTGTTCAGGACAATTTGGCAGTCTAAAGAACCCATGCCATCCTGTTTCCAGAATGGCATGGGTCTAATATAGAATTACATAGATGGACCAAAATCGTTATTCTTTTACCGCTGCCTTCAGGATTTCAATTTTTTGTTTCTTGGGCATATCCGTTGTGGTTGAAATACTGTATTCGAATTTGTCGGTATGCCAAAAAACGTATTTTGGATAGATATGAGCGGGGAAGTCATCTTCAAAGAATCCTTTTTTCGTACTTCCCTCAGAGTCTAATGTAGATTTGGAAATTGCCAATACGTCTTTCCCGTTACTATACTCAAGACGGATGGTTGCCGCCTCTTTCCAATCTATCTTTTTTGCATAGATAGGTTTACCGCTCTTCTTACCTTCGGCTCTGACTTCATTGATGAATCTTCCTTCGATCGGACCTTCAATTCTCGCTTTGGAAAATGTATACCCCGCTGGCAGATTTGAAGGGTGCTTCAAGATGGAGCCTTCCAGCGCAGCAGCTTTGTTCAAGTAGTCCTCGTATGCTGTGTATTGTTGGATCCCTCCCCAATAACTTAAATCCAATCCGCTGTTCAAGTCTTTGTATTTATGAAACAAGACGTACATATCATCGGACTCCAGCGTTAGCTCCTTAATTCGATTGATCTCATTTTCGATAAACTTTATGTCCTCTGCAGGTATAAGCTTCGCTGCTTCCGTTGCTTTTTTCAAGGCTTTTTCTTGTTCTTTAGTATAGCTCTCAAGATTCACCGAAGAAGCCGTAATTTGCTCGGGAAGATTATAATTCCATGGTTTATTCAGGGCGGCTTTTGAATCCTGTTCCGATTGAACGGAAGCCGTTTGCGCTGTGCTTTTTGCATCGCTTTCTTTTGCATCAACCAATGTTACGCTGCCAAGGGCGAGAATCATTGTCATCCCGAGGATGGACATATGATAAGATTTTTTCTGAAATTGTTTGATCATGGTAAGTCTCCTTTTTAATTGTTTATGCGTCGCAGACAGGGCAGCAAGTCCAGGCTGATGAGGGCTGCCTGAAAAATGCTCCAGCACATGAATGATCGTTTGCCCGTATGCATTGTTTTTTTGCGGGCTCAGCCGGTCCAGGGCACATGCGTCGCAGGCTATTTCCTGATCCTGCCTTGCTCTATGTACGGCGAGCCATACTAATGGATTAAACCAATGAAGGATCAGAACGATGTGCATGATCCAGTTCATGGCCACATCCCAGCGCCGTATATGGGCGAACTCATGCGCCAGAATATATTGAATCTGCTCCTTTTTCAACGTAACAAGCAAACGAGGTGAAATAACAACCACAGGTTTATAAAAACCGACCACCGCAGGCCCGGGAATGTGTTCCGATGCCACAAACCGCACCTTACGCTTCACACCCAACAGCAGCTTCGTTTCATCGAACAATGATGATAAACGAGGAGTTTCAATAGGACGTCCTGTGCGGAGAGCTTGTTTTAGTCGAAGCTGATCGCATACTGTTTTTACGGTTAGGATCAGAACACCGGATAACCAAGCCAACATTAGCATATTGGTGAAGCTCAATTGCTTGAACCCACTCCACCACATTGGCCTATCCTGCGAGTGTACCAATAGTTGAGACGGATCGGTTGCTCCCGCAGCTTCTCTTATGAAGCCATTTCTCTCTGCAACGAAAGTTGGCTCCGCTTGAACTGCTATTTCGCTCTCGGTACCTGATTCTTTCCACCATTTATGCCAGAATGACAAGCCTTGGGTTTGCTGATGAATACCGGGCGCTATAGCCTCCAGAGAAAAAACATTGTATAAGCTTAATGAAGATTCCGGTGCCGAAGGAAGCAGCAAGCGGATCACCACAGGAATCCAAAGCAAGTATTTCCATCTGGATTCAAGCTTGTTTTTCATTAGAAACTGCAGGGCCAGGATAAGAACAATTAAGATGCCAGCCATGAATGATCCACGCAGGACCCAGCCAAAAACAGACAAAAGACTTGCATGCAAGGAAGGACTCATCACGTATCTCTCTTTTCTGCTTCACCGCAGCTGCCGTTTTCATCAAATAAAGCCTTCAGATCCTCGATTTCCTGCGCATTCAGCTTTTTATCTTTCAAGAAATTAGCCAGCATTGGATGTAAAGCTCCGCCATACAGCTTTTTCATAAAGGATTTGGTTTCTGATCGCAGATATTCCTGTTCGCTAATGAGAGGATAAAACAGCTGGGTGCGCTTCGAATTCGTTCCCGGCTTCGCTCCAGCCGCTTCCTTCTGTACCAATCGACTGAGGAGCGTCCTGGTTGTATTGGGGCTCCATTCCATTCGTTCGGTCATCTGCTGTACGACGTGACTGGAAGGAGAATTCGGGTTTGTCCATAGGACGCGCATAATTTCCAGTTCTGCTTCGGTAATCGGTGGTATGTGATTCATGCATGAAACCTCCAAAATCAATTTACTCAGACTACATGTGTAGTTGAAATAAATACTACATCTGTAGTTTCGTAATGTCAACACGTTTTGGCAGAGAATAACGTTATCTCTCTGTTACATGCAATAACTAGCCGTATAGTCTGTGCATAAAACTTATAGACTGGATCACAAAAAGTTATTCTTTAACCGCAGCTTTCAGAATTTCGATCTTTTGTTTCTTAGGCATATTCGTTGAGGTTGAAATACTATATTCGAATTTGTCGGTATGCCAATAAACGTATTTGGGATAAATATGAGCCGGGAAGTCATCTTCAAAAAATCCTTTTTTTGCACTTCCTTCTGAGTCCAATGCATGTTTGGAAATGGCCAGTGTGTCTTTCCCTTTTATATACTCAAGGCGGATAGTTACAGCCTCTTTCCAATCTATCTTTTTCATGTAGATAGGTTTTCCGCTTTTCTTGCCCTCGGCTCTCACTTCATCATTGAACTTTCCTTTCGTTGGCCCTTCAATCCTGGCCTTGGAAAACTTATATCCTTTTGGCAGGTTTGAAGGATGCACCAAGATGGAGCCTTCCAGGGCAGATGCCTTTTTCAAATAGTTTTCGTATGAGGTGTACTGATGAATCCCTCCCCAATAACTAAGATCGAATCCGCTATTCAGTTCCTTGTATTTATGATATAAGACATACATATCATCTGAATTCTTAGTTAACTCCTTAACGCGGTTGATCTCATTTTCGATAAACTTTTTGTCCTCCGCAGGTATGGACTTGGCTGGTTTGGCCGCTTTGCCAACAACGTTTTTCGGGGCCCCTTTGGTGGATGCCGCCTCTGCCCCAAGGTTTACGGAAGAACCTAGCAATAGAATGCAACTTAATGCGGCTATTGCCACTTTTGTTGGTGCTTTCATTTTTGTAATGCTCCTTTGCTATAATTTTTTAAATAAGACTACAGCTGTAGTTACAATTCAATACTACATCTGTAGTTTAATAATGTCAACTATTTTGTTCAGACCCTTTTTGGCTTCATGTCAAACTTACCTTCTATTGTTCCGCTTGATATTGTTGATGACCCTGTGAATCCACCCAAAACAGCGGCAGTCAAGACGAGAACGTCCTGGACTGCCGCTGTTCGTTAAGCTATAGTTCTCGGTTAGCCATAATAACATTTTTGGTTCACTTGCGGCATACATCGGCTCTTTATCAGAACAAACTGAAAAGAAGCCGTTACCCATAGCTTCCGGCTTCTTGTTCTCTAGATGCGACAAGGGATGTTATCCTGTCACACGATTTACAATTTTCAGAACGGCATCTCTTGTTAATTTGCTTCCACCTGCGGAGATGAGGTTCACCGTAGCGTGAGCTAACGCCAGTGGAATCTTGCAAAATTTTAATGCTGGACCATGTTTCAGGTCTGCAACATAAGAGTCTGCGGTTTGCAAATTGCGCCGAGTGTACTGCTGCATTTCCTTGAATCCCCATCCGTCAGGATAAAAGTCAACGCCACGTTTAAGATCCTCCTCCCGATTTCGGAGAATATTCACCGCTTGCAGCCCTCTTCCGAAAGCAATGGCCTTCGTTAAATCGGATTGCGTTCCATCATACCATAACCAGAGCTCTGACAGCATTTCACCAACCATTCCGGCAACGCTGTAGGTGTATTTGTCCAAATCCTCTTCGGTATGAATGTTCCATCCGTGCTGAACCCAGTCAGCCATATGTAACGACATCTTGGCAGTGTAACGATATACGATTGGAGCTGCGGTGGGGGGACACAGAGCAGCCCATTCGTCCAGCTGCATCGTAACATCCGGTAATACCGTCCGATAGGGTGATAGTACAATATGTGCTTGCGGTACACCCATTCTATCATCCTGGGATTTAAATGTTTCATAAATGCCACGAAGCAGTTCGATCTTCAGTTCATTCGAGAGCTCATGATGATCCTCGATTTCATCTATTGCCCGCATGCATAGATAGGCAGAGGCAACAGCCTCCCTTAAGCCTAATTCCAAATAACTTATGGGTATATAAAACGTTCGGCTCGTCTTCTTTAGCATGGTCATTGCTTCATTCAATGCGACGTTATTAATGACTACTCCCTCCAAGTATCAGCTCAGCTTTTTATTTTTCGTTGTTTTACCATGATAACATAATTTTGTACTCTCAATCCAAATATGATACTCCGGTCCTCGTACAAAAGAGAAGCTGCTGCACAGTGCAGCCCTCGGCAATGCAAGTAGATACCTCAAGTAAAAGGGTGACCTCATAGAAGCCACCCTTTTTCGATCCCAAATGCAGCCCCTGTCTAGGGATATAGGTCACCACGAATGCCAGAGCAGCACCGGGATTCGCCGCCACGATGAATTGTTTGTTAAGAATTTATACCTACGTATACACCAAATGATCCAGGATGAATCAACATGGTCTTTTGGATCGTCTGTTGAAGCAGGATTTCCTCTGTCATCGACATGCGCCTGCTCCTTCTACAAGAGCAGCAAATACTTACCGTGGGGACTTCTTTCCATATTAAGTAATTGGCGATTTCTTATACAATTGCGTGATTTGGTTTGCAATGTGCTCGGAGCTGAAATGAATCCCTTCTCGAATCCACCACATGATGATGCCGATGATTGATGCCGTGAGAATCTCAATGGAAACCCAGTCTTTTGAGATTCTGCCTTCGTTTTTTGCTCTGTCCCTTCGGGCTTCTATCAGCTGTTTAAATAGGCCGAACAGTCTGCCTTCATAATGCTTATACTCAAACAATACGGCAAAGAATTTCCGGTTCTCATAGATATAATCCAAAAACACAGTCAAGCCCTCCCGATTATCATGGATCTCGGAATTCACCAACGGCTCCAATTTTATTGACAGTTCGTCAAAAATATCATTCGTGACAATCGACATTAAATCGTGGATGTCTTCAAAATGCAGATAGAACGTGGCCCTGTTCAATTCAGCGCGATCCGCTACCTTCTGAACGGTTAGCTGTGAGATGGAGTGTTGTTCGATCAGGAGAGATAGTGCAGCTTGTTTAAACAGCTTCTTTGAGCGGACAGCCCTGGGATCTTCTTTTTTTTCGATTGTCATTCTCTGCTCCTTTATCGATTAATTTCTATTTTATCAACGAATCAAGATCCATCGTTGATTAGTCGACATATTGAGTGAAATTGCAAATAGGCACTCTTTTTCCGGTATGATATTATCTATTTTATCGATATGGTGTTGAGAAAGCAATGATTGGAAGGAGTACAATAATGCAGCAAAAGAAACCGAATGTAAAAAAAGGGATATTATTATTTATACTGATTTTAGGTTGTTTCTTATCGACCTTGAACCAAACATTATTAAATGTTGCGCTGAATGACCTTATGGATGTATTTCAGGTTTCAGCAACGACCGTCCAATGGCTTGCAACGGGTTTTATGCTTGTGAATGGCGTGTTAATCCCCGTTACGGCATATTTGATGAGACGATTTACGACGAGGCAGTTATTCGTCAGCTCTATGTTATTTTTATTGATTGGCACAGTGATTTGCGCTGTATCACCAAATTTCAGCGTCTTACTGATGGGACGCATGATCCAGGCAGCCGGAGCGGCGATCATTACCCCGCTTATGATGAGTGTCATACTGATTGTTTTTCCAATTGAAAAAAGGGGCAGCGTCATGGGCCTAATCGGCTTTGCCATTATCTTCGCCCCTGCTATTGCCCCGACCTTAGCTGGATTTATCATTGAATATGTATCCTGGAGATGGCTGTTTATCGGTTTAGCCCCTCTAGTCTTCATCGTGATTTTACTGGCATTAAAGTATCTGGTAAATGTATCCCAAGCGGCAAAAGCCAAGCTTGATATCATCAGTGTCATCTTATCCACAATCGGATTTGGTTTCATCCTCTATGGCTTCAGTAATGCCGGGAGCAAAGGATGGGCATCTCCTGTAGTCCTGTTGTCCTTAATTATCGGCGTTATGTTCACGACATGGTTCTGTATGCGTCAAATGAAATCAAAGGACCCGCTGCTGAATTTGGATGTGTTCAAAAATAAGATCTTTACCTTAACCTCACTCATCAATATATTAGTCACCATGATGATGTACGCGGACATGATCCTGCTGCCGCTGTATCTTCAGAGCAGTCGAGGCTATTCTGCTTTTGAGGCAGGCCTGTTATTATTGCCGGGTGCTGTGATCAATGCATTTTTATCACCGGTAACTGGCAGGTTATACGATAAATTTGGAGCAAAACCACTATTTATCATCGGATTATTGTTTGTTATACCTTCGATGTGGGCTGTAACGGACTTAACGGCTTCGACCTCTTATTCCTATTTAATGATTCGAACAGTCTTTTTACGAGTAGGCTTAAGTTTTATTACGATGCCGCTGAATACAGCAGGATTAAACGCACTACCCAAAGAATTAGGCACGCATGGTTCGGCTGTGAATAACACAGTTCGTCAAATTGCAGGTGCCATTGGGACAGCTGTCGTTATTACGATATATACGTCGCAGGCTTTGAAGCATGCAGCAGACATCAAAAGCCAAAATGAACTTGTATCACCAGATCAAGTCGCCAGTCTCTCTACCATGCTGGGTTCGAGTGACGCCTATTATTTTATGATGATATTGGCTGTTCTGGCGCTGGTTATGACACTCTTCATGCCGCCCTCAAAAGGAATTGCAAAAAAGGAATCCGCAAAGGCAGCATCTGTTGAGTAAATAAAGGTAACGTCATTCACTAATCAAGGTTTGCTCATGAGTGATCTAACGTATCTCCGCTTTGATCGCAGGTGATACGCGGCGTCCGCTACGCTGCCTCTGAAGGCAAGTGTAGCCGTCGTGGAATAGAAGATACACGCAGCTATCAGTTCAATACCATTAAAGCAAAAGGGTGACTTCAATGAAGTCACCCTTTGTCAATCTTCTATACATAGCGATAGGCTGTATGCAAATATTCGTTATAATCCATAAAACGCATCTTTTTTGATATTTTGCTTCGCGATATTTTTATTTTGCAGCAAATTCGTTATCGACTCAACCATGGATTTTGGACCCGCGATAAAGTATTTGCCCTGGTTCTGATATTGGTTAACAAACCTATTGATTTCTTGCTCTAATGCTTCCTTGGATTCAAGATAGGATATTTGAACGGCAGCCGAGTTAGCCAGAGCATCGAGCTCATCCCGAAAGAGGTGTGACTTCTGACTGTCCAGATACAGCACACGCACGGGTTTACCCTCTCTGTCTCTTCCAGCAGCCATTTGCTGCAGGATTGCTCGAAAAGGCGTAATGCCAATACCGGCTGCAATTAGCAGCGATGGGTGTTCTTGATCCAAATGAAATGACCCTACAGGACCGCCCATCTTGATTTTCATTCCAGGCTTTAATTCCAACATCGCTTGTTTGAAGTCGCTGGGGTTATCACCAATTCGCGTCGTAATTTTAACAACGTTCTCCGTCGGAGCAGAAGCTATGCTGAAAGGCTTCGTTGGGCTTTTGATTTTCTTGTGTGTAATGCTAAACAAACCGTACTGCCCTGCCGTCCACGTTAAATCCTCATCTTTTTTGAATGAAAAAGTATATACATCTTCCGATTCTCGAAGGCTTTCTATAAATAACAATTCTCGCTTTCGGAATACGGAGATCATGTCTTTAAAAAAAGCCATTATGCATTCCCCCTTACCTCAAATACCTGCCCGTAATGGAATGCTCTTCATGGATGATCTCCGTAGGAGTTCCTTCGTATACCACCTGACCACCCTTGCTGCCTCCGTCCGGTCCCATGTCGATGATCCAATCTGCCTGGCTAATCACATCGAGGTTATGCTCAATGACAATGACCGTATTGCCGGCATCCACCAGGCGGTTCATGATCTCCAACAGGTGGCCGATATCTGACATATGCAGCCCAGTCGTTGGCTCGTCCATCACGTAGATACTGCCCTTCTTATGCAGCTCGCTTGCCAGCTTAATACGCTGGCATTCACCGCCCGAAAGGGTGCTTAGCGGCTGACCGAGCGTAATATAGTTCAGCCCTACATCACTCATTGCCTGGAGCTTGCGCACAACCTCTTTTAGCTGAAAGAATTCCAAGGCCTGCTCTACCGTCATCTCCAATACATCGGCAATGGACTTCCCGTTCAGCTTGTACTCCAGCACCTCTTCCTTGAATCGCTTACCCCCGCATACATCACATGGAAGTTTCACGCTGTCAAGGAACGCTAGATCCGTATACACGACACCCAGTCCTTGGCAGTTCTCGCATGCCCCCTTGGAGTTGAAGCTGAAGAGGCCTTGATTGACTTTGTTCGCGGATGCAAACGCCTTGCGAACATCATCCATAATGCCCGTATAGGTCGCTGGATTCGAGCGTGTAGACACGCCTACCGCCGATTGGTCGATGACAATCGCATCCGATTGCTGGCTGAGGAATACTTCGTTGATCAGCGTGCTTTTGCCTGAACCGGCGACACCCGTAACGACGGTAAGTACCCCGGCAGGAATATCGACACTCACGTTCTGCAGGTTGTGCAGTGTGGCATCCTTAATGGACAGCTTGCCGGATGGCTGCCTGCAGTCCTGCTTCAGCTTAAGCGCTTGCTTCATATGGGTTCCCGTCAGTGTGCCTGCTTCCAGAAGACCCTGGAAGCTTCCTTCGTACACGATGGCACCGCCGCGGCTACCGGCGTGAGGCCCAACGTCGACGATATGGTCCGCGATTTTGATCACATCGGGATCATGTTCAACAACAATGACGGTATTGCCTTTGTCGCACAGCTTCTGCAGCAGTTCATTCAAGCGGTGTACATCACGAGGGTGCAAACCAACGCTGGGCTCATCAAAGATGTAAGTGACATCTACGAGACTGCCGCTTAAGTGCTTCACCATCTTGACACGCTGTGATTCGCCGCCAGACAATGTATCCGTCTCACGGTCCAGAGTCAAATAATCAAGCCCGATATCGATCAGATGCTGCAAGCGCTCGCCCAGTGACTTAACCACCGGTGCGGCGACCGCATCGTCAATCTCCCGAATGACGCGAACGAGTTGTCCGACCTCCATGGAAGACAACTCCGCAATGTTATATCCATTGATCCTGCAGCTTAAGGCGTCCTGGCTGAGTCTCGCACCGTGGCAGCTGGAGCAAGGCCCCTCGGAAATGTAGGGTGCAACCGCTTTTTGTGTCCGCTCGGACTTGGTCTTGACATCCTGCTTGATGTATTTGTTAGTGAACTTTTCGATGGCGCCTTCCACCGTTATATTCGTTGCCTTACCGGCGAAATCCATCTTCACTTTCCTGGCCTTGCCATACAGCAGCTGTTCCAGCTCTTCATCCGAGTAATCACTCAGCTTCTTGCCAGGGTCGAAGTCTCCCGACTGCACAAGCATGTTCCACTCCCAGCCGTTCACTGAATAGTCCGGCAGCATGATGGCTCCTTCATTCAGCGACTTGGACATGTCCACCGCCTTGCCCATATCTACGCCTAATTTGCGGCCGATACCGTTACACTCTGGACACATGCCTTGCGGATCGTTAAAGGAGAACATGTTCGCTCCTCCAACATGGGGCTGACCCACTCGGGAAAAGAGTAATCGGAGAATGGGAGATATATCGGTAATCGTGCCCATCGTGGAATGGGAGCCCCCGCCCAACCGCTTCTGATCTACAATAACCGCCATGCTCAGATTTTCGATTGCATCCGTATCCGGCTGCGGAACACGGGGCAGGAAGGTACGTATGAACATGCTGAAGTTCTCATTCAACAAACGTGTGGATTCCGCAGCAATCGTATCAAAGACGATCGAGGATTTGCCAGATCCGGATACCCCGGTAAAAATCGTGATCTTCCGTTTGGGAATACGCAAGGATACGTTCTTGAGATTGTTTTCCCTCGCACCTGAGATAACGATATATTCCTGATTAGATTCGTTCATGCCGTTCATGCTTCATATCCTCCAAGTTTTTTTCTTTTCTACTGCTGAAACAAAGTTATTGTGCCAACACCTTTTCAAGCTCGACAGTCCAAGCGCTCCAACCATACTTAGCGCCTTCAAGTCCATGGACATTGGAGAATCCGATTTGCTCGAGATGAAGGTTAACCTTCCCATCCCCTAAATCCTGCAGGGTCCAGTTCACCGTGTGTTGCTCATCCCCGGTTGCCCAAATATAAGACAATCGATGGGGTTCATCCACGATCGTTACTTCTCCTTCAACAATTCCATCCCATCCATTGTACGGCTGATGACGAAACTGAAAACGATGTCCTACGACAGGTTTAAAATCATTTTCCGTAATCCACTGGGCAAGCTTGTTGGGATCGGTCAAAGCGCTCCATACCTTTTCAATTGTTGACGTGTACTGAAAATCCATAGATAAAGTTAAACTCATTCTTCTTCCTCCTCTAATAACTGCTTCAATCGAAGCATATTCGTGCTCCAGTACTTGTTGTAGAAGCCCACCCAATCTTGAACCTCTTGCAGTGGAGAGGCATTTAGCCTGTATCTCGTTTCCCTGCCTACTTTACGGTCCTCCACCAGTCCGGCCTCTTTAAGAATTGTCAAATGCTTCGATACCGCTGTACGGCCCATTTGAAACTGTGGCGTCAACTCATGCAGGGGCAGCTCCTCTGCCTCTGATAGCAGATGAATCAGATGACGCCTGGTTGGATCTGCAATCGCATCAAACACGTCTCGCAACTGATTGATCTCGGTCACAACACCCTCTCCTATAATATTATTGCCAAGGGACAGGCGTTAGTTTCCCATCCATTAAACTACAAGTCTCTTCGATCTTTGCGCTTATGTAACAAATGTACTCAATCGACACCATTTAGTGTCGTTTTGATTATAGGCCACCCTTTGGTGTCGCGTCAACATTCTCTCATATCTGCCTGCGTTGGTATCTCAACGGATAATACAGCTGAATCGATGGATTAGAAACAAAACTAACAGAAGCAGCGGATAACCACAGCGAGAGCTGACCTTCATGAATGAACCATGAATCCATAACAGCAAAAATAACCAGTTCGACTTTATCAGCGACTGGTTATTTTTATTCGTTTCTGGAAGGATTTGATCACGGCAACACGAGGTTTACTTTTTAAGAACTGCCCATGAAGCATCACTAATTTCGTCCATTTCACTTCGCGTCAAGGAAAAGTTCATAGCTTTGACATTCTCCTCGGCATGTTTCACTTTAGTGGCTCCAGGAATCGCAAATATGCCCTCGCCTTGAGCGTGTATCATCCCATTCAAAGCAATCTGTGTCGGTGAGGCATCGTATTTCACTGCAAGCTCATCAAGAGTTTCGATAAGAGGCCATGATTTTCTTAAACCGGACGCACAGAAACCCGAGCTCCACTTTCTCGGACCCTTGATCGCTCTTACGAGGTCTTCATTTCGATACTATGATCCTCATATATTCGAATCTCGATTACTTCTGCTCGTTCACTGCCGTTCGTTTCCTTGATGACGACCCTGATTCGGTTCGATGGTATCGGCTCCTCAAATCGATGGATCTTTTTGCGTGTACGATTATGGTTATCACCGGCAACCGTTACCCACTCCCCATCCATATATGCCTGCAGCTCATATGCCTTAACCAGCTCCGGAATGATCAGGAACGGCGTCTCGTGATGATGCAGATTGATCAAATCCTCATTGACGTCATCATTGAAGGTAAGATGGATCTCCCGGATATCCGCTCGTTCTGGGAGCTCAACTTCCACCCATTCTACCCGGCCGTTTACGAGGGGCTCCGATACCCACATCTGCGGACCTCCATAAGGACGAACATAACCGCTAACCACTTTGTCAGCCGAATAAGCGCTGGTCTCAACCGCAAAACAGAACGGCTTGCGGACAAGGCCTCTCATCGACCATTCGATCACCAGCTGATCCGGCTGATGGTCCTCCAGATCGGAGCTGACTACCGGCTTGGCCCCGCGTTCGAATGCGAGCACGCCGGTGAGGGGTACCTCAGATGTAAAGAGACTTGCTGCCTCATTGGCGCGGACAATAACAAATCCATTGCACGGTTTATCGCCAAACAGCATCCGGTCCGCCGGAATATCCAGCCACTGCTTCTCACCGGCAGCAACCTCAATGATCAAAGTCTGCCTGTGATTTGCAGGCACATAGTTCTCATCGCGTCCCGTATCCCACAGCTCGATGTTCAACTGCGTGGTTTCCCTGGCGGTAACCAGGATACGGAGTCCTTCAACCTCTCCATCAGCCGGGAACAACAATCCAACGTCCGATATGAGTCGATACTCTTGAGCAGCGTTATCGAGCCATATGCCCTTCATTGTGCTCGACGCTCTGACAACTCCTTTCTTTGCCAAGTCATGAACATCCTCATTACGCAGACCGATGATCGAAGCATCGGTGCGCAGCATCGTTTGCTGGAGCTCAGACAGGTACCGCTCGCGCAATTCGCGCGGCGTGATCCTTTTCATAACGGACAATGCGGCACCAACGCCGGCTGCTTCGCCCATCACCGCACAGGTCGCCATGACGCGCGTCGTTCCGAAGGCCACATGTGTTGCACTAATATTCCGTCCGGCGAACAGCAGATTGCTTACGTTCCTCGAGTAAAGCGAACCGAATGGAATATGATAAATGCCGTCCATATGCAAATGCTTCGAGCCGCTTTCAGTTGCATACATCCCTTGCGGCGGATGAAGATCGATAGACCACCCGCCAAAAGCTACCCTATCTTCGAACGAACGCTGCGCAATAACATCGTTCTGCGTCAATATGGAATCCCCCAGAAAACGGCGGTATTCGCGTTTACCCGGAATCGATCCGACCCATTCCAAGGTCATATGATCGGCTTCAAACTCCCCCGAGTTCTTGATATAGTCCCATATGCCGTAAATGACTGACCATAACTCATCCCGGATCCGCTCGTTCTCATGGACCGTATCCAGCTCGCCTCCCCATTCAATCCACCAATAATGACAGCCGGAGTCACCGCTTCGAATGACGCGTTTGATCGGAATCGACGTTGTGGTAATATCTTTTGCAAAAGACGGGGCCACGAAACGCACGGGTTTCTCCGTTTCTTTAGTATAGAACAGCAAGGTGCTGCCGAGCGTGATGTCGTCAGCCACTTCCGGGGCCCAATCCTCTAAGAACTCGTGCCTGGCTTCACGCCCGATGCGGTATGCTGCTCCTGCAAGAAAACCAATGAGTCCGTCGCCTGTACAGTCGAGAAAAATCTCGCTTTCGAACGTAATTTCGCGCTCCGATCCCATCATCCAGCCTGTGACGCTGCGAATCACACGGTTATCCAGTTCTCCGACAGCTTCAACCTCTCTTACATCCGTATTCAGGAACAGCGTGAGGTTCGGCTCGGCTCTGACGGCATCCAACAACGTGACATCCCATAAATAGGGATTGCCTTCCGGGTTACGATATTGGTTTTCTATAAACAGTTCTCCCATGATGCCGGTCTCCCTGGCATAACGGTTCACTCCGTGCCCGGTTGCCCCGCATACCCATACGCGTACCTCGGAGCTGGAGTTGCCGCCAAGCACAGGGCGATTATGGACAAGCGCAACCTTTTGCCCCAGTCTTGCTGCTGCAATTGCGGCGCTAATTCCGGCCAGACCTCCTCCAATGACGATTATATGCGAATTTACTGTCTCTTGTCTCAATGTATGAACCTCCTTCGATTAGCCTTTAACTGCCGAACTCGATATACCTTGGATGATATATTTCTGTCCTATCAGGAATATTAGAATCATAGGAACGATTGCCGCTGAAGAAGCAGCCATCATGCCATTATAGTCAACGTTGTTTTCCAGAACGAAATTTTGCAGGCCAAGCGGAATCGTATAGAGCTCCGGACTTGTCAGAAACACGAGCGCATTCTCATAATCATTCCATTGCCAGGAGAAGTCGATAATGGCAAACGTCGCAATCGCTGGCTTGGCTAACGGCAGAATCAGCTTGAAGAATATCCGAAAATGGCCGGCTCCGTCCAAAAACGCGGATTCGGTAATCTCCTTCGGTATCCCGAGGAAAAACTGGCGAAGCATGAAGACTCCGAATATCGAGAACATGGCGGGCAGGATGAGCGCCCAATGGGTGTTGTAAATATGAAGCCAGTTAAACATAATGAACTTCGGAACGAATACGACTTGAGGGGGAATCATCATCATGGACAAATACATCATGAACAATGTATCCCGGCCTTTGAATTCCGTACGCGCGAAGCCGTAGGCCGCAAGGGCTGACATGAATACGGCGCCAACCGTGCCGATAACAGCGATTTTAATCGAATTCCAGTAATAAGGAAGAAAATTATAGTTCCCAGACCATATTCGGATATGGTTACTCCAGTCGAGCCTGGAAGGAAGCCATTGCCGAAAAACTTCGCTCGGCGTTTGGAACGAGGTGCTGAGCATCCATAGGAAAGGGACAATCATAAAGAATCCGGCAATCAACATAAGAATTGTCGTGACAAAAAGCTTAATGGAGAGGTTCTTTTTGATTTCAATCATACTGCCTGCTCCTCTCTAGTAATGAACCCAGCGTTTTTGGCCTACCCACTGGATGATGGTAATTACGAGAATAACCGCGAACAGAAACCAGGATATCGTTGACGCATAACCCATCTCATAGTAGCTGAATGCCGTTTTGTAGACGAATAAGGACAGGATTGTCGTGCTTCCGCTTGGTCCGCCGCCCGTTATGGCTTGAATCAGGGAGAAGGATTTGACCGTCATGATCAGTCCTGTAACCAGCAGCATAAACGTTGTCGGACTAACGAGCGGCCATACGATCTTCCACGTAATCGTCGACGCGCCCGCTCCATCGATTCGCGCCGCCTCCAGCTGCTCGGTGGAGATTTCCTGCAGCGCCGCAAGGTAAATAATCATATTGTAGCCAAGCATGAACCAAATCTGTACAACGTTGATCGCATACATCGCTGAGCCTGAATCCGCAAACCATCCTGGAGGAGAGGCGACACCGATCCAACGCAGTACTTCATTGATCGGTCCCTGCGACGGCTGGAACAACAGCATCCAGACAAAAGCAACAGCAACGCCGCTAGAGATATACGGAAGGAAAAACATACCCCTGAGCAATCCCTTCAAATACACACTGCGGTTAAGCACAAGCGCTACAAGGAATGCCAGTCCCAGTGAAACCGGAACGGATAACAGGAAAATCACAGTATATTTGATCGAGGCATAGAATTGATCATCACCAAAAAGGCGTTTGATATTATCCAATCCCGTGAACGTCCAGTTCGGATTGGCAAATTGATAGTCCGTGAACATCATAAAGAAGGAAAACAGGGCAGGCAGAATGAAAAATGCCAGAATCCCCAGCATATTAGGCAGAATAAAGGCATAGCCAACCCAGCCCTGTTTCCGAATCCAGCTGTTCTTTGTCACAGAAAACACCGCCTTTCTTCTTGTTTAGAGCTTTCTAGATACAACAAAGAGAGAAGAAGGAAGCGGAAGATCCTTCTTCTCTCTTAAGGGTATTGACCATATGCGATTACTTGATATAGTCCTGGTGGCGTTTGGTCATATTTGTAAGTGTTGTATCGATATCCTGCTCATTTAGGAAGTATTTCTCATATTCTTCCTTGCGGGCATCCAGCGCTTGCTGCGGAACATTCAGCTGGAACGACGGGAACTGACCGAACACCACGTTATTCAGCGATGCTGTATCGTAACTATCCTCATTCCCCTTGAGTAGCAGCTCCATCGCCTGTTGGTTATCCACACTCTTCGAGGATGGAATCCGACCACCGCTAGCCATTGGCAGCATGCCGCCATCGGCATACCATTTCGCGAACTTCCATGCCGCATCCTGATTTTTGGATTTGGCATTGACGGAGAGCATATCACCGAGTCCGCCAGCATATTTATAATCCTTCTGATCAGCGGTTACTTTCGGAATCGTTGCGAAAGCGATCTTGAAATCATGTGGAAATTCCTTCTGATTGTTGGCATTGCGGAAAATAAATTCCCCTGCGGCCAGCATGGCTGCCTCGCCTTTTAAGAAATTTGTATCTACCGGCATTTTGCTAGTTACTTGTTCACCGTACTCCGGTGTCGATTTGTCCACGAACATCATATCATGCACGGTTTGAAGCTGCTGCTTCCAAAGATCGTTATCAAAGTTGGATGTGCCATCCGGCTTCGTTACGCCAAGACCGGCAATAGTGCCATCAATTGTAGCGGTAAAGGCGGCGTCATGCTGCATAAGGCCATACACATTCTCTTTTGTTAATTTCTTCGCGTATTCTCTCAGATCGTCCCATGTCCAGTCGACGGAAGGAACCGGAAGTCCTGCTTCATCAAGCATGTTTTTGTTAAGCCAGATGAACAGCATGTTTTTCTTTGTAGGAATCCCGTAGTATTTATCGCCGATTTTCCATTGAGCAGCATCCGGGCCCATTTGCTCATCGATGTTGTAATCCGTTTTGCTGCTGAGGTCCAAAGCGACCCCTGCGTCAACGCGTTTTTGCAGGCGGTTAATCGTATAGTTGATGAACAAGTCTGCATCCTGGGCCGTGATGAGTGCCGTATCCAGCTTCAGGTTACCCGGATCATCATTTACGTAGCGGACGTATTCCACCTGAATGTCCGGATTTTCTTTATTCCAGTTGTCAATCACCTCTTGAGGACCTGCTTCAGCAGGAACCGCTCCCCAAAGCTTGAGGTTGATTTTTTCACCCGAACTGCCTGCTGAAGCTTCACTTGCCGATCCTGCATTCGCCCCTTCATTGCTGCTACTGCTGTTAATGCCTCCACATGCGCTGAGCATCGAAGCTGCCAGAGTGGTCATTAGAACTAACTTCAACCATTTTCTCCGTTTCACTCGTGGTCCCCCTCATCAAAATGATAAGCTTATTGCCTACGTCTTTAACTTTATCACCTGCCTGGCATTGGGGGTATGAACGGCGTTTGGATATTCATAGAACGAATTTTTGTTCTTTCCGGTATTCGTTTGGGGTCACACCGCACCAGCGCTTGAATATTTTGATGAAATAATTGTCGTTCTCAAAGCCTACCATTCTGCCGATTTCGCTAACCGTCTTCTCGGTTTCGGACAGCAGCATTTTCGCCGCTTGAACGCGGCGGTTCTGGATAAAGTGCGTCAGCGTGGTGCCGGTCTTCTTCTTGAATAAATCACTGACATAACTGGCATCCATGCGGACAAATTCAGCCAGTCTCTTTAATGTCACTTCCTCGGCAAAATGCTCTTCAATGTAGTTGATCATTCGGTTCAGCTCCGGGTGGTCCGTCGGTTCTTGGGCAGTCCTGTCCGGGAACCATTTATCTGCCAGGCGAAGCTTGTCCATTCTCGTCAGCTCTGCAGCCACTTTGTCCATGGCTTGCTTGAGTCCCTTCAAATCCAGAGAAAGCTTCATCAAATAGCCAGAAGCCCCGTACTCCACCGCTTGCCTGGCATACTCGAACTCACTTACTGCCGTCAGCATGACAAACCGGCACTGGAAACCTTCCTCCCTCGTCAGCTGCAATAATCGGACGCCATCCATTCGCGGCATAAAAATGTCGGAGATGACAACATCGGGCTGCAGCTCCCGAATCAATTGCAGACCCTCCTCACCGTTTACCGCTTCACCTACAATTTCGAACGGAATATCCGCCTTTACAAACAATTTGCGTAAGCTTGCTCTCGCGTACTGTTCATCTTCAACGATCAGCGTGCGCCACATGCGCGCTCCCCTCCTTCAAATAGGGTTTGGATAGCAATAACGGGAAATGCATGACAACCTTGGTTCCTTCGTCCGTCGACTCGATCAGAAGTCCTGTCGGCTGGTTCTTAAACATAAGCTCCAGGCTTTCCCGAAGATTTTGGAGGCCAATGCTTTTTCGTTTCCGGTTGGACTGATTCTCCTGCGATCGCTTAATCCCCATGCCATTATCCACAACTTCCAAATAAAGCAGCGAATTGCGGCTTGATGCACAAATGACGATTTGCCCCTCATGATGGGATTGTCCAAACCCATGGAGCAGCGAATTTTCTACCAGCGGCTGCAGGCAAAATTTCGGAATCAGCGCATACTCCAGATCCTCGCTTACTTCATACTGAATCTCAATGCCGTGCCCGAATCGTTTCCGCTGGATATCCATATAGGATTCGACCAGTACAATTTCGTCCTTCAGAAGAATGAGGTCAACCTCCAAATTCAGCGTCGTTTCCAATATGTTGCCAAGCGCAACACAAATCTCGTAAATCTCATCCTCATCCTTATCCAGCGCGATACTCTTGATAGTGTTCAGCGTGTTCAGCAGAAAATGAGGATTCATCTGACTAAGCAGCACCTGAAACCGGACAAATTGCTTTTGACGCTCCTCAAGCTTTAACCGCTCCAACAGATTATTGATGTCTGCAATCATATAATTGAAGCTTCGGGTCAACGCCAGTAATTCACCCCGACCCTGTTCCGGAAGCTTGGTCTTCAAATTCAATTTTACGGTGGTCTCCATTTTTCGCTGAAGCAGCTTCAAAGGCCCGGTGACCGTTGAAGAAATGAGGTAAGTCAAGAGTACAAACAGCAGCAGGATAGCCCCATAAACGGTATAAAACCTCTGCTTCTGTTTGTTCACTTCTTCAAACAACAAGGACAGCGGCACCTTCTTCACGAGATAACCGTCCAGCTCTTGAATCTTGCTGTAGGTATACATCGTATGATTGTTCACAATGGATTGGGAGGAGGAATCCGCTCCCGCGCTCTGACTGGCTGCTGCAATAGTAGATGACACGGTAGACGGCACGTCCTCTTCCGAATCCGATTGAAGCAGCGTATGTCCGTTTGCATCCAGCAGGAAATAGGCGCCTTCCCCATGTCTGCCGAATGTTTTTTCCTCGAACCAGCCCTCATAATCGATACTAAAACGTCCGTAAGCAAATGGCTTCAATCCATCGTCACGCAGCAATGCGTAAAGGCTCAGCATCCGAATGCCCTGCCTCTCTCGGACCTCCGTCGTGTGATCATCGGATGTCCAGATGTAACGCTGTCCCCCTGCCCTTTTCAGCTCCTGCACCCAGGGCTCGGAGCTCATGGCGGCATAATTCAGGGAGCTCACCGGTGTATACGAGGTGTAAGCGTTTCCTTTTAAATCGATTAAAGTGTAGAAAACCGTAGCTCCTGTTAGGAAAAAGCTGTTTTCAATACCTGCAAATTTATTTTCAACGATTCGTTTTCGATGGATAGCATCATATAATTCCGGCTGCTGCATGACTTGGCGGAGGACGGAATCCTGTTCCAGCAGCATCCCGGTTTTCATCACAAGGCTCATCAAATCGATAAGATCGTATTTGATGCCTTCGAGCTGCTTGATGTTGCTGTCCGAAGCATTCCGCTGGAGTATCGTTTCCGTTTCCCGGAAGTTGTAGAGGAATAATAGCGCAATCGGCGCGAGGAGAAACAACAGAAAGGAAAACAAGATTCGGTGTTTAAAGGTTTCAGGCGTTATTCGTCGTAACCATCTGGTCAACATGATTATGGCTCAGCCCTCCAATCGGTGTGTATCTCCCAATTTACTTGAGGTTACACTTGATCGCAACCCTAATTTTTTTAAGCTCAAACGAACAGATCCTGAAGAAACGTAAACCAGACCTTGATAGAGTCTGGTTTACGCTTTTGAATCGGCATTTCTATGGATCTATACTTGTCATGTATGTATTAGGCAATCCCAAATCCTCATATAATACTGCGCCTGTACGGTGTGCTGCCGTATGAACGCGACTAGATCCGTCACGCGAACGAATCAGTGCAACACGCTTTAAAACAAAAAAAGCCGCGAATTCCGCGACTTTATCCTCATATCCCTTGCTGCGTTCCTTAGCCGAACAATTGGAGCATAGGTTTTTATCATAACCGGCCGATCATTCATTTTCCTTACAGCTGCTTCAATTGGTTCTCGGCTTCCTTTACTATAAATCCATATTCGTTTCTGTCCTGATATAAAGATATTACGTGTTTAAGAGCAAGTTTATACGCCGTTTCATATGCCTCATGTTGAGTTGTCTCAACGTCCGGCGTCACGCCTATTCCCTCCCAATTGGTTTGGGTAACGGGATTAATCGCTCGTCCATCCGGGATAAATATACCAAAGTGTTTCGTTAATTGATGAACGGCTCCAGGATTGGCTCCTCCTGCGGTAACTTCTCCAATGATGGTTGCCCGCTTTAAGTTTTTCAGATTATATGTAAACTCTTCCGCAGCAGAGAATGTTCTGTGGCTCGTTAATACATAAACAGGTTTGTTTCCATACCGTTTTCCGGGCACATACGATAACGTCCAAGACTGACTTATAACATCGTTTGCCCGCGAATAAAAACTGTTTAAGTGAAAAGGTTCGGAATCAAACAAATAACTTGTGATAAAGGCAACCATCGATGGGCTCCCGCCACCGTTATTCCGTAAATCAAAGATAAGCGCGTCCGTGTTAGCCACCAAATTCATTGCATTTACTGCAGCCTCGCCTGCAAACTCTGGATCGTGAAAACCTCGCAAATGGATATAACCAATGTTCCCCGCAAGACGTTCAATTCTATGAAAACCATAATTATCGAGCTTTGCATGCAGGAGATATTCCTCCCTTTGCTCCTTCTCACTAATCTTCATATCAACCGACTTCTCTTGTTCCGTGTATCGTAATTTCAAATGCTTGTCTTTACTAATTTCCCGAAGGTCATATGTGACTTGTTCACAAAAAGCTTCTGCGTTTTTAATCGCTTCATATTCTTTTCCGACTAACTTATGCTCCAAGTAATTTCCCATTTCTTCAGCAACATCGGGAAACACATAATGATTATTTAACGCTTTGGCTAATGAATGGATTACCTCTTCATGAGCCCAACCCCTCATCTGGTTAGCTTCCACGATCATCATCCCCTCTAAATTATTGTTCAAAACGGACCCGTTGAAAAACAATTGATCTATCTGCTCTCGGAGGGATTGATAAGTGCAAGAACCTGATGATCCTCCCATACCCCGTTGATCTTCACGTTGCTTCGGGCTATGCCTTCTTTGTGGAACCCTGCATGCTCAAGCACGCGTATGGAGCCGGGATTCCGGGGAGAGGCCTCCCCTACGATCCGGTGAAACCGAAGCTCCTCGAAGGCATAGCGTACCACCTGTTTTACGGCTTCTGTCATATAACCCTTGCCGTTATGATTCTGGTCCAGGCTGTATCCGATCATACAGCTCTGAAGCGGGTCCCGTACCACGAAGGACAGCCCTATACTACCAATAATCCGGTCGTCCTCGGTGCGGCATATCACGAAGTCATATTTCCGGTCCTCCTCCCTGTCCGTCTTACTTTTCCTAATCATTTGGAGCTGATGCTCCTCTGTATAGAACGCTTCCGGGTTGCTTGGTGAGAAGTTCTCAAAAAAGACCCGATTGCGATTGTACATGTCTGTCAATTCTGCGGCGTCCGCTTCCTCCGGAAATCGGACATATACTTGCTGCTCTATCATCTGCACCATCCCCACCAACTCATAAAATGTAAGGAGATTATATCACAGGATGGAAAGGGGCAGATATTGCGATTCGCAAAACAAAAAAAGCCGCGAATTGCGCGACTTCCCAGACCTATATGCTCTTGTCCAACGAGACTTCGCTGAGCGCGTTGTTCCCCTTATTCCTGGAGATAAAAGTGATGCTTTGTCTGCCTTGTTCCGACTATTCTCCGCGAACGACACGAAGGCCTTGATCAGGACCGAAGCCATTCGCATCAAACTTGCCTCGGAAGGATATCTCGTTGTTGCTGACGTCACCCATCCAACCGCCGCCCTTCACAAGCCGGTAGGAGCCGGTCCGGCTGTCCGAATCGCCATGCCACTCCCAACACCATTCCCTTACGTTGCCAGACATATCGTAAATGCCTAACTCATTGGGTTTCCGGGTACCGATCGATTTGGTTTGATTGCGGTTGTTCTCTATGGCTGGCCAGTTCCAATTTCCGGTTAAGGGTTTGTTCCCGGCGTTTTTCCAATACCATGCGACCTCGTCGGCATTATTGCTGCCGCTGTATATGTAACCCTTGCTCGCCTGACCTCCGCCTGCAGCATATTCCCACTCCGCTTCGGTTGGCAATCGGTAACCGTTAGCCCCCTCATGGATCGTGACTATCCATTTTATATTATCGTTCTCATTGTTGTTATTCGGGTCCTTTTTGTTCTTGTCTATATTGTAAAACGGATTTAAACCCTCTTTTAGACTTCTTTGATTACAGTATTCCACAGCGTCATACCAGCTCACCATCTCTACGGGTAAATTGTCGCCTTTGAATCCCGAGGGATTACTGCCCATGACTTCGGCCCATTCTTTTTGGGTGACCTCATATTTGCCGATATAAAAATTCGATAGGGTCATGCCTTCTCCAGCGTAATTGGAGTTGTTGTTCTTAAAGGTTCCGCCCTCCACGAATACAAGATCATTCTTCGATTCAGGTTTTTCTTCCGAACATGCGCTGATCACAACCACTGCTGCTATTAAAAGAAACATGAATAGCTTTCTCATTGACATATCTCCTTTAAGCCTGATAGGAAAAATGATAAACGATGATAGCCTGCTGCTCGGCTCCGGCAAGCCATGGGCCGCTGTTCCCGTTAATTCCGCTAGCCCTGCCCAGCGCAACGGGACCGATGGATACAACGGGAGGAGAACGGCCAATCGGCCGCCCTCCAATGTTGAAGTCCACTTTGGTATGACATAATTTATCCGCGTAATTCATTACCGGTAGCTTGAAACACCGAATGAGTAAGCGGTTTCAATTCTGATCGTTCGTTGTGTTGCCTTCAATGCACCCGTTACCATACCGTTACGTTGGAGCTGCCGCTGCTCTGATAGCCCTCTGTCGCTAACACCTGATAGGCCCAGCTGCTTCCCAGATTCATTCCTTTGCTAGCCCATGCATTCACATGATTGCTGAACGTAATACTGGAGTTGACGCCGGTCGCTCTCTTCGATTGCCGAACACTCCAGTACTGGGCAAACGTTTGTGTCCCGTCAATGGAAGGAGCGTTGTATCTCATTGTCGTATAGATGTCATATGTGCCCCCATCACTCGTCACCGTGCCTTTATGTGTTCCCGTAGGCCGATACGTCCCCCAGCTGTCCACAACGTAATATTCGATGAGTGAGTTCCGGGTCCATCCGTAAAGGGTCAAATACCCATTGCCGGACGGCGCCCAGACACCGGCATTATAGTTAATTGTCCGGTTTGAAGATCCGGTATTCCAGCCTTTACCGACTACGAAATTCCCGGTATTTTGCCAGGTCACGCTGTAATTGCCGCCGGACCCATTAACGGCATTGACCGTACCGCCGCCATCCGTCCAATTTTGCCAGTAGTCCGTAGCTGCACTTGAGGTTGATGCAAACAAGCCAAAACTCATGGATGCTGCAAGAATGACCGTCATCAATTTCTTACTAAACCTAAACATAATCTACCTCCTCAGATTTTTGTAATTGCCTCATACGTCTGCATGTCGATTGGTTCGCTGTGCAGCACATCCCTTATCCTGTATGTTTTTTCCTTTACCTCCTTTCTAAGTAAATTATAGAATGATAGCGATTTCATAACACTTCACAAATTAAATATGTTACATCAATTATTTTGCAATTTAAAATATTCTGAGTTTAAATTGATTCTCCAGATCTATTGAGAATAATTAACATTTAAAGTAAATTATGCTTATCAAACCAAGAGCAATGATACGCAGAGGAAATCGTTTCACGCCAACACGTAAGCGCTGTCAATCACTAGTTTTCCGTGAAGTTTTGAAAGGAGGCGATGCTGCTTTACGCAGGTAGACAAAATCTGATAAACGATTAGTGAGGAGGAATTAATGATGAGAAAGGGCATATTCGGGGCGCTGGGCAAATCCAAAATGATGCTGCCTCTATTGATTGTCGTAGCTATGATGATGAGCTTGTTCCCGCGCGAGGTTTCAGCAGCAGAACGGGGTGCATGGGCACCCAATGTGGCTTACGCCGTAAACGATACCGTCACTTACAGTGGAAAGACGTACAAGGCTATTCAGCCCCATACCTCATTGACAGGCTGGGAACCACCCAATGTTCCGGCATTGTGGCAGCAGGTTCAAGGCGGCGGAGGCTCCGATACGGTAGCTCCCACAGCTCCCGCGAACGTAACCGTGAGCGGAGTCACCTCCTCCAGCGTAACTTTGTCCTGGCAGGCCTCCACGGATAATGTAGGTGTGACAGGTTATGATGTATACCAAGGTACATCACTTGCAGTAACCGTAACCTCGAATACAGCGACAATCACCGGGCTCTCCGCCAAGACAACCTATTCTTTCAAGATCGTTGCCAAGGACGCTGCTGGAAACCTTTCTCCAGCCAGTGCAACGGTGAGTGCAACAACAGCCGAGGGAACTCCTGGCGGTGTTGGCCAACTGCCGAAGCATATATTGACAGGATACTGGCAAAATTTTGTCAATGGTGCTACCAATGTGAAAGTGAGAAATATACCGGATCAGTACGATATCATTGTATTAGCCTTCGCAGAGATGGACCCTGCTAATCCCGGAGGTGTCACCTTTACGGTTAATTCTGCCCTATCCAATGCTCTCGGCGGGTACACAGAAGCTGAGCTGATCTCGGATATCCAGGCTAAACGTGCTCAAGGCAAGAAGGTTATTATATCTATTGGAGGAGAACTGGGGAACGTCAATCTTAATAATCCTTCGCCGAATATAACGAATTTTGTGAACAGCGTTTATGGGATCATCACGAAATTTGGACTGGATGGATTGGACGTTGACCTCGAGCATGGCTTGAATGTACCTAATTTAACCAATGCGATTCGTCAATTGAAGCAAAAAGTCGGGAATGATTTTGTATTGACGATGGCTCCGCAAACCATTGACATGCAGAATCCAAATACATCTTATAGCCAGCTTTATAACAATCTGAAGGATATAACGACCGTGGTGAACGTGCAGTACTATAATTCCGGATGCATGCTGGGTCGTGACGGAAAATGTTACAGCCAGGGAACCGTTGATTTCCTTACGGCTCTTTCGGACTTGACGCTGCAGTGGGTGTCTCCTTCCCAATTGGGATTGGGCGTGCCAGCTACCCCTTCAGCCGCAGGGGGAGGATATGTTTCCCCTACGGTTGTCAATAATGCACTGAATTGTCTTGCAACCGGAAACAGCTGCGGAAGTTATAAGCCAGTAGCTAAATACCCTGATATCCGAGGAGCGATGACATGGTCCATTAACTGGGATGCAACCACGAATTATACCCTTGCCAAGACAGTAAGGCCATTCTTGAGCACACTCCCTTAATATCAATGAGCTGCTTGCTGAGAGCCAGTCCAATCAATAACCAGCCTTAGTGCTGCCAGAACTAATATAAATTTCTTCACTGACTGCCCATCAAAAGTCGCCGCTCTCTTCCGTTGACGGAAAGAAGCGGCGGCTTTTTGACTTGACTCCATTTTCGGATGCATTAGCCAGCCCTGTTGCTGGATCTCCAGCAAGGTATCTATTTTCACGCTCAACGGTCCGGGCAAATGTTATGGATTTGGGAGATCAGCTCTTCTGAATTGGTACGGAACGCTTGGTTCGAATCCGTCCAGGTTGAATTGAGAAAATACGAGGCATGAAATCGCCAGCCCTGATGATCCGGATTAAAATCCATCTGAATTTCGCGCCCCGGCTTCCCTCGGTACAACCTGGATCCTGGCTTACGCCAGCTGCCGATTTGGGTGATCCTGTCCGGGTTCTGTCCAGTAATATAGGTGAATCTTTCATTATATGGAATGTCCTTCACATAAAACTTGGGGCAGCCCACAGCAAATACCTGCACATGCTGAATATCGTGTTTGTCCTCCAAATAAAGTCCTGCCCGATAGGCAATTACACCTCCGGCGCTGTGTCCGATAAGGATCAGGCGATCTGCATCTGATGCATGCTGAAGAATGATTTGCGCTGCCTTGGTAACTCGCCGGGACTGATCGCGAGCCAGATCATAGCCAACCTGCGTAAGCTGCCGGGCCAGCAAACGCAAGGTTGAGGAGCCCTTGGTGCCGTTTGCCATACCGTAGGGAAAGATCATCACGATCTTAGCTTGCTGATAGCTTTTGGCAATCTCACTGGCAGCCGCTTCAAAATTATTCCGATACGTCAACACACCAGCAAAAAAGAAAACCACCGTGCGGCACTGTGTTGTGCATGCGCTATTGGAGGATACAAACGTCTCTGTCATTCCACAGTCCCCTTCTTGTCTATTAATCACATTCAGCGCACTCATGCTGTTGGAGAAGTATTACCCCTATGATAAACAAAACTTCAGTTCAGTTCAAAGGCAGCCTGGGACAAGAACTCCTATCAGTAAAAACAAAAAAGCCGCGGTTTCCGCGACTTCTCCAGGCTCTAAGCTCAAAATTTCGTCCTTCCCCATTAGTCCCGGACTATCACGTTGGTATTAAAATAGATCGGATTGGTCAATGCAGCCATCATCGTCCTTTCCACCTGTTGAAAATACCGCCAGATTTCGGCTCGCACAAAGCGCCGTTCCTTAGCATCAAATCTAAGTATCCTTTCCCCATCCGTTTCAGCAGCGATCTCCTCTTCAAAGCCTCGTTCGCTGTATAGCCGAACCAGATCACCGGCACGCAAACCATCCAATTGAACAACTACGTCTTGATCAGCCTGATCAAATGGCACTTCATCTCCAATTCCAAACTCGCCGCATTGGAGGTTGGCAAACGGCCCGTCAGGGGCATGAGTGATTACGACATGACCCTGAACAATGCCGTCCAGCACTCGCTCCACGGTTTTTTCCTCAGACCAGACCCATACACATGGCATCGCATGCTTCACGTGCGGACCCGGACGATGCACGTCACTTCCGCCCACCGCTACCAGACGTTTGCCCTTGACGAGCTGCTCCTGCCACCAGGAAAGCGCGCGTCGGTTTCGCTCATCCCAGGGGCCGTTCCACACCTCCACCCCGTCGTGATCCACTTCGAAGTCCCATTCCCATGGGCAATGATCACAGTGTGTGTGATTTAATACAATTTTGGCCCCCCGCTCACGCGCAATCCGAAACTTCTCATGTACATCGGACATCTCTGTTACACGGAAATCATCCATGGGGCTCATAGCTCCGAGAAAATTGCTATGCCCGAAATTCGTTGTAAATTCCGAACCCGGAATCATCAGAACCGATGTTTCTCGGGGATACGCGAGGTTTTGACTGCTCGTATTGTGATCTGTCATCGCGATAAAATCGCATCCCAGACTCTCCATAATGGCTGCATTCTCTTCCAGTGTATAGGCACCATCGCTATGAACGCTGTGCGTGTGAAGGTCTCCCTTCAACCAGCGCGGTGTCTTGTGCATAAACTCAATGTCGATCGTTACCGTGCAGCCTTCTTCCGGTACCTTGTAGGCATTATGAAGTACAGCCCATTCGCCCGGGGCCAGTGCTCCCGGCAGATAACCCGGGGTCGCTTGGCTCTGTGCGATGTTAAATTCCTGACGCGCTCCCCCGCTCCAGCCTCTGACTCTGACGCTGTCCCGTACACCAAGATCAATCACCGCTGCGGATTCCCTGCCGTATGCTTCCACCTGATAGCGAACGTGGATTTCCTCAACCTGCTCCGGCATTTGGAACGGAACCTCAATGTACGTGCTTTGCTCCGAATGCTCAATATATCGCTTGAAAGTAGCAGAAGAACGCCGCTGCGCGTTTGAGTTTGCCATGTGTATCCCTCCTGATTCCTGCCTTATTCTTTATTTGCTCCAACAAACATCCCTTTAACAAAATACTTTTGCACATACGGGTAGATGATGATAAGCGGAAGCAGGGCAATGACAATGCCTGCCATCCTGACATTGGTCGTGATCATGAAATTGCTGGAGGTTGCATCGTTATCCACGATGAGTGATTTCAACGCAATTTGCAGCGTATATTTGGACGAATCGTTAATATAAAGCACGGCCGGTGTAAATTGATTCCAGCGACTGACAAACTCGAACAGAGTGACCGTTGCCAGTCCCGCTCTGGCAAGAGGCAGATACATCGTAAAGAATATCCGATAATCGCCAGCTCCGTCGATCCGCGCTGATTCTGACATCTCATAAGGGACGCTTAAAAAGAAGTTTCGCATGAGCATTACACTGAAGCCGGATACGAAACCCGAAAGAATCAGCGAACTCAGCGTGTTAAGGAGGCCCAAGTCCTTATTCACGATATACAAAGGAATCATAATGGCCTCGCTTGGAATCATCATGGTCAGAAGGATCGCGGATAACATCCACTTCTTTCCCGGAAGTCCTCTCTGGATCAGCACGTAACCTGCCATAGAGCTTAAGAAAACATGACAAACGGTACCTACCACAGTCACGATGACGTTATTCGTAAAAGGCAAATAGAGCTTCATGCGGCTCCATACCGTGGAGAAGCCCTCTATGCTGAATTCTTTGGGCCAGAGCACAATGCCTGGCTGCATGGAAGCAAAATTAGATGAAAATGCAAGCGCAAGCGTATTTAAAAACGGAATCACCATGGTCAATACGAGCAGAAGGAGAAACAAAATATTGATCGTATCAAAAATACGGCTCGGATAGCTTATTTTTTTCATTGATTTCATATATCGATTCACCCTTCATCGTAGCGGATAACCGCTCTCGTTGCGTACGTAAGCATGAATGTCGCCATAATTACGAGGAACCCTGCAGCCGTAGCTGGCCCGATACTAAACTCCAATATGCCTTTCTGATAGGTATACATCATAATCACGTCCACCTTGTTAGCGATGGCGCCATTACTCATCACGAATATTTGATCGAACATCCGCAGGATACCCAGTATATTCAACATGATGACCACTTTCATAGTGGATTTGAGCATCGGAAGCGTTACATAACGGACTTTCTGCCAGCGGCTGGCTCCGTCCATGCTTGCAGCCTCGTATAATGACGGATTGATGTTCACGATGGCAGCCAAGTACAGAATGCAGGTATACCCCATCTCCTTCCAACCTGAGGTCAGGATCATCACGGTACGGGCATAGCGGTCGGAAGACAGAAAGCCAACAGACTGACCGCCGAAGAGCTGAATGATCTGATTTACGATGCCCGTGTCCGGGGACAGCAGCAGAATCCACATGCCGCCTACAACAACCCAGGAGAACAAATGAGGTAAATAAACGATCATCTGGGTCATCTTTTTGAACCAGACCGAAGCCACTTCATTCAAGGAAAGCGCCAGGATCAGCGGTAAAATAAAGTTGATCACAAAAATTCCGCCGCCGATCACAAGAGTGTTCCTGGAAACATCCCAAAAAGCCGGATCCTTTAGTACACTTCCATAATTATCGAAGCCGATAAACGGCCGGTCCCCGATGAGACGGTAATCCTGAAAGCTGATGACAAGTCCGCGCGCAAGTGGATAAAAGGAAAAAATCAGGAAGTAAGCCAGGATTGGAAACATCATAAAATAGAGTGTTTTATACTTGAACACGGCTCTCACGTACATTCACCACCTTCATAATAAAATAAAGAGGGAGCAGAGTGCCGCCGCCCCCTCCTCTTCAAGCATTAATCGATAAACCCGCCTGCCTTGAGTTCTTCGCGCATTTGTTTCACTGCATCGGCAGCCGGCATTTCGCCCATGATAGCTTTGAAGGAATATTTATTGATAATCTTCTCAGCGTCCGACCAATGGGGAGGCGTTAATTCCAGTGATGCGTATTGATCAACGAGATCCTGCGCTTCCTGTACGCCTGGCAGTTTGCCAAAAGGCGCTTCGACGTTGCTGTTGTACCAGAATGGAACACCGTGGTCGGAAGCATGCTCTTTACCGATCTGGGTCAGTGCATACTTGCCGCTATTATCTACTGTGTAATCAATATCCTTGATACCTAAGCTTCCTAAAGTAATGCCTTCCTCGGAATGCCACCATTCAATAAATTCAAAGGCTGTTTTCGGATGCTCTGCATTGATTGGAACAACCCAAACATCCGGATCACCTCTGCGCAGCATGTGGTTGCCGTTTGAATCTGCCGCTCCCGGCAGGCCCTTCGCTTCAAATTTCGTAGTCGGATCTTGTTCATAACGCGTATTGTTCAGCATGCCTACCCAAGCGTCCCAGTACGTAATCATGCCGACGCGGTCGGTCAGGAACAGGTCGCGCATTTTACCTGTGTCGTTGGTGGCAAAGTTCGGGTCAAGAATCCCTTCTGTAAACAGCTTGTTCAGCCATTCATAAACCGGGATGGCCGCATCTGTAGAATACGGAACGTCCAGCTTGCCGTCCGCTGTTTCCACATATCGCTGTTTAAGGCCCGCTGCGCTGAAGAAGCCCTGCAATTCGTACATGCCTGCCGTGCTGAGTCCGTAGGTGTCTTTTTTGCCGTTGCCGTCCGGATCCTGTTCCGTGAAAGCCTTGAGGACCTTATAGTAATCATCAAGCGTTTCAGGTTCAGACAGATTCAGCTTGGTCAGCCAGTCTTTGCGAACGATCGGCATCGTACCTCCCTGATATTTGGTGAACACACCGTAAACCTGCCCATCCTTGGTCTTAACCTGCTCCCATTCCTTGGCGGGAATAACTTCAGTGTCTGATAGCACCTTGGAGCCATTCACTTGATCGGTTAACGGCATGAGGATGCCTTGATCAATAAAGGTGGACATTTTCTCTTTGCTGATCTGCAGCAGATCGAACTTTTCTCCGGAAGCGATAGCGGCAAGCAGCTTCTGATCGTAGTCGGAAGCCGGCTTGTTCATCGTTACCTTGATGCCGGTTAAACGTTCGATTTCCTGCTCGAACTGAATGTTTTCTTCCGGCGTTTTCCCACCGATGACACCTGTCATGATTTTGAGCGTGCGTTCCTCCCCATTCGATGATTCTTGAGATGCCGCACTGCTGCGGTTGTCCGAACTCGGAGAACAGCCTGCAAGTACACTTCCGAATAAAGTTACAACCATGATTGCGCTAAGAATCTTCTTTCCTGTTGCCAAGCTAACCACTCCTTATTCGTCATTTATGATCAACAAAAAACACTGCAGGATTCCCTTACAACCAGCTGCGCGGGGATGATGACTTGCCTGTGGACGCTGCTGTCGTTTATTTTCTCAATTAACAGCTTGGCAGCTTCATCTCCGAGCTTTTCTGCCGACAATTCGACCGACGTAAGCCTCGGGTTCATGTCTTGAGCTAAAATCGCATCATTGCTCAGCGCGATGACCGACAGCTGTTCCGGCACCTTGATATCAAGCTCTCTAGCAGCCCTCAGCACGCCAAGAGCCACTCTGTCCGTATCCGTAATGATGGCTGTATAGCTTAATTTCCCATAAGTATTCAAAATGGACATATAACCGTAATCCGTTCCGTTGGTATGGGCATAGTACATCACGCATTCATCCCGTAACGACAGGCCGTGCAGGCGATAGGCCTCCGACAAGCCCTGTCTCCGGTCCTGGGCCACCGTCATATCGGCTGCAGCATTCAGAAACAGTATCGATTCGTGGCCGTTTCGGAGCAAATAGTCTCCTACCTCATGGGCAGCTTCCGTATTGTTGTTATCCACGTAGCTGATCGATTCGTCATGCGGGTCAGGCCGTCCCACCAGTACGAGGTGAATTCCCATCTTACGGTACCGTTTAATCCGTGAATCATTCTTACGAGGGTTCAGCAGGATGACGCCATCAACGGGATCCTGGGAATACATAGTGGGATCCTCCTGCTCCGGCAGAGTGTCAAGCACCACCCTGTAGCCTTGCTTGGTGCATTCCTTGATGACACCGTTTATCATCTGAGTATCAAAGGCCGTCATCGTCCCGTCGGGAGGAAGGGGTATCTTGAGACCAATGCTCATCGTCCTTTTGATCGCGAGGCTTCGCGCCAGATGGTTAGGGAAATATCCCAGCTCTTGAGCTACTCTCAGTACCCGCTCCGTCACTTGTTGGCTGATCGGTCTTTTTTTGCTGAACACGCTGGATACGGTCCCCTTGGATACTCCTGCCATCTTGGCAACATCATCAATGGTAGCCATTACATTTGGTTCCTTCCTCTGCTGCGAATTCTGAATACTCTGCATAATCATTAAACCGGTTTAATGACCCTGCGTATTTGATTTTAAGTAAGAATAATTTAATAGAATCCATGTTTATGTTAATTGAAAATAAAATCTCTTAAATAAAAAAACACACGCTATGATCTGAATAAGCTAGATCATAGTGTGTGTTTGGCATACGGGATGGTCTGAACGTAGAGTTGGCGAGAATTCGTTTTGGAGATTATTGGGTATGGATCAACGACACAAAGTAATTAATTCCTATTTTCTTAGCCTGTTTAACAGGTATTGGCTTTCGCTTGTATTCGTCAAAACCTAATTTATGATACAGTTTCATGGCCGGAATATTGGTATCTGCGACTCCATCAATCAAATAAACTTGATAAGGTGTATGCTCAAGGATATGACATATCAGTTGTGAAGCAACACCTTGCCCTCTGAACTCAGCAGCCGTGCCTACAAATTCGATGGAACCTGCGCCAGGTGAAGGATGTCCGGGAGTCGTTTCAAATTCTTTTTTCAGGAAAATAGCGGCCATGCTGCCTTTGAAAAAGCCCAGATGTTTTCGAAGTTCCTTTTTATCAAGTTGAACCGAAAATGAGGCTCCATCCGTGCAGGCTGCCATTCCGATTACTTGTCCGTTGGATACAGCCACGTAGAATTGATCCAGAATGAACATATGGGCAAATGACGCTGCTATCTTCTTGGGATCCTTGGAGAAAAATCCTAGCCACTGTGTAAAGCCCTCGGCGAATGTTTCAGCTATTCCTTGCCTCACATCACACTCGGCTTGATCCGCTCTTACAATGGTAATCATGACACGTCCACTCCCTCTCTAAATAGAAACGCTGTGAGCACCGACGGTGAGGGCATCGCAAAACTGTTCTTCAACAGCACCTTCATCTCAGCCAAGCCCTGAACCGATGCGTAAAAAAAGACTGCCATTTCGCGTGCATCGCCTGAGCGGAATTCTCCAAGATGCTGCCCCTTACGAATAAGTTGGGCCGTTGCATCAAGCAGTCTTGCATTGACCTGGAGAATCTCTTCATGTTGTTTGGAGGGTGTGCCAGCGCCTGCAAACATGGATTGATTGATCAGAATCAACAGATTGACTAGTTCCTCCCCATTCATGAAATCCGTGTAGATTTCGTCCACAAATCGTGCCATTAAGGTTTTGGGGGATAGATCGGATTCGAAATAGGCAATATTACGTTTCAATCCTTCGATGGCAAAGTCCACCAATTCGTGAAACAATTGATCCTTTGTTCTGTAATGCCGATACAGAAGCCCAATACTGATGCCAGCTGTATCCGCAATATCTTGAACATTGGTCGATCCGAATCCTTGATGAACAAATAACTGCATTGCGGCAGCATGTATTTTCGCTCTAGTGGCATTGCGCATTTCTTCAAACTGTTCCTTCGTACGCGGCAATTGAACAGCTCCTTTTTATGAGTGAGTTTTTACTCATTATAAAACATAACAACCCGATTAACAATCCACAACTTTAAATGTGTTGGATATTGAATGAATCTCATTAGGAAGCATCCGATTGCACCGTTAAATTCTGCATCCATTTACCAGATCGATATCGAATATAACCGATTATAAATCGCACGACCTCCTCCAAGGAGAGGAAAAAATAAACCCAAAACAGCGGCTGCTTCCATACAAAAGACAGCATGAATCCGAGGGGTACCCCGACTAGCCATGTAGCCGTCGACTCCATGGCAAAAACGAATTTACTGTCACCGCCACTTTGCAGGATCCCCCCTGCGATGATCATATTTGCAACCTTAACCCACATGAATGCAGCAAAAACCCATATGACATAAACGGACAGCTGTTTCACTTCCACCGAAACTTGGAATATTCTCGTATACATTGGAGCTAGGAGAACGACCACAATGCCAAGTCCGAATGAAGTCACCAGGCCGACGCGAATGAGTTTTCTAGCGTAATTCATTGCCTGCGTATGATCACCTTCGCCAAGCTTGTTTCCAACCATTACACCTGCCGCCGCTCCTATACCCGACAATAAACCGATCATCAGCCCTTGAAACGGGAACGTAATGGTCATGGCCGTCATCTCGGCCACACCCATTCGGCTATAAATAACAGCATAAACTGCCTCACCGAGCACCCATACGAACTCTGTCAGCACAAGCGGGTACATGGTGACAAGGAACTTTCTCGCTAGCGGCCTCGATGTGCGGAAGAGATGTTTGAACTCCACGGCCCCCGGAAGACGGAACCAGTATACGGCTCCAATAATGAGTAAACATTCCGCTAACCTGGCAATAACGGTTGCATATGCAGCGCCTGCGAGTCCAAGCTGCGGGAAACCGAAATGTCCGAAGATCAGCAAGTAATTAAGAATAATGTTAAGCATGACCGCGCATAAACTGACATACATCGGAAGCTTTACATGCCCTGTGCTGCGCAGAATTGCAGAGTATAACATCGTCAGCATGATTGGAACATAGCTAAGCGCTCCGATCTGCAGAAAGATGCCGCCTTCTCCTGTCACAAGCATATCTGTCGTAAACAAGGAGAGCAGCGGCTGCGGATTGAAAAAAACGATAATGGCAAACAGTATCGACAGTGATAATCCCAGATACAAGCTCAGTCCCAGCAAGTGTGAAATGCTCTTTGTATCCTTCTTCCCCCAATACTGAGCAGTATAGATGGAAAGTGTGGCAGCAAGTCCAGCCAGAACGACGGAAATAACGCTGAAAATTTTGCTGGAGATTCCAACTGATGCGATGGCAATATCACCTAGCTGTCCTACCATGACTTGGTCTGTCATGTTTAGCAGAGCCATTATTAAGCTCTGCAGCGCAATGGGAATCGCTAATGTATATAGCGTCCTGTAGAATGATTTGTTTGCATGGTCACTCATGGATTTACCTCTTTCTACACTCAATTTTTGATGTATAAGTTAAATCTGAACGCAAAAAAAGCACAACCCCGGACGAAGCCAAGGTTGTACTTTTCAGTAGCATTGCCTGTATATTGCTATGAGTATAGCACCAGGATTTGGATATTACAAGATGGAGAAAATACGATTATCCGTGTAAGAAACAGATAGTAATCCATATCATTTATTATGATCAGCTAGGTGGAGCCTTCGAGCAGTGCAATCAATTTTTGCAGCAGAACCGGCTCTTCCTTTCGGAACTGGTCGAACCGGAGCCTGAGCCGCTCAAACACGTCCTTGTCTGCTCGAATTTCATGACGAATGTACTGATCCCTCAGTTTCATCGCACTCTTGGTGATATCCCTGTAGCCATCCGCAAGCTCTTCATCGTACGGGATGATCCCCTCGTCCACCAAATAGTCGATCCGCTCGCTCATCATTTTTTTGTGCTCCCAGAGCACATGTAGATGCCTCACGTCACTACGGTCACCAAGCCGGGAATCGTTGCTCTCTACGGCATCAAAGTACATTTGCAAATAGTCGTAGACCTTTAATCCGAAAGCCTGCTCTTCGTCCGGATTATAATTGATTCGGTTTAAATGAGTCTCACCGTTTAAGTAATCGCGCAGTTGGTCAATCGCAGCTGTTCGATCAAAAGGATACGGAGAATGCGGTTCGTATTTGTAGAAATACGTGTGATGATCCGCCGTAACCCCCTCCTTCAGCAGATGCCTCATGGAATGGACAGCATCCTGGAACTCTGTGAACGGGATCTGCAGATTGCGGTACACTCCCGTATGGTCGAACATGG
Organism: Paenibacillus vortex V453; assembly: GCF_000193415.1. Classification (NCBI taxonomy): domain Bacteria; kingdom Bacillati; phylum Bacillota; class Bacilli; order Caryophanales; family Paenibacillaceae; genus Paenibacillus; species Paenibacillus vortex. Next base: position 300,740 of record NZ_ADHJ01000025.1, read on the forward strand.
AAGCATCGAAAATTGCTTGGTCCAAGTCGAAACCATATAGAAACAGATGGTGGGGAAACGGCTCTTTCTGATAGGCCGCCGCCGGGGATAGCCTTGATTCGTCCAGAAACACAACGCAATAATAGCCGCTGCGAATCTGATCCGCAAAGAATTGCGGCCAGGCGTCCAAGGGCAAAAACTCCAAAATCGTATAGTTGACGGAGCACGTGAGCAGAAACGGATTGTTGAAATTCAGTTCATTCGGTTTGCCGCGAAAAAAATCGAAATAGAACTGCCCGCCATCCTCCAGGAATGTTTTTTTGCAGGACAACTGAATAAAATTGCTGTAATACCAAGGAATCGTTTCTTCGTGGATGCTGGTGATCGAAAGTGTATAAGCCCATCGTAAAAATCCTTTAAGCGGCGGATTCGATATCGGAAGCTGAACAGCCCTCATGGATTCTCCCCCTTCTGGTTTCTGAGTTATCACCCAGCTGCCATACATGACCGACAGATCTTCTTAGCTGCTTGCACTGCTGTATCCCTTCACAGCCTGCTTCCAAATCAGTCGAATGACTGTGAAGAGCAGAAGCGAACCGGCAAGTGCCAATCCCGCGTAGAGCCAGCTGAGCTGTCCCAGAAGGAACAGCGGTACGAAATTGGTAATGAGGAACAATGGAATGACAAATGTTCCGATTCGGCGGACCCAAGCCGGGTAAATCGCCATGGGAAAATTGTTGGCGTCCCAGGCGGAATGGGCGATCTCCGACGCAGAGCCCGTCTGAACGAACCAGAATGACAGCAGCGCAGGGATAATCATCAGACAGTATGTGATGACAACGGAGACAAGCTGCAGCAGCATAAACCCGGCAAGCTGCAGCAGCGTCAGCGGAATATCCATGGCATGCCAGCCTATGCCAATCATGACGAACCCAACCAGAATATCAGGGATCGGCAGCGCCAGATCGACATAACGCAAGGAAGCCATAAATTGGAGAGAAACCGGCTTTGTAAGCATTAAGTCGAGCGTGCCGTCCTTGATATACTCCGGAATTTTTGTGAAATTCGTGAAAAAGAGTCCCACATAAATGCCGGTCACTACGGTGTGCATGCCTATAAATAGAAGCAGACCTTCAGGCGGTATGCCGTCTACGTGAAGATCGGTGCGGAACACAACGAGCACATACAACAGCTTGGCGAGCAGGTAGACGGATTCCACAAGCAGACTCATCATAAAATTGCCACGAAACTCCATCTGGGCGATGAGACAATTTTTGATGAACATGCCATACAGATGTGCGTATTTTCTTATGGTTTTAAACATATGGAATGCCCGCTACCCCCCAACCGCCGAATATTTCTTCATGGAAACCCGCCACGTCAGTCGGGATAGCAAGAAGAACAGGAGTATCCATCCACACTGGATGAGCAGCCCCTGGTACATCGCCCCTACCTCTGTTTTGCCGCTGAGGACATTGACCGGAAAATAAATGGTGTACGGAAACGGCGTGTACTGAAGTGCCTGCACCACCGAATCTCCGAAAATCTCAAGCGGAAACATGCCTCCGCTCAAAATATTGACAAGCAGACTCGTAATAACAAAAAAATAAGAGATTTCATTCAGATAAAAAGCACTTGCACAGATGCAGTAAGCGATCAGGAAATTAAGCAAAAGCGCGCCCCACAGCGTGACAGCAAACAAGACCAGCCGTACGGCCTGGAGCTCGATTACGTCCCCGGCCGCTGCGATCCAGATGATCCCGACAAGCATGACAGCGGTAATTCCGTAATAAATCGCCTTCTGCCCGAAAAAGGACACCAGTCGATACCCGAAGTAGCTGACCGGTTTGATCAAATACTTGTTGAGTCCGCCGTTCTTGATATCGTCGACAATCTGGTGCTCGAACTGGGTCGCGATCAGCTTGGACACCAATCCCGCCAAAATCGTATACAATATGATTTGATGGTATGAATACGAGAACAGCGCCGTTTCGCCGGAGTGCCGGTAAACTGCCGTCCAGATAAAATATTGGACAAGAATCGGAAACGCGGCTCCAAGAAGTCCGAGGAAGAAGTGGAATCGGTATTCCATCGAATGCTGAATTCCCATCGAAAAAACAGCCGTATACAATCTGCGTCTATTCATCCTGCATATTCCTTGCGGTACAGCCTTGATATACTCTCTTCGATCGGCACGTCCTCAATCGTCCAATCCAAAATATCAAACGAATCAAGGACGGCGCGCGATACTTCCTTCATGCGGTATTTCGGCAGCTCCAGCACAGCGTTATAATCGTCCATACTCACAATCTTCCCGAACGAAGCCAGCCGCTGTTCCGCGACCGGCTCGGAGAACTGCAGCCTGATGATTTTGTGCTCGCCAAATAAATGGTTAATCTTATGAAGATCGCCGTCATACAGCAGGCTTCCTTCGTTAATGATGATCGTACGCTTGCACAGATCCTCCACATCCTTCATGTAGTGGCTGGTCAGCAGAATCGTCGCGCCGAACTGTTCATTATAATATTTCAAAAACTCCCTGACCTTCTTCTGGGAGGGGAAATCCAGGCCGATCGTCGGCTCGTCCAGATACAGCAGCTTCGGGCGATGGATCAGAGCGGCAATCAGCTCCATTTTCATCCGTTCGCCCAGGGACAGCCGGCGCACCTGCACATTCAGAAGCTCCTGCACACCTAACATCTCCGATAGTTCGGCAAGACTTCGGCGGTAAAGATCATCCTCCACGTCATATATACATTTGTTTAAATAAATCGATTCGCTGGCGGGAAGGTCCCACCAGAGCTGGTTTTTCTGACCCATCACAATGGAGAACAGCCGTTTGAACTCGTTCCTTCGCTCCCAAGGCACATAGCCGAGCACGTTGGCCTCCCCGCTTGTAGGATATAAAATACCCGACAGCATTTTGAGTGTCGTGGTTTTCCCCGCCCCGTTAGGACCCAGAAATCCAACGCACTCGCCGGGGCCGATATCGAAGGAAACGGATTTAACCGCTTCCTTCACAAGTGACTTCCGGGCAAACAGATTTTTCAGTGAATGCCTAAGTCCTGCTTCTTTCCGGTAATACACAAATGATTTGTGCAGCTCCCGCACACGGATAAAGTCCATCCCCGCTCCTCCTGAACGATAACATATAGTCCCATTTTGGGCGGTATCCAATCTGAAAGCTTAAACTCCATTGTTATACAGAAGCACACATTTGGAGCATATCGGCATCAAACCGCAGGCCAGCACCTCGCGCTGTTTCCGTAGATCCTCGCCGTGAAAAATATCCGCCACGCTGTCTTCGTACAGATTGCCGACACTGAATTCCGGGAAAAATTTGCACGGATTCACTTTGCCGTCCGGCATGACATCCATCCGATTCGAGATGGAAAAACACTTGGTCCTCTTCATGGCCGGCTTCTCGCTGCCTCGGATGAATCCTTCTACTTCTTCGGGCTCCAGTGCAGGCTGATAGCGAATGCGCACATTCCATACACGGGAATTGACGCGTTTAAGCTCTTCGATTAGTGTGTCATAATTGCCCGGGGAGATATGGAATGTGAAGGAGTGCCAGCTATTCTTGTGATTGTCCGCAAAGCGGGAGGCAAGGTGCGGGAAATGGGCATCAAAGTAGGTATCCATCTTTTCCGCCGTACCGGGAGGGATGTACCATGGGAAGCAGAAGTAAACGGAATCGACGCCCATCTCTTCGAAGAATTCCATAAAGCTGTAAAGCTGACCAACCATCTGGTCATTCACCGTCAGGGCTACGGAAACTTTGCCTTTGTACAAGCCCTGCTTCTGCAGATCAAGCAGCAGCTGTACGGCGTGGATCACTTTCTTGAAGGTGCCTTTGCCCCGAATCGCGTCATTCTCCTTCTCGAAACCTTCCAGGCTGACCAGCATAACCAGATTTTCCGACATTTTCAGAATGGAATCCAGCTTCTGTTCGATGAGAATCGCGTTTGTGCAAATGGTTGTGTACCGGTCTTCCTTGGCCAGCAATTCCGCCAATTCATCGAACTTGGAATAGAACAGCGGTTCTCCACCCCACAGGAACACACGCGATTTGCGCTCTCTCGTTTCAGCCAGAAGCTTCTCCACAACGGGAATGTCGATCTCGTCTTTCTTCTCTTCCTTGGCAAACCCGTGATGGAACCCGTCCGGATTCCATTCGAAGCAGTGCTTGCAGCGCAGGTTGCAGCCGTTATTAAGCTTGATCCCGATCTCATAAGGCACGGGGGCGGCATAAGTCGGATCTTCCCGAAGCTTCCTCCCCGTTTCCGCCAGCGGAACGAGGGTCCTTTTCATATTTTGGAATGTCAGCTGGTCAAACGTAACTGCTGTTTTCGGCTGCATAAGTTTTCCTCCCGAAATGATTGATTTTTGATCGCTCCTCCAGCAAACGCGTGTGTATTCTCTCCAGATGTTGTTTCGAGAAATCCTGGGCTGCCCATTCCGCGAACCGGATGCCGAAGCCGCAGGATTCCCAATAACTTGAATTGTGAAGCTCATGCTCGCCGAACGGCTCCAGCATGACAAAAGGGATTCCATATGACAGCGAGTCGTTCAGGGTGGCTCCTCCCGGCTTGCTGATGATGGCAGCGCAGTTCCGCATCAGATCCGTGTAAGCGGCGTAATCCCTGAGCGGGATATCCTGTAAAACGCCGCCCTCACGGAGATAACGGACCATCGGCGGAAACGTATGCCGCCCCTGTTCATCCCGGCTCCACGGGTCCCAGGCTGCGTCCGTTCCGAAGTACCGTGTAACCCCGTCGTCCTCCTCCACCTCGGAAGGATCATAGACAATCACATCCAGCGGGTAACCGAGCTCGCGAAGCTTAGGGATCGTTCCGGCATACGTCCCGATCCCCCAGCCGCCGCCATGGATCAGAATGCGTCCGGCACGCTGCGCATAAGGCAGAGGCTCCGTCTCGTCTGAAGCAATATAGCCGCCCGGTGACCATTTCGAAGGCTCATAGAACCAGACGTTATGGTAGCCGGGGTACAAGGACTTGTGTACCTTGAACGACGGCGTATCCCACGCATCCAACCGGATCAGTCGAATATCCAGAGGCTCGCGTGCAATGATCTTGTAGCGCTCCAGGATCGGCAGCCAGAAGCCGGTAAACACGGCAAAGCGGGACACCCCATCACGGTTCCATGCATCCAGCAGACGCTGGACCTCCTCCTCGTTCAGGGAAGATTCAACGGGTTTGGCCAGCTTATGGCCCATCAGGGCAACGGAGAAATCGGCGTGGAATGCTTTTTTTGTGGAAGGGATCTTGCGCCTGATTTCTTCGTGATACAAATTCTCCAGAACGTGAACCGCTGCTCTGACACCTCTGTCTTGAAGGTACGTGTACAGGTGCATAGCCGGAATGTACGCGCCAAGCGAATTGCCCGACGCCAGCATGGTGATCGAAGATGAATTCATGCCCTGCCTCCTCGTTCCCGATTTAGTTGTACACTTTAACCGACAAGTCAGCGAGCACCTGTCTCAGCCTGTTAATCAGTTCACTACGGTGCTCGTTGTCACGACCTACCACCGATACATACAGCCGTCCCTTCGGCATGCCCCGTTTGCTCTGCAATCCGTCGGTGATACGGCGGGAGGTCAGAATATCGTTCACCATTACGGTGTTAGATGAAAGAGGCACAATCCCGTACCCTTCCTGGACAGTTAAGAGAAGACCGGACACGCGCAGCGCGTCCAGCAGCCTCCCGAACGCGAAGCCTTCGGGTAAACCGAGGGACAGGAATGTAAGCCAACTGGTATGGCCATGCGTTTCCCAGACTTTATTGAGATAAGCGTTAATGAGGCCCATAGACATGCGGGCGTTAATCTCTACAATCGGCACCACATCCCCGTTCTCCAGAATCATGGAGTCGAAGCAGACGAAACCGTGGTAGCCGTCCTCAGCCAATATGCCGAGTGCTTTTTCCATCGTGTCGAAATAACCGGCGTGCTCCAGAAGACGGATCAAAGCTTCATCCGCTTTAATAGACCCGCCGTAGTTCTGCTGCTGATTCATCATCCGCTGAACGGAGATGAAATCCTTCTCACCATTTTCCCGGATGAACCAGTGGGAACTGAAGTCGGTCCCCCTCCTCAGCAGCGGCTCCAGCAGAAATTGTGAGCGGAGGCCGCTCCGCTCCTGTTTATCCAGATGTCCCGCTATCCTTCGCTGCATGGCTTCGCCGTCGATGAGCAGGTTACCCTTGCCCGACACACCGAAGGGATCCTTCAGCAAATACGGCCCCTGCTTCAGAAGCGTATTTCCGGCCGACTCCATTTCCGCCGCGCTGTTCGCCTCCATGCCGTAACACTTCTCGCCGATTCTAGCCAGCAGGCGGTTGGAGTAGATTTTGGAGTTCACACGGACAACCGTCTCAAGGTCAGGCAAAGGACTAAAGGGCCCGGCGGCTTGAAGGTAAACTTCCGTATCAGCCGTAATGGCGTACGGAGTGAGAGGTTTGACGGTGTGAGTCCATACCGCTTCACGGTGCAGACCACCGGCAGCATGCTTGGGAGATATCATTTCCGCCAACCCCGTTGCCTCCGGATAGCCGGAACCTACTGCCTGCAGCATGCGGTCTGCCGTTATCTGATTTTGGGTTTGATCCGCCGCAAGACGGAACATGCACCGCTTGAAAACGTCCGCTTCTGGCAGGTGCTTCTTCTCATCGCTTAAATCAAAGTGATAGCGACTTCGAAAGGAAAATCCTAACCCGGCCAGGTATTCATACAGTTCTGGATCGATTTGACACCGGCTGTAGAGGATATCGTCCGGTCCGCAAAATGGAAATAGCAGCTCGTCCATACAGAGAACTATGGATTCCCGTTCTCTATCCGGCATAGCGGGCAGCCTGGTTAGATTCGGATCCCTCCACCTCGTTTCGGGATCGAATGTACCCATTACGATGGTTGGCATCAAGCCGGCCTCACTTCTGGACATCTTCGTATAAAGATAACTCCTGAGGCTGGCAGCTTTTCAGGAAAGTCATAAAGGTGTCGATCGACTGGAGATGCTCGTAATCGAATTGGTCATAGTCAATGACAACGTTCAACTGTTCCTCGACTTTAAGCATAAACTGGATCATTTGGAGTGAATCGAGGCCAATATCGTTGTTCAGTTCCGTGGTAGGGGACAGAATTTGGCGAAGTTCCGGTTGGTCTTCCTTAATAGCGCACAAAATGTCTACGATTTTATCGTACATGACTACACTCCTTTAAAGTGATAATGTGTGAGGGTACAACCGATCCTTACGTTTAGAGAATGCCATTCAAATCTAACCTGACTTAGACGCCCCTCCCTTTTCCATAGTTACAATTATTATGCTCACCATGCCAATTTCTGTCAATGATAAATACCGTTGCGTTGCTGACTTTCAACAATTACTGCCGGAGTAATACAGACACGGCGGTCCTCATGCACCAGCTAATATATATGCGTTGTTCCAATAGGCAATTCATACGAATGCACGCAAAATCTACATGTCACCTTCCCGTCTACCATAACGGCAGCCGCCAATATTCTATATTTTCTTTCTCAACATGTGGAGATGATCCTGCAAATCAGCCTCCATGATCTGTATACCGGGCTCCTGCGAAGGCTTCATTTTATCGTCAAGCCTTCGCATAAGCACTTCAGCAGCTGGAAGCACAGCGACTCCCTTTGACTGTGTCTTTTTTGTCCGCCATCGCATCAACAATTAACCTAAATTGCATTTGGATTCCCTCCTCGTATTTATGCTTCTTATACCTGGAGTGTTTCAGCACGCAGTTTCGCGGCAAGCAGCGAAACCCAACCGAAAGCAACCATTCCGGCGCTGCCCATAATAACGCCAATCCAAGCACTGTTCATCGAACCTACTATGATGAGCACAGGCGCAAGAATGCAAGATGCAATGCAATAGAAGCTCCAACCACGCTCGCCTTGTGAAGCAAACCGACGTGCAAAGACCATATTGGCCACGATCAGGCAAATAAAGGCGGTAAAAAAAGCTGCCGAGTGAAGGGCTGCCTGGCCGCTCATCGATGTCGGCGCTTCTGCGGGCGCACCCGGAGGAAAGCTGAGCCCAGGGTCTGGTCGAAACAGACCCGCCATCATCATGCCAATCCCATAGATTCCAATAAGCAGAGCCCCCCATGTACCTCCCTGGAATCCACGAAGTAAACGGCGCACGCCAATCGCCGCACATACAGCAAGCAATCCAGTAATGAAGAAATTAGCGCTCTGGACCCATCCCGCATCCCCCAAAGTAAGAGTACTAATAGCGTGGAACCTGATATCGAATCCCGTACGCGTAAACAATTGAATAATAGCTACTACATAGAACAACGGGGTGGATATAACTCCACCTATCAGAAGCATACGAATCACCTTATAATTTTGCTTGTTTATCATCATCATGATCTTCTTCCTCCTTAATTTTCCTTTTTACCTACGCAGAATGAACTTCTCCGTTATATAGACAACGAACAAGAGCAGGTCTAATCGACATTCCTCCATTCTTTTTTTGCGATTTTAATGGAATGGCTCGTTAACGATGTTCTATCGCTGTACAAAAAACAAGCCCTGCTAAGAGCAAGGCTTGCTGTAGGATGAGTTTCCTCTAAAATACTACTTCGCAGGCATATCGAGAGATGTAAACCGGGTCAGCCGTACAGCTTCTCTCTAGCCTGAAGTGAATCACTTATTATTTATGGTGAATTTTTTTACATTATCCTCCAGTTCAGTGGACAGTGCCTTGAGCTGAGACAGATAATCTGCCAAGTCATCAATCGTAGCCAATTGCTCCTCAGCAGCCGCAGACACGTCTTGAGTAATGGCTGCATTTTCTTCAGTAATCGCTGATATATTGGTAAAGACGTCCGTAAGTGCATACCGCTTTTCTTCCATCAACTGGATATGAACATCTACCTCGCTTGTTTTATCCACTTGGCTGTCAACGGAGACCATAATGTCGTTAAAGATCGATTCCGTTTCCCGTACAGCCGTTTCTTGATCCCTGAAGAGCTCACGGGATGTGCCGATAGCCTGAACTGCCGCACCTACCTGACTGTTTACGTTTGAAATAATGTAGCTAATACTGTTCACCGCGGAAGCTGATTGCTCAGCAAGCTTGCGGATCTCGGCAGCTACAACGGAGAATCCACGCCCATGCTCGCCTGCTCTGGAGGCCTCGATCGAAGCGTTTAGGGCCAGCAGGTTGGTCTGTCTGGATATTTCAAGGATTGTGACAAGTATGCTGCTGATTTCACCTGCACTTTCATTCACTTGATTAATGGCCAGTGCTGTTTCTTCTGACGATTTCAGCGTATTGTTGAATCTTCCTACCAACTCCTGCATAATGACAATCCCTCGTTGATTAAGCTCACCCGTATGTCGAGCAATATCCAGTATTTCCTGAGTGGATGTTGTGACCTGATCGATCGCTCCGCCGAGTTCTTCTACTTTTTCAGAGCCATTCATAACAGTGTTCGCTTCTTCACTGGATGCGGTAGAAAGCTGGATGATGGACTCGGTTATTTGAGAGGAAGCCTTTTGAGTCTGATCCATGCCATCTTTAAGGTTGGACGCCGATTGTGAGACAATATGCACCGAACCCGATATCCCACCGATTATTCTCTGTAAATCCTGCTTCATGACATCAATGGCCCGAACCATTGTGCCTACCTCGCTCTTCTTCTTCAACATCGCTTGTGGAATTTCAGCGGCAAGATTACCACTGCCAATTTGCTGCAGATAATGGACAGCAGCATGAATCGGCTTGGTAATCGCGCCGGATACAATCAACGAGACACCGATGGCAATCAGGACGATAATACCCATAACAATGAAAATAATTCGCTGAATTGCATTGATGGATTCCACGATTTCACTCTTGTCCATGATCGCGATATATCTCCACTGGGTTTCCGGTGATACAAAGACGCTGGCTGTGTAGTTCTTGTTATCCAAGGTGATATCAAAATTCTGATCTTTCAACTTGTCGATTTCAGTAAATTCCTTCACTCCTAGATCCTTCAGCGTTTTGAAATTCGTTTCCGGGTTCTTAGGATTCGCCAGAATCGTACCATTTTGGTCTGCCAGAATGACATAGCCGGTTTCACCGATTTTTATGTCATTGATGGTCTCCGTCAGTGATTCCAAGCTTACATCTACACCTTGAACACCAACGATGTTGCCTGCCTTGTCCTTGATGGTAACGGACGAACTGACAATTGGAACATTTCCGGTAAACGAAGCATAAGCACCTGTGCGCATAACTTTATCCGGGTTATCGATAGCCTGGGTGTACCACTCCCTGGGTCTTGGGTCGAATTTATCGTTAGAAGTACCTTCCGGCCATTGAATGTATCCACCATCCTTTGTTCCCAAATAGATGTAAGCAACATTCGGATGTGTTTTGGAATAATTCAAGAAAAAGTTGTAAATGTCCGATTCCAAACCTGCTTTTTTTGATGGCGTCATCTGAATGGTCCCGTCTTGGCCTACTTCATTCACATAAGAGGTGATGGATTTATCGATCTGCTTAGTGAGAGGATGATTAGCGAAGTATTCAACCGATTCATTTACCGTATTAAAGTATAGGTTCATAGCACCACTAACTTGCTTAATTTCCTTACGAGTGGCTTCATAGAAATTATTTTCCATGTCATTCTTAACTTTTTGGTCTATCGCGAGGCCAAGTGATAATGTCGATATCAATACCATGACGACCATCGTAACCAATAGTTGAAGCTTTAAATTCCATTGCAATTTCTTTCTCATGTTGTTTCTCCTCCAGTTTCTCTCATGTTGCTTCTCCTCCAGTGTTAAACATTTATGTATGTGTCCTTACATTCTATCGGCAGAAGGAGTGGATTTTGTTAAAATTTGTCGAATTGTTCACAAATTTTTAAGACTTTGGTTGGATACTATTCATTTTCACACTATTAATAACGATATTTATATAGGGAGAGAGAGAAACATAATGAGTAATTTGTACTATACAAACATCAGGAGGTAAGACACTTGAGTAAAAGAATTTTAAATTTCAAAGTATTATTAGCTATTTTGTTAATTGCAGCCATTTTTCCATGGAATCATGCAAGTGCCGAAATAAAGAAACAGGCGTTTGATCCGTTTGAGAAAAGTATTGATGAAGTCGCAACTGCTTTGAAAACGAAGCAAATTACATCGGAAGAACTCGTAGAATATTATCTGGAGCGTATTGAGGCCTTTGACAAACAAGGTCCCGCTATAAATTCCATTATTACAATTAACAACAAATCGCTTGAAACAGCAAAAGCTCTGGATACTGAACTTAAAAAGAAAGGTCCAAGAAGCAAACTGCATGGCATCCCTTTTGTCGTTAAGGATAATTACGACGTCGTGGGCATGCCGACAACAGGCGGATCCGTTGCTCTGAAGAATGCATATCCAACCAAGAATGCATTCACCGTACAGAAGCTTGTCGATGCCGGGGCTATTGTAATTGCCAAAACAAACATGTCTGAGCTTGCCGCTTCCTACGGAAGACTGGGCTATAGCTCCATGGGCGGTTTAACAATCAATCCTTATAATCTGAATCGTGATGCTTCGGGGTCCAGCAGTGGCAGTGCTGCAGCTGTTGCGGCTAATTTTGCCGTATTCGGGCTTGGAACGGATACTTCCGGTTCGGTCAGAGGTCCAGCTAATGTTACCGGCCTTGTTGGTATCAGACCAACTATGGGATTGACCAGCCGCTAGCGGCGTGATTCCTAGCTCACTCTCTCTGGACGTAACGGGCCCTATGGCACGCGAGTGTGAAGGACGCTGGCTTAGTACTCACTGCGATGGCTGGAACAGATAAAGAAGATAAAGCAACAAAATTTGCGAAACAGCATGTTCAAGACTACACCAAAGCATTAGATTCTTCTTCGTTGAAGCATGCACGCATTGGGGTCGCAACTGATTTCTTCGGTGACAATGTCGAAGTGGATACGATAACAAATCAAGCAATCGCGAAAATGAAAAGTATGGGAACGGTTGTCGTACCTGTATCGTTCTCCAATCAAACCAAATACCTCTGGACTCCGGTGCTTGGACCGATCGGGGATGCCGAATTCAAAAGCCAGTTTGAAAAATTCTTAAGTTTCCTTCCTGCTGGCGCACCCAAAACGCTGCAGGACGTGATTGACATTAGTGAGTCTCCTGAAGTATTGAACTCGGAGACGCCTGTTAACCCCGCACGTCTGGAAGGCTTGAAGACAGCATTGGCACAAGCGGATACGCTGTATTCCAAAGAATACAAGAACATCATGAACAAAGAAATTCCGAAGACCCGTGAGGAAATCACGAAAATAATGAAGGACAACAAACTTGATGCAATTGTCTTTCCTACCATGTCCTGCCCGGCTTCGAACCGTTTTGACAAAGAAGATCCTACTTATATCTGTGAAGCATATGACACCTATGCCGCAAGTTATGTGGCATCAGCAACAGGCTTCCCTGAAATCACCGTCCCTGCAGGAGCAGTGGAAGCAGGAGTACCCGTGGGCATCTCGTTCCTCGGTACGGCATACAGTGAGCAAAAGCTTCTTGATCTTGCCTATTCCTTTGAGCAAGCTACCCATGCCCGATTCGTTCCTGTTCATACACCAGAAACTATTCAGTAACGACATGACAGCCTCTGAATTCGCTCATTCTCTCCCTCAACATGCAGGCTGAAGAAACTCTATGATACCGCTCCGTTCCATACGGAGCGGTTTTCTGTTTTATGGGATAGAAAGCTCAGCCTCACTTCAGGCAAGCAGAAAAAGCTTCCTTGCATGAGAACTCCATTTCACTCGTACATAACTTGAAGCACAAATGAGCAGCCTTAGTCCGGTCAAGATCCGAACTAAGGCTGCTTAGAGAAGCTTTTTATAAAGTTGTCTGCCTGACACGAATGGCTATTCTGAACGATACGCGCGAGAGCATATGGTTATGGCTCTCCCGCTGCTCGGAAGGAATTGCTGTTTCAGCAGCAGCCTGATCTTTCCGAAGCTGTCGGGTTTACCTCCGGTGTGCCTTGAGTTACCCCGTGGACATAGGTGAACCAAGGGGTGTCCAGAGCTCCTTGTCCCGGGTTATACGTAAAGAAGTACTCGACAGTATCCCCATGTTTCAGATTCTTCACAGGATACGTATAATTGCCGTTTCCAGTCGGAGTCATGGCTACGTTCAACTGCCCTCCGTTATTGACCTTATAGTGCAGATCAGCAAAGGTTGCGCCATTGACATAAAACAGCAAGTCATCGCCGGTTTTCTTCAGACCCCGCACCTCATCGCCAATGATGATGACGGTGGATGGTTCCGGCACAACCGTGATGGTGGAAGCCGCTGTATGATTGCCGTCAACGGTTGTCGCCGTTACGGTTGCCGTGCCCGGAGCAAGCCCGGTCACAAGCCCGTTCTGACTAACGGAAGCAATACCGGAGCCCGATACGGACCAAGTGACCTGCTTGTTCGAAGCATTCGACGGTGCTGTGCTGGCGTTTAACTGAAGGGTTTGTCCCACTTCCACCTGCGCAGTCGCAGGATTCAAGGTTACGCCGGTCACCGGAACATTTCCAGGATTCGATCCGCCGTTCTCCTTATAGACCCGCACGTAATCAACCTGCATCGTAGCAGGGATATCAGACGGCCCCGGGGAGATGCCACCGTCAAAATTCCCGCCGAGCGCCAAATTCATAATGAGATAGAAAGGCTGGTCGAACGGTGCGTTCGGATTATTTGGTGCGGCCAGTGAATACCATTGCTCGTTCGTCACTTTGAAGAAGAACTTGCCATCTACATACCATTTGATGTTGTCCTCTTCCCAGACTACAGAATATACATGATAGTCATTGTTGATGGTCTGCCCTTGAGGGAAATGATATTCGCCAGAAATATGCCGGTTCGCCGGCCATGTCCCACCGAAGTGAACGGCCCCGCTCGTCGAGCCAGGCAATCTTCCTCTCGCTTCCATTACATCGATTTCGCCAGATGCAGCCCATGTTCCGTAGGGACTGTCTTGCGGAAGCATCCACAATGCCGGCCATATGCCATTGCCTATTGGCAGCTTGGCACGGAAGTCAACCCGGCCATAGGTAAGGGTGAAATGATTTTTCGTGTTGATTTTCCCGGATGAGTACTGTGCATACCGGTTTGGATCCTGCGGGAAAGATTTCGGATCATTCAAAGCCCGAATGTTCAGCTTTCCATCCTGCACGAATACATTTTGCGCACTGTCAGTATAGTGCTGCAATTCCGCATTGCCCCAACCCCATGTATTCGGATACATCATTGAGATAATAGCCCTGCTCATAATTCCATTTGCTCATATCCAGCGAAGTCCCGCTAAATTCGTCCTGCCAGATGAGATTCATGCCGTCGATGGCCGGATTGCTCGGCGTTCCGATGACAATGTCTTCTTGGTCGCTGACATCCGGGCGTGGCGCATTGGGATTGCCAATAAACGTATAGTTAACATAATTGCTGCCCACGACTGCCACCCTTTTGCCCGTTTAATGGATAGCCGATACGGATCAGCATGTCTTCCTGGATAGGCTGAAACCACAGGCCATAGATGTGGTCGGCCCAGTATCCCCATTGATTGGCATCCGACATATTGTTATAGCCGTTGGCGGAGTATGTAAATCCACTCAGACCCGAATCCCCCATGTTCACCCACTGCCCGTTGATGTTGATTTGGTATACAAAATTGTCAAGCTCCGTGCCGATTGGTGCACCTCCATCGATCTTAGGCAGCGGTACGCCGATAGCGCCGTTCGCATCTGCTGTAAACGTTGTTCCTTCATAAGGCGTAATGACATATGAATTCCTTACAGGCTCATTAAACGTGATGGTATACACGACGTTAGTCCCCGAGGTTTTCGATTCCAGTTTGACGTTAATCGACTCCGTTACGTTAAACCAGTACCCGCCGCCTCCATCAGTGAAATGTCCGAAGTTCTGATCGTAAATCCAGCCGCTGGCAGCGTTGTTGTCGATATCAATCCACGTGCTGCTGTTGACTGGCTTTACGTACACCTTCAGATCATCTGCGACAGCTTCATATGTCACAGCCGGATCGTTATTGAACGTTGGGTAAGTAAAACCGGCTCCACCCGTGAAGCTTGCTGTAATCTGTGGCCCTTGCGTAGGTACCATGGCTGTAATCGTGGTTTTGTTAATGTTCTGAAACACAAGCGTGTAATTCAATGTGACTCCATTCGCCTTGGAGTACAGCTGAATCTCGGTCGTTGCCGAGAGAGTGAACCAATATCCTGTAAAACCGCCATCACTCCAGTGTCCCCAGTTCTGGTTATAGATAAAGCTGCTGACACTGTCAATATCGACCCAGTTTGCGCCTACTTTTACTTTGACGCCAACGTCCTGGGCAACATCATTCCAGGTGGCGGTGCCCCCGTTGAATTTGGGCATAACAAAACCGTAGCTGGCCTGTCCCACCCCTGATTTGGAGATAATGGGTCCGTCTGCTGCTGAGAAGTAATCCATAGAGGTAACCGTGGTGGCTGCCGCCTCCGCGCCGTGAACCTGGGCAGGCTGCCACAGGCTTACACTTGCGAGGACCCCTATTGCTAAGAATAAACATAATGCTTTTTGCATAAACCGTCTTTCCATCGTGCGAGAACGCCTCATAAATACCCTCCCTTAATCTGATAGATTCTCAATCTCTGCGCATTCAGGAAAACGCTTACAGATGAGATCCTCTTCATTCTATCGAATTCGGAATCAGATAAACAGGTACCATTTTTTGGGTTCAGGCCTCTTATTTTGGCTATCTACAATATGCGAAAGAACCTTTGTGCCAACTCATGTGGATTTGATATACTGAACTTCTACGAATCTATCAGATCCAATAACAAGATATCGAAAGAGGTTGAGCATATGGAAAAGGCTACTTTTGCAGGCGGATGCTTCTGGTGTATGGTTACGCCCTTTGAGGAGCTGCCCGGCATTCATGGCATTGTATCAGGGTATACAGGGGGTTCCGTAACGAATCCAACCTATGAAGAGGTTAAGAAGGGAACAACCGGACACTACGAAGTGGTAGAAATCACGTTTGATCCCGAAGTATTTCCTTATGAGAAGCTGCTTGAACTCTACTGGCCACAAATCAATCCGACCGATCCTGAAGGCCAGTTTCACGACCGGGGCAGTCAGTATCGAACTGCCATTTTCTATCATAACGTGCGGCAGCAGGAGCTTGCCCTATCTTCGAGAAAAGCTGTGGAGGACAGCGGCCGATTTGACAAGCCAATCGTCACGGAGATTCTTCCGGCTGAACGGTTCTATCCAGCAGAGGAATATCATCAGGACTATCATAAGAAGAATGTGAAGCACTACAAGGAAGATCGCGAGAAATCCGGTCGAGACGAATTTATAACGGAACACTGGCAAGTAACGGACGTATGATGAAAAAAGGAAACGGACTCCTGTTTACAGGAAGAGCCCGTTTCCTTTTGTTATTGGATCAAGCATTTGCTTCTCCCATAATTCGCTGGGGGATCTTGCCATGGCGACTTTATTAAGCTCGGTCTCCAAATACAAACCAATGACTCACAACGAAAAAAGCCGCTATACACGGCCTTCGTCGTCAATATATTCTCTAGTTGTCGGATATTTCGCTGTTCGCCTCTTTCACCTTCGGATTGGAACCAGCAACAGGTAACCAGCCTGCCAGCACTGCCCCTCCCTGCGGATGATTGCTTGCTTCCATCTCGCCTCCGTGCTGCTTCATGATTCTGTGCGAGATCGTAAGCCCTAATCCACTGCCTCCGGTAGAACGGCTTCGAGAGGCTTCCCCACGATACAGCGGTTCAAACACGCGGGTTAGTTCTTCCATAGAAAAGCCAGCTCCGCTATCGCGTATCGTAAACCTGACATACTGATCGTCTCTGTGGCAATGGACATCAATTTCACCCCCAGAGGGTGTATGTCTGACGGCATTTTCAAGAATATTGTTCATCGCACGCTCCAATAGATGCCTATCACCGCTAATGAAACAATTGTGCGTAAAGTCAGTTGACAGCGATATATGTTTCTCTCGAGCCTGCGGGGTCAGACTGTTGATCGACTCCTGGAGTATGTGTGCAAAATCCATCGTTTTGTTGTTAAGCTGCGTCTCGAAATAATCCATCTTTGTAAACGTGAACAGGTCTTCAACCAATCGATCCAATTGAGCCGATTTCTCCTTGCATACCGCTATATATTTGGCTATTTTCTCCGGTGACTGGGCAATCCCTTGCTCCAATCCATCCAAATAACCGCGCAAGGCGAACAATGGCGTACGTAAATCATGCGCGACGGCAGCAATCACGAATCGTCGTTCCTCCTCCAATTCCGTTTGTTTCCGATAAGATAACTCAAGCCCTTTCACCATAACCTCAAAGCCGTCCCGCACTTCGGCGATTTCCGTGATGCTGGACGTGGGCAGCAATACATCCCAATCGCCTTCCGCAAGTTGCCTCGCGGCCTTGCTCATCCTCTCCAAAGGTTTCAGAAGGAACCTTCTCATGGTCATACCAATAACAACAAAAGCAAGCAGCAGTCCGATCAAAGCCATCATCATCTGTACTGAAGTTGATCTGGGGAGATAAACACTCACCCTTCCCAGGAGCTGCCCGTCTTCGATGATAGAGAATTGTTCAGTAGATGACAAAGCGCTCCGGCGCTCTGGATTTGAACGATAAATCTCCGAGTTTGACGCTGATTGAATCACTACATCCATCTCGGTTTTTTGCAGATGGGTAATCAATCGATGCTGCCAATCGGGGTCCTCCCATTGGTCCGAGTTTGCTTCAATCATATGAATCGTTTCGGTTATTTGCCGCTGCAGCTCCTCGTTTAACCGATGGCTTTTTGAGATGCTAAGCGTTTGCGTCTCGACAAAGTTAGCGGTGAGAAAGAATATCCACGGCACTGTAAGCAAGAAGAATAAACAAAGTATCGTAAACGTACGAATGCGAAGCTTCATACTATCCTCCCTCAAAGCGATACCCGACTCCCCATACGTTGACCAAAAGTTGCGGATGGTTCGGATCGGATTCGATTTTCTCGCGTAAGTCGGCTCAGATGGACTCGAATAGTGTGCCTGTCGCCCACGCCACCCCAAAATTTCTCAAGTAATTGTTCATATGAGAAAACATGCCTCGGGTGCTCGGCAAATAAACGCAACAGCTCATATTCCTTGGGTGTAAGCACAACGTTCTTACCTTCCACTACGACTTCTCTTGCAGACAGATTCATCTTGAAACGGCCGTAGTCCAAGACCCTTCCCTCCACTGGCTGCGGTGAAGCAGAGCGCCTTAGAACGGCTTTGACTCTGGCAACAATTTCACCAGGCGAAGCTGTTTTGACGATATAATCATCGCCGCCGAGCGTCAAACCCCGAATCTTGTCCACATCATGGCTGCGAGCACTCAAGAAAAGGATGGGAACGCTGCTCTCCCCTCGAATCCGGCGGCATAACTCAAATCCGTTCTGACCCGGCATCATGATGTCCAGCACGATGCAATGAACGGGTTGTTGTTTGAACATGTCCCATGCTTGCTCGGTATCACCTGCGGTCATTACGTGAAAGTTATCATTCTCCAGAAAATCCCTCAATAGTTCAACGATGCTTTGGTCATCGTCTACCACAAGCACCGTATGATATACACTCATGCATACCCCACCTTTTGCATTCTAGTTTATCATTTTTTCTTCCAGAGCCCATGTGGATTTGCATTTTGTGATGAGATGTTTATGGTTTTGTGACTTTTTTACGACGTTGTTTGAGATATTCGTTTGTTATGCTTCTCCTTGCGGACACGGGTGACTTTATATTTCGCTTGCCAGCGCAGACACTGGATAAAAAAGACGAGGAGGATGTATGTATGCTTACCATTCAAATTGTGTTATTTGATGGCTTTGACCTTCTGGATGCCATTGCACCATACGAAGTTTTTTGCGCCGCTGCCATGCATGTCGAGAACGAATTAAGCGTAGAGCTAGTCACGGCTGAGGGAGCTAGGTCCGTGGCCAGCGGTATCAATGGATTGAGAATCGAAGCGACTGGCAGACTGAATCCGGATCGTGCGGGCATCATTCTCGTGCCTGGTGCATCCGGCGACGTCACGGGAGATGGCCCCCAATCGATCCCGGCTATTCTGAACCGGGCGATGCAGACCGAATTAACCGGTCTGATCCGTCAGGCTCTTGTACAAAAAGACATCATAGTAGCTACGGTATGCGGCGGTTCCATGTTACTTGCCATGGGAGGGTTGCTGGAAGGCAGACCGGCGGTAACGAATCACCTGGGGATGGATTTGCTGGGAGCAACCGGGGCAATTCCCGTATGGGCACGCGTCGTGGACGATGACAACCTCGTTACCGGCGGCGGCGTGACCTCGGGACTTGATGTCGCGCTATATTTGGTGGAGCGTGAACTGGGACCGCAAATCGCACACGCCGTAGAGCAGCTGTTTGAATATGAACGAAGAGGAACCGTTTGGAGGCAGACGGGAATGACCCCTAGCACTCCTATGGTGTCGACGAGCGAAGAATCGAACATAGAAGTGAGCCCTGCGACCTCGACTCTCGGGATCATGCCTAATGACATTACACAAACTTCAGCCTTCAACGGAGATTGGGATGCTACGATCGCAACACCTCTCGGGAATATGGAGGTTAAACTCTCGATAGCGGTGGGCTCAGATAAAATTATGGGAACGGCAGTGCAAGGCGAAGAAACCATCCCTTTCGCGAACCCCGTGTTTATCGACAACAAGCTGTCCTGGTCGCTTCGAATCACGAAACCCATGCGCTTGAACTTGAAATTCGAAGTTGAAGTTGACGGAGACCGCATGACCGGAATTGCCAAGGCAGGGGTGCTCCCCTCCTCCAAATTAACAGGGAACCGGGTGTCCTAGCGCAGGGATGTCCCATCCATAATCATAGTAGAGTCTCGGGGGTTTTGGATTACATGAAGAAACGGAAAACATTATACCGTTTGTTGGCCTGTGTCAGTATTATTTTTATTTTTTATGCCTTGGTAAAAAACTATTGGATTGATCCGGGAGCGACGGGGTTCTTGAGCCGCAAAACCGGGCTGAAGCGCGAGCTGAATCTTCCGGTGTGGTTAAATGTCATGTACGTTCATGTTGCATTTGCCTGCCTCGCCATGGCATCGGGACTGGTCAACTTTTCTAATCGGATTTTCGAAAAAAGCCGCAGATTTCATCGCATCAACGGCTATATCTACATCGTGTCCGTGCTGCTTGTTGTTCTGACTTCCGGTTATATGGCTCCTTACGCCACCAACGGAAAAATTAGCAGTTGGGGATTCAACGCGCTAAATATGTTATGGCTGTTTATCACCATCACTGCTCTCATCCAGATCAAAAAGAAACGAATAATCCGGCACCGGAACTGGATGATCCGAAGTTACGCCTTTTGTTTCACGAACATGTTCATTCATCTGATCACTTCCCTATTTCATCAGGGACTCGGGCTCGAATACGCTGCGAGCTACACCATCGGCATTTACGCTTCAATAGCGCTGCTGCTCGTTATTCCGGAAATCATAATTAGAACGAGCCGAACGGAATTGACAGATCAGATGAATAAATAGAGAGATTCCTCGAACGAAAACAACGAACTCCCTCCTAAAGAGTACGTTGTTTTCTTCTATCTTAAATTCCATTATGCGGCGATAATCCTCATTAGCTAAACAAGCGGGTGCATGTTAATAACCCAGAAGACGTCCGTCATCATGCCATTGACCGTACATTTTATTCTCTTTCGTGTTTGTTATCAATTTGTCTAATCTGCTCATATACAATTCGGGATCATCTTTGTTGCTTTGTATTGTGTCGATCCGCACTCTTTGATAAAGTGATGGAAATGCCACAAAATTTGCGTACACCTCCCTGTCCTCTTTAAGCCTTTGCATAATCACATTGTCTATTACGAAAGCATCCGGATCCATATCAGGAAGAACCTTTATTCCTTCATCTCTCATCCACCCCAATTTTTCAAGACGGCGGACACGCTCTTTATTCAGTTCCGTCCATGAACTTTTCCTGCTTCTAGGAGACAGTCTTTGCACCACTCCCGCCCCAGGTATTTTCTTCTTGACTCCATCAATCCATCCAAAACACAAGGCTTCCTCGACTGCGTCCAAATACAAGATTGCATCCGGGTTTGGCGTCATACTGACCACGACCCAGCAGCTTTTTTCAGTAAGGCTATTCTCCAGCAGCCAACTCCTCAATTCTGCTCTCGAAGTAATTGCAAGCAAGTTTTCAATTTCCATGGTTTAAATACAACCTTCCTTTTATATGGAATATACAATATGGATGCCTTGGTCGATGATGCAGTCATAAAGTAATGCGCGAGAGCAATTCTACCCCCGGCTATCATTAAATATAAAAAAAGAAGTATGACAGTGGTCTGTCATACTTCTTCATACAGTTTGTTGAGTTTGGCGTTATGAAAGTCCTTCAGCGCCTGACGAACGGCTTGGGGGGTGTCGAGAAGAAGAATGCGCTTTGCCAGCTCGCGGCATTCCCCGCGATCCAGGCCTGCAAGCGTCTCCTTCATCCGGCTGAGACAGCCGGCCTCCATGCTCCATTCGTCCAGCCCAAGACCGAGTAAGAGTGGTGCGGCCAAGGGATCACCCGCCATGCTGCCGCACATGCCGGTCCATTTATCGGCCGCATGGGAAGCCTCAATGACCGTGCGGATTAACTGCAGCACAGCTGGATGGAAATAATCGTACAGGTGAGCCACATATTCATTCATACGGTCTGCTGCTACCGTGTACTGAACGAGATCGTTCGTACCGATGCTGAAGAAATCTACTTCACTTGCAAAAAGTCCTGCCAATACGGCCGTTGAAGGAATCTCAACCATAATGCCCACTTCCATATTCTCGTCGAACGGAAGGCTCTCCTGCCTTAATTCAGCCTGCACTTCCGTCAGAATTCCTCTGGCCTGTCTCCATTCCTGCAGGCCGGAGATCATGGGGAACATGACCTTCACCTTGCCGAAGGCGCTGGCCCGCAGCACCGCACGCAGCTGCGTGCGAAGCAGGTCCTCACGGACTAACCCCACACGTATCGCACGGTAGCCGAGGAACGGGTTCGCCTCCTTCGGCAGCTGCAGATACGGCAGCTCCTTGTCTCCGCCGATGTCCATCGTGCGGATGATCACGGGGCGGCCCTCCATGATGCGGGCCGCTTCCTGGTATGCACGGAACTGTTCCTCCTCGCCCGGCATGGCCTGGGCGTTCATGAACAGGAACTCCGTGCGAAACAATCCCACGCCGTCCGCGCCCTGCAGGACGGCGGCCCCGGCTTACCGCGGCGTCTGCCGATGTTCGCCGCGAGCTCCACGCGCGCGCCGTCGGCAGTCACTGCCGGCCGCGCCGCGTACGCCTCGAGCGACTGGCTGCGCTCGAGGTCCCGCAACATGCGGAGCCGGTACTGCTCCGCTTCCGCTTCTTGCGGCCGGGCAATACAGAGCCCGGCGGCCCCGTCAAGGACGAGCGTATCGCCGTCCTTGATACCCTCGACGCCGTCACCTGCGCCGACGACAGCGGCAATACCGAGCGACCGCGCAAGGATAGCGGTATGCGAGGTGGCACCTCCGGTTCGGGTAATAAAACCGACCACCAAGGCAGGGTCCAGCTGCACCGTATCCGACGGTGCCAGATCGTCAGCCACCAGAATGACCTGTCCGGTGATTCCGGTAAGACCGTGCGTATGCCCCGGCGATAGACAGGCAAGAAGCCGGCTGCCGATATCGCGAATGTCTGCGGCGCGCTCCTTCATGTAATCGTTGTTCATGTCTTCCAACAGCGAAGCGACCTGACCGACGATTTCGGCAACGGCCCGCGGCGCAGGCTCCAGATGCTCTCGGACCCGGGCTTCCATCTTCGGATAGAAGGCAGGATCGTCCAGAAGCTTTCGCTGTCCCGCAAGAATGCCCGCTTGCTCCTCGCCAACAGCTTTCGTTGCTTTCTGCGTCAGCTCCTCCAGTTGTTCCGCGCAGTCGGCTTTAGCCTTCCGAAGTTTATGAAGCTCTGCATCGACCGCCGCCGGGGTATCCAGCTGGCTTACGGGAGAGTCAACTGTTCCGCCATCCTGCGCAGGCTTGTAGATGTATGCCTTGGCTATCCGAATTCCTTCCGATACGCCGATTCCTTGAATTTCCTGCCTCTTCATCACCCTTCACCAAACTTGCTTACGACGAGCTGTACCAAAGCTTCGACGACTTCCTGTTCTCCATCCCCGCTCGCTTCAATGCTCACGACAGCTCCTCGCTCAATGCCGAGTGTCATCAGCTCCAGCATGCTTTTGCAATCAGCGGCACGTCCTTCTCCTGTCATTAGACGTACCTCTGCCTCATATTGTCCTGCTTTTTCAGAGAAAAGCTGTGCCGGACGGACATGAAAGCCCTGCTCATTCTGTATGGTTACGGTTTGTGCAAACATGTCGTTCCTCCTCATCCTGTACGGCCTGCCCGTATCTGATTCATCCTTGCCAGGCGGCCTGCTATATTGTGTAGTTTGGCAATCAAGTATTATGGCCTAAATCGCATGGTTCTCCATCATCAGGCCAATAAGGCTATCCGTTCTCTATAAACCTCGATCAACGCTTGGTTATGCTCATCGGAGCCGTCAACATTTCCGCTAAGAAATACAGGAGGTTTAAACCCTGCTTCAATCATAATCTCGATGGATTCGGCGAACAGGGCGTTCAATATCAAGGCACCGACTACGGTCGAGCTCGGCGTGAACGGCACCTGGAGGCCCGGATGGCTCAATACGGCATCTCCTTTGACCGAGAAATTATCGATCACCAGATCAACGGCATCCGCCAGATGTTTGCCGCTGCGGTGGCGGGACGGCTGGCTCATGGAATATTCCAGTGAGGTCATGCCTACAGTGAAGGCTCCCTTCTCCTTTGCCATCAAAGCGACGTCCACCGGAACGGGATTGCGGCCCGAGGTAGACAGGACGAATACCACCTCGTCCTTGCGGATATCCTGCTTCCTCATGAATTCGGCGGCAAGGTCGTTTTGTCTCTCGAGTTCCGACGAACGTACCGCGCCTTCATGCAGCATCAGCTTCTCTATAAGAATCGGAGATATCGGCACGAGTCCGCCTGCCCGGTAGAAGACTTCCTCTGTCAAGATATGCGAATGCCCGCAGCCGAACAAATGAATGATACCGCCCTGCTGTATACAATACGCCACCTTCTCCGCAGCTTCACGGATCGGCTTGGCCTGTTCGGTTCGGACTTTGTCAAACAACTTGCCGATTATATCAAAATAGGTGTTCATCATGATCGCTTTCACCTCGTTGTTCGTGTATTCATTTGTGCTTATTGCAGTCTCGTAATCGGATCGTATCGAATCGGACCGGTTCGGCTCATAACGCCTTTTTCGCCCGGAGAACCATTTCAGCCATGACATCCAGGCTCCGCTGGATAATCCGCTCACCCTTTTCCCTTGTTGCCAGGGTTGCATCACCGAGTACGGCGGAGGCCGTCATCTCCTCCCACGGTGTAGGCGTGAAATCCGCATCGAATGGGATGTGCGGAGCACCGTCGATGGCCTTGCTCATGTCTACATACTCGCCCGCGAGGTAGAGCATGTAGGATGTCTCAATTTCATCGGCATGCATATAGGTGCCGTGAGCAGCCGAAGCTTCCCGTACTTCCGCTGTTATTTCCTTCGTGCCTGGATAAAAGAAATAGAATACCTTCAATGCGGGGACCCGTTCGTATAAAATTCTTGCGGCTTCCTTCAGCGCAGCGGCATTACCCAGATGGCCGTTGACCATGATGAAGATCCGGAATCCCTGCTGATATAAACTCTCCCCGATATCGGCAAGCAGCCGAATGAGCGCTTCGTTTGACACATTGATGCTTCCCGGGAAATTACGCAGGCTCCACACTTGACCATATGGGAGGGTCGGCAGTACAAAGCTGTCCGTCCGCTCTGCCAATTTGTCCGCCAGTCTGGCCGCGAGGAGATTATCCGTACCCAGCGGCAGATGGGGACCATGCGCTTCAACGGCGCCGATCGGCAGGATGGCAGCGCCAAGCCTACGGATTTTATCCTTCACCTCAGCCGAATTTTCGAGTTCGAATTTCATAGTAGGCGCACTCCTTATTTTTTAAATGAGAAGCAGCTGGCCGGATTGCTTACGAAAAATTTCTCCACCAGCTTCCGGCCGTCAAAACCGCAGCGGTTCGCCTCATCCACAAAGCGCGGCACCCACCTGGAGATAATGTATTCCAGTCCAAGACCGTGATCGTAATGCTTGTAATAGGTTTTTCGGGCGGTATCTCCACTGATGAGAATCTGATCCTCGTAGCCTTTGCGGACAAGCTCCAGAATAAGCGAGATCCGGGAGCTTTCCGGTGCATACTTGATTTTGCCGATGCCGTCAAAACTCATGTAAGCTCCCGTTGAGGCGATCTGCTCATGGTAGTAGGGGTCTGGATTGCGGTCCATATGCCCCAAGCTTAAATAGGACAGCTCCACGCCTTCGCTTTTGAGCAAATCTATTTGCTCAAGCGCCATCGTCCCGACCTCAGTATGGGAGTGGATCGGTGCTTTCGTCTCATGGTGAGCGCGTGCTACAGCGCGCAGCGTCTTCTCCTCCAGAGGTGTGATGCGGTTATAGCCTGTCCCGAATTTAACCTGACCCGCTTTGAAAGGCGTGCCTTCAAGCCCTTCCTCCACTTCCCGAATGACGAAATCCGCCAGTTCGTTGATGCTTTTTGCTTCAATCCACTGCGCGTAGCTGGCATAATCGCCAGTCAGTGGCTTAAGCTCCTCCTTGATTTGGGCATCCCATAGGAAACTCTTGTTGAAACCCGCCGTTCCCACAATATGAATACCGGTTTCGATTGCGATTTCCTGTACTGCCTGAACATCCCGTCCGTAATCGACGGCTGTAGCATCCACGATTGATCGACCGCCGTGTTGTTTGAAGTCAAGTACATCCCGCTTGGATTTCTCTTTGTCGTCCAGAAGCAAATCGTCCTCTCCCCGTTCCTGCCAGTAGGCCGGGCGGCAGACAATATGCTCGTGGGAATACGTAAAGCCCAGCTCCTCCTTGCTGATATCTCCATGTAAGGTACGAATAAAGTCCATATCGTATCTCCTCCACTCATTGTTAGGCAAGCAGCTGAAGGGATTGACCGCATATAGCGGAAGTTGAACTCGCGGATACAATCCCTCCTGCTCCTTTGTATCTGTAATCTTCAGACAGTCAAGCCGCTAAGACACTCCATCGTTTTTGCAACAGGATGGTTAAAAGAACAGCTTCGCCAGGAAACTCAGAATCGGTCCGATGATGAACATATCGGAATCGGCCGCCCACATGGCCGTATCCGGCACCGTCGAGCCAATGAAGAAACGCACCATCAGGAATTGTCCCCATGCCACAACAGTTGCCGTGATGAAGCCGCCCATGACGGCCCCTCTGACTCCGCCTGTCGAGTTCCCGAATACGCCCGCCGTTGCCCCGTGAAAGAACAACACAATCATCGTCGGCACGAAGATGTAGGAAACGGTATTGCCAAGAACAAGCAGCCAGATGATGGCACCCGCAAAAGCTCCCAGGAAACCGAGAACGACCGCATTCGGCGCATAAGCGTATACAACAGGTGCATCCAGTGCAGGTTTAGCGCCCGGTACCAGTTTGGTAGCAATTCCGTTGAAGGCCGGAACCAGCTCGCCGATAAACATCCGCACCCCCATCAGAACAATGGCGATTCCCCCTGCAAACGTGAACGATTGGATAATGGAGTAGATTATGAAGTTCTGGTCACCCGATTGTTTAATCAGCTCGGCCGCTGCAGGCGTGCCTTTTGTCGATAAAATAACCGCTCCGATCAGAAACAAAATTCCCATACTGAGCGCAGTGATAACATTGGAATCGCGAAGAAACTCGAAGCCCTTCGGCACTTTAATTTTCTCGGAGTCATTGTTCTTGTTCCCGAACCATTTGCCGAACAAGGCAGCAAGCAGGGCAACCGAGGCCGAGGTGTGACCCAGCGCGATGTTATCGTTGCCCGTAATTTTACGCAGGAACGGCTGAACCAGCGCCGGTTGAAATGTCCAGTACACACCCAGGACAACCGCAATCATCAGAACCAGCTTCCAGATCGAAATACCGCTGGCAGCATGAACGATGACACCTGCAAAAATAGTCGAGGTCCAGAACATCATATGTCCGGTCAGGTAAATAAACTTAAACCGGGTGAATCGTGCCAGCGCAACGTTGATCAGAAAGCCCAACAGCATGGCGAGAGTGACGGCGCTGCCGAATTTGGAATTGAAAGCTTCCTGCCCCATGAAGGTACCGAGGGACCCGCTTTCCAAACCGAAAACTTCTTTCCACATCGGCTCAAATACGTTCAAGGCTTTCACGATGACATCAGATCCTGCACCGATAATAAGGAAACCGATGATCGCTTTAAAGGTGCCGCTTACGAGTTGGCTCGTTGATTTCTTCTGAAGCAGAAGACCTACCAGAACGATAAATCCAAGCAGAATGGCCGGCGTTCCAAAAATGTTGGTGGCAATCCAATAAAGTACGTCCATAAGCCCTCTCCCTTTCTAATGGTTTACAGTACTTCTTCCAGCTTCTGTTTGATTTCGTTGTTGTCAAAATAGTTATTGACGATAACAACTTTGGCTTCATGCCCTTGAAGGCTTTGTGCCAGCTCGTTGCTTGTAATAATAAAGTCGGCTGCTGTTCCGGAGGCCGTTGAGACGTCCGTATGCTCGACATCGGCATTGACTCCCATGCCGCTCAGTACATTCTCCACATTCATTCTCAGAATCAGGCTCGTTCCTTGTCCTAAACCGCATACGCATAAAATTTTCATGTTTCGTTCCCCCTAATAAGTTGTTGGATTGTCTCCACATCAGCGGCTTGCTTGAATTGTTCCAGATTGTCCGGGTTGCTTAACAGCGTAGTCAGCTTGCGCAGCATGGCTATATGTTCCGAACTCGTGGAGCCGCCGAGGGCGAATACGAGCTGTACCGGATCATTGGCTGCATGGCCAAATACAACGGGGTTCTTCAATCTAAGCAGCGAGACCGACGCTTCCTTCACCCCGTCCTCCGCACGGGCATGCGGAAGAGCGACATGGGGCGCAAGAACAAAGTACGGGCCTTTGTCACGGTAGGATGCTACCATAGCGTCGGCGTAACGTTCTTCCGTCGTTCCCGCATTCGTAAGAAGTCCTCCCGCTAAGCGGATTGCTTCTTCGGCCGTCTCGGCTTCTACATCCAGGGCAATTAGTGACGGTTCTAAAAATTTCATCTCTCATCTCTCCCAAATCCGGTATTCTAATTGGCGCTAAATTGGCGCTAATGACTGCTTTGCAATTGCTGCAGTATTTGCTCCTTCGTCTTGGCCTCTTTCAGTCTGGTCAAGTTCTCCTTCTCGCCGAGCAGGAGTGTCAGCTCCGACAGCGCTTTCAGGTGAGACTCACCGTCAATCGCCGCCAGCACCAGAATAATTTGAACCTGATGGCGGGGTTCCTCTGAGAAGGCGACGGGCTGCTCCAGCCGCAGCAAGCTGATTCCCAGCCGCCGAACTCCATCCTGCGGCTTGCCGTGTGCAATCGCGATACCAGGCGCAACAACGATGTAAGGACCGAGCGCCTCCACTTTGGAGATCATCGCATCGATGTAAGCTCCATCGATATGCCCATCTTCAAGCAGAGGTTCTGCGGCTTCACGTATAGCGCTCCGCCAGTCAGCAGCTTCTCTCTTTACTCGAATCATGCGTTCGGTAAGCAAATCCGACAGAGAAGGCTTGCGCGCTTCGCTCAGCCACGTTTTTCCTACGGACAAGTAGTGGTTAAGCTCCTCCGCAAGTCCCGCCTCATCCTTTACCGCGGCATATTTATGGACAATGTCCAGCAATGCCTGAACTGTATTGGCCTGAGTTCTTGATTTACGGCCGGCAACCATGCTGATCTGGTTCAGCAGGTGCTCCTTATCCTTGTCGCTTAGAATCGGATTCACCAAGAGAACGGGCACTTTGCTGTCCGGTAGAGGTACCGTCGAGAATATAAAATCGACACGCTCTTCATGAAATGACTCGTAATCGCGCAGCGAGAGCACCGCTGATATATCCACAGCCGAGAATAAGTTCTCCAGCTGCGATTTCAGCATCCGTGAAGCGGAAATACCGTTGACGCAGACGATGGCGCCCTGCCGCCTCACGGCCGGCTTCGTGTTCTCTCTGCGCAGCCAGCCGCCGAAATGCATGGCGAGGTATCCAATTTCGTTATCATCAAGTTTGCGACCAACCAATCGCTCGAACGGCGCCGCGGAACGCCGGGTTAACTCGAACACTTCCCTGTACTTGGTAAGGATATTTTCGAGCAGCGGATTTTCAAGATCGAGTCCGTACAGGATCCGGTAATAAGCCGGTTTCAAATGGACCAGAAGATGTTCCTCCATGGCTTCCCGGTTCGGCAGAAATACACAGGCATATCGTTGAAAATCATCGATCATCTGCTGGGTAACGTTGCCGGAGCTGCTTGAGTACCTCTTCGGATCCGGTCACCTGTTCCATCCGGTTCACTCTCGCTCCTAGCAGGTGCATTGCAAAATAACAAACTTCTTCATCCGGAAAAGAGATGCCAAACAGGGGACCGAGTCCCTCCGCAATACGCGCAGCAGCTTCAAACTCAGGCGTTCTATGCAGTACGCTTCGCTCATCCTCATCAATTGAGATCCATTGTGCTGCCTGTATCCGCCGTATATATAGCAGGAAGCGTGCCGTCAAATTAAACAACATCTCATCCGTCAAATCTACGCCCAGCGTTATTTCACTATCCGAGATCAAGCGATAAACCCGCTTCAGATCGTCCGCTTTCATGGTCGGAAACAAGACCGCGGCAAGCTCGTGGCTTTCGGATTCCTGGTTCGGGTCAAGCGCCTGTTCCCAGCTAGCATTGCCGAAGATTTGCCCGAAGTAATAGCTCAGCAGCTTCCGCTTGTCACGCTCTTGCCCCTGCACACCATAACCTCGCTTGCGATCATAGGTTACCTTGAGTCTCGCGCCCTCTATCTCCTGACGGACGCTATTCAAATCCTTGAGCACAGTTCCCCGACTAACCTGCAGTAGATGTGTCAAATGCTGTACAAAAAGCGGCCCCACAGCCGATAACAGATAAAGCGAGATCCAGGCCAGTCGTTCTCGTGGAGACAAATAGTACTGCTGTGCATGAGGCTTCCCCGCCAGCTTCGGCAGACCCGCCCGACTCTCATCAGGCAAATAGTAGCCTGCTGTCCTGACATATTGAACCGGTGGAAGATGAACCGCTTTCAACCAGTCGTTTACTTTTTCCATATCATAATAAACGGTTCGTCTGGAGATACCGAGCTTCTGCATCAGTTCTTCCAGTGATACATAATCGGCTGCCTCATGAAGCAGGGTCAGAATCCGTGTACTGCGTTCGTCCAAAATACGGCATCAACTCCTTTGCCGTTTAGTGTGGTACCTTTTGCAACTTGATTATACCCATGGGCAATGAAGAAGGGACAGTTCAATTCATGGAGTCCCTTTTGTGCAAAACTGTACTCTGCCCAGATTCTCCTCGTTTTGCTCTATGTATCTTTCAGTCCCATGCTATAATGAACAGAAAATTTAAAGCATACGGAACAGGGGCGACAATTATTGAATTCTCCTAAAACCATACTCATCATTGAAGATGAACAGGATATCTCTCGTATTGTGAACGACTATCTGCGTGTTCAGGGATTCAGCGCGTTTATCGCAGAGAATGCCAGTGACGGATTGCGGGAAGTCCGGAACCGTCAGCCGGATTTCATCATTCTTGATCTAACGCTGCCCGATGCCGACGGGATTGAAGTCTGCCGCAAGCTGCGTACGCTGACCGCTGCGCCTATTCTTATCTTAAGTGCTCGAAGCAGCGATACGGACAAAGTGCTGGCTCTGGGTTTTGGCGCGGACGATTATATGACCAAGCCCTTCTCGCTCAGTGAACTGGTCGCACGAGTTCAGGCACATTTGCGCAGACTGGCAGATCCGAAATTTAAGGCAACGACACAGCAATTATTACGATTCGACTCGTTATCGATTGATAAAACAGCCCGCAAGGTCATGGCCGGACATCTCGAGATATCTTTGTCCGCGAAGGAATTCGACCTGCTTTACTTCCTCGCCTCCCATCCTAACCAAGTGTTTACCAAATCCCAGCTGCTGGATCAGGTGTGGGGGTATTCCGCTTTTGTCGAGGATAACACGATTACGGTTTACATTCGGCGGCTCCGCGAGAAACTGGAGCGAAGCGAAATCAAACATTCCTATATCACCACGGTTTGGGGTGTCGGTTATAAATTCGATCCCGAAGAAACGGAGTAACCTCCCATGAATTGGAAATTGTGGTATAGAAAAGTGCGTTTGGTTGCTTGGCTATCTCTTCTTATTATGCTGCTGTCCGTCGGTTGGCTCGTTTGGCCTTCGAACCAACCGACTCCGTCATCCATTGTCAACCATATTCGTGTGCTGACTAATCCGATTGTGCACACCATGGAGAAGGAGCATACCGAACTGCTGCTGTCCGATGCACCGCTTCGGCAGAAATTGAACGACTGGAGCAAGGAGACAACCATCAGCCTCAAGGTTGTGCTTCCGGACGGCACGATGGTCTATGATAGCGATCATTCATCCTTGCCATCCTTGCAGCATATTTATCCGCGTTTTGAACTGGACTATACGCTGCGTATTTCTGACAGCGAACCGCCCGATTATCATCTTGCGTTTCCGCTGCTGGACGCCGAATCCAGCGCCTTAATCGGCTACGCCCAGTTTACTGTTCCTGCGCATGTAATGGCCGCAGCGTTACCCGCCTCGAGCCCGGTTATCCTTGTGCCATGGACGCTGCTTACGCTGGCCTTTTTGACGCTGCTTTATTTATTCTTCTCCATCGGACGCCGGGTGCAGCGCGATCTGGTTCAACCCATCGCCGAGCTTAAGCCTTACGCGGAAGCTATCTTGAAAGGCGATTACGAGCAGCGCGCCGAATGGACGAGCGATAACGAGGTCGGAGAGCTCTATGCCGTCTTTGACCTCATGCGAGAGGAAATTCGTAATTTACATATGCTGCAAGCTGCACATAACCAGTCGCACAAAGAATTGATTTCCAATCTGTCCCATGACTTAAAAACTCCGCTGGCGACCATCAAAGCCTATGTGGATGCGATTCGTGAAGGTATCTGCCCCGATCTGCCCAGCGTGATGGCTTATCTTGAGGTTGTACATGCAAATACCAGCAAAATGGCCGTGCTTGTCGACGATTTGCTGCTGCATGCCCTGCGCGATCTGGAACAGATTGCGGTACATCCACTGGAGCAGTATAGCTCGTCAGCGCTTGAGCCCATATTCCGGACAATGGCCCACTACATTCGTACAATGGGTGTGAACTGCGAAGAGCCCTCCACTATTCCAAACGTCCTTGTCTTTATTGATGCCGTGCGTATCGAGCAGGTCATCGCCAACCTCGTCACAAATGCCCTGAAGCATACC
This sequence comes from Paenibacillus vortex V453, assembly GCF_000193415.1. Classification (NCBI taxonomy): domain Bacteria; kingdom Bacillati; phylum Bacillota; class Bacilli; order Caryophanales; family Paenibacillaceae; genus Paenibacillus; species Paenibacillus vortex. Next base: position 333,323 of record NZ_ADHJ01000025.1, read on the forward strand.
GAGCCCGGGGATACGATCACGCTCGCTGTGGAGGAACAAACCGAATGGTCCTGCTTGCGGATCATCGTCTCTGATACGGGCAGCGGGATTTCTCCGCAGGATATGCCCTTTATCTTCGAGCGTTACTACCAGGGAAGTGTCCCGGACCGCACGAAACTGGCCCAGCGGCACGGGGTCGGACTCGGATTGTCGATTTGTAAATATATCATGGAAGCGCATGGCGGCACGATCGAATTTCACAGCAAACAACAGCAGGGAACAACTTTCTGCTTAACGCTGCCGTTAAGCTGACCCCTGTCATACTTTATTTATAATTTGATAACAAATGTGCAAGAATTGTCCGCTATACTTTGGAAGCTAGTGAAGAAAGGAGACTCTATCATGCCTACAAGCAAAACCATCATGCTGCAAGCTTCCAACTTATGCAAAACCTATACCACCGGCAAGGAGCAGTACCATGCCGTTCGCAATGTCGATCTGTCAATTTACGAAAGAGACTTTACCGTCATTATGGGAGATTCCGGGTCCGGGAAATCGACCTTGCTTTATTTGCTTAGCGGGCTCGACGCGGTCACAGCCGGAGAAGTCCAGCTTCAGGGACAGCAGCTTAATCAATTTTCTGCCAAGGAACTTGCACGCTTTCGTGCCAATCAGATCGGCTTCATCTATCAGAACAGCAATCTTGTACCGGATTTAACCCTGTTCGATAACATTGCTCTGCCTGGTTATATTGCAAACCGGGACAAAGAAGCTGTGAAACAAAGAGCGCACGAACTGATGACAAGCCTCTACCTTGAAAAAGAAGGCAGCCGACTGCCGTCCCAGGTATCCGGTGGTCAGCAGCAACGAGCTGCCATCGCCAGGGCGCTCATCAACAACCCGGATATCGTTTTTGCCGATGAGCCCACCGGCAGTCTCAACTACGAACAAGGCGTTACTGTACTCGACATCCTGAGCGGCATGAATGCCGACGGTCAATCGATTGTCATGGTTACTCACGATATGAAGGCAGCATGCCGCGGCAACCGCCTCATCTACATTCGCGATGGCAAGATTGGCGGAACGCTGGATATGGGGCCTTATGCACCAGAGCAAGCCTCCGAGCGGGAAGCGATGATTTTTGCTTATGTCACCGGGAGGAGGTAGCCCAAGATGCAGGCCATATTGACGCTGTGCTGGGGAAATATTCGCAAGAGAAAAATGCAAAACGCGCTGATTGCACTGCTGATTGCACTGTCTGCGCTGTTAGTCAGCACCGCTTTCATTGTTTTGCAGAATACGGAAAGTGTATTTGAGGAGCGACATTCGGCTGCTCAGGGTGCTCATGAGATCATAAATATGACCCGCGGGCTGCATGATGAACGCATGGTGGCCGAATGGTGGTCAGCCCAGGACGGTGTGAGCGCCTCCAGCTTGGTTCCTTACAAGCCTTGGACTGGCCTCTCTTATAACGGGGAAGAATTGCCCAATCTTTATCTGTATATGATCAATACACCGCCCATGCCTCATGGAGTCAATAACCCCCTCCCTGCTGCAGGTCCAGCCCATCTGACCAAACCGGAAGAAGGTACAGTATGGATACCCACCTCCCTCGCGTACAAATACGGAATGGAGGTCGGGGATGAATTGGTGTTCACCTCCGGGGCAGCCCCGGTACAGTTCACGATTAGTGCCATTGTCATTGACTTGTCTCATGGCGGCCCATTCTCCACCTCGGCCCGCATTTGGATGAACGAAGCCGACTATCAGTCAACCATGGGAGGCCTGTCTACCCCGGAGCAATATATGTTGTCGCTTCGCTTTGCACATCCCGAACAAAGCGAAGCATACTGGCAGCGCTTTGAGCAGGCGCTCGGAACGCCGTTTTTGGAGGAACGCATCTCGTTTGCCGAGTTGTCCGCCTTTTACTTTATCATGAACAAAGTGATTGGCTTCGTTATGAGTTGCCTTGGACTGGTCATGATTGTTGTAGCCCTGCTTACCATCGGGTTTACGATCACGGACACGATCCTTGCCAACTACCGTACCATCGGGATTCTCAAATCGGTCGGTATGTCCTCTGAACGCATTATCGGCACTTATATGCTCCAATACGGTTTCATCACGGGGATCGCCTTGATTCCTGCCCTGATCGGCAGCCGTCTGCTCTCGAATGTCATCATCCAGAATTCTCTCTCCTTCCTCAAATCCGATACAACACCTGTTTCCGTGCAGTCGGTGGGAATCACGATCTGGACCGGCGTCGGCATGCTGTTCATCATCCTGTTATGCGTTGTCCTCTACGCAGGCAAAACACGCCGTATCGAACCGATACAGGCGATCCGATACGGCATGTCAGAGTCTTCGCATTCCCATGCCCATCGTCACGGAACCCGTACCCGGCTGCTGGACCGGTGGTCTGTGCCCGCAGTGATCGGCTGGAAGCATGTGACCGGCAACAAAAAAGGAGCTGCGCTGATCTTTCTGTTAATGAGCATTACCGCGGCTGTGCTCGTTTTTGGCACACTCCTGGTAACCAGTGTCTATCGTATCAGCGAAACCTCGGCCCAATGGGGATATGACGACGCGGATATCGCCATTATGGTGATCAACGGTGAGGGATTGGACCGGACCGACATGCAGTCTTATATCGAGAACGATCCCCGGGTTTTCAGCCTGAATTGGTCCGGTTCGGCCAACGGCGTCATCGCGGAGCCCGGTAGCCATCATCAGGCGACGTTCAGCCTCCCTCTGACCGTTGTGGTGGGCAGCATGGACGAGATGGGATTAGCCTCGCTTTCTGGCCGAAATCCAGTTCTGTCTAATGAAATATCGATTGGAATCAATATTGCCCGCAAATTGCACAAAGGTATTGGCGATACACTCACGATCTACATTGAAGGAAAAGAGCATCAGCTGCTGATCACCGGCACGTTTCAGTCCATTTCCAACTTGTCGAATATAGCCCGGGTCACATCGGAACTTGTCGGTCCATTAAATCCAGATGCGGGGTTTGTTCATCTATGGAACCCGGCGGATAGCGATAAATTTGTCCAACAGCTAAACCAACGTTACGGCCCTGTCATTCAGGCTATGAAGCAGGAGGTGCTGCTTGATTCCGTATTTAAGGAAGCTGCCGCCGTGCTGCTCATTCCGATGAGTATGCTGGCTCTTCTGTTCCTTGCAGTTACGTGCCTGATTGTTTATAGCACTTGCCGACTGCATATTCGCAAGGAAACAAAAACATACGGGATTTATGCTTCGCTTGGCCTGACGGTATCAGACATCCGTCGCGCCTTGACAAGCGGCATTGCCGTACTGGGTGCGCTTGGTGCAATGGTTGGCATGGTGTGCGGCATTTACATACTGCCAGCCGTGCTGCGTGGTTTGCTGTCTGCATACGGCATTGTCAAACTGCCGCTGATCATGGAGTGGCCGCTTGCCATTGGCCTGACATTGATCGCCCTGGTCATCGCCGTCAGCGGCTGCTGGCTGGCATCGCGAACCCTGTGCCGTACCTCCTTACGCGTCCTGGTCACCGATTCATGAGTTCCGTCTTGAGCAGCAGATTCCAGAAGACCAGAACATGCGGGTCATAACCACACAAGTGGACAGCCGTGCATAAGGCTGTTAAAAAACAAGAGACGGCCCCTGAATTCTCGGGAGGCCGTCTCTTCCTATGATATCGTCTAAGTCAGGCTCCACTCTCAAATGGGTACCGAGACTCTTTAGGTACGAGAGAATATCATCGTGTCCAATCCATGATAACCGGAGTTATATGGGCTTCAATCAGACTTGCAGCGATCAGCATCGCCATGACCACAGCAAACAAAGCAGCGCTCTGTCTGGCTTCCTTCCCCCAGGGAATTTTCTCTCGTTGCTTGACCGCCCGTGCGTTAAACAGCAGCATAATGATGGTTGGAATGGAAAACAGAAAACCAGTGCCTGCAATGAGGAGAGCTGCACCCATGTTATTAAGGGCTAGGTTATACCATACTGCCCCCTGTCCCGGACGGTAATATTGCTTGGGGGTTATGTTCACATAGTTGCCTAGCAGAATACCCAGAAACATACCGAGAGAAAAGAGTATGCCTGATTGAATTAAACGTTTTTTTTCTTGTCTCCATACTTTTTTTAGTCATCCTCCGCACCTCTTTTCCTCCCAAACTATATAAAGCGGGCAGACGCTGACCTTCATAGAGTATAGAAGAAATGCATCTGCCGCTTGGGCAGATGCACTTCTTCTCCATGACTACAAGGCAACAGCGTCATCAATCAAACCCAGGTTGATCAGTGTAATCAGAAGACCCCGGACTGGTTCAAGCTCAGGCGTAAATATAGATCCATCGATACGATCGATACTTAATCAGAAGCAGTGTAACAGCCGCTGTGTTCTCATCTATTTCATCGTCCATAGCTTAAGTAAGGATTACATACGTGATGGTTACTAAAACTCATTACATACAACAAATAGAGCCGCAAGTTATGCGGCTCCATAGTCAATTAGAAGAACGATTTCAAACTCTATTCTGATTCGCCTAACGCAATGAAGCCGGTATTTTTATTCCGAGGAGTTTGCCTTCCGCCTGGATGATCACCATATCCCCCGTCTTCAAGGTTGACTCGTGCAGATCTGCACCTGTTGTTACTCTAAAGGCCGGCTTGGCCGTCTGTATGTTAATGCCAAGCAGCGTGCCATTGCGCTGCGCTCGGTACATTCCTTTATCGTATACGTCAATCTGTGAAATCGGAGCGTCACCACTCAACACTACCGGTTGACCATTTGCCAGCTTAACGCCCTTCATTTCCCCTGTCTTATAGTCCCTGTACATCAATCTGTCCTGAACCACGCCAAGTAATATCCACTCTTCACCGTAAGGACTACTCAAGGCTCTCAGTGGCACTTCACCCGTCTTGTAATCGTCAAAAGGATACTCTGCCACCTGATTGCCTTGTTCGATATATAGCTTGCCACCGCTTAGAAATACGCCACCCCGGCCGTACTCGTACGGCGGTTCATGCTCCAGCTTCCAGGTGAATTCGCGGCTTCCCTTCTGAATCCCGCTCTTGAGATTATACGCGTTCACGATTACTTTGCGATCCGGCACGGACTGATAATCGAGTAACTGAGGAGAATAGTAATCAATCGAATATACGAGGCCGTTTTTGATTGTCAGCGCTTCTCCCTGACCGAAATGTCCCCACAGCTTCTTGCCCGTCTTCTTGTCATACGCATTCAACTGAACGGATGAGAGCGCTCCTTGAACCATGAACGTACGGAGAATGACACCATCCGCTTCTTCCAGATAAGCTGTTCCATGTCCATCTGCTAACGGCTCGTTGGCCTCCCACCGCAGTTTGCCTTTCGCACGATCAAATGCAAATGTCACGCTTCCATTGATGGCATAAAGCATGTCGGATGTCGGAATCATTACCTCCGTACGCAGACGTGTATCGATGAATGTGGATGTGCCGGACTTCCATTGCAGCTTTCCTGTCTTGGCATGAAGAGCAAACGGCATATGATCAGCAGACAGCCCATATACGACGCCATTGCCATACGTCACATAAGGCTGTAGATCCTTGCCATAACTCCATAACCGTTTCCCCGTCCTCGCATCGATAGCAATCAATTGTTGGTCGGCGAACGTAAATACTTTCCCTTCCTCAGCGATTGCATGGTGACCTTCATAGGTATCGTACATGTCCAGATAATTGTCTACCTGCATCGTCCAAGATGGCTTTATAGTCGGTACAGAGATATGTGAGGATGCATGCCAGTTTCGGAGCGATAAATCGGCGGTTTCCGCATAAACTTGCGACGGCACTAACGCCATGATTCCTTGTAAAGTAAGTATGCTAGCAACAATACCCGATACAAGACGCTTGCTTCGTCGATTCCTTGGATGTTGGCACCATGGTTTCTTCTTGTTGATCAACATGGGCTGTCCTCCATTCAGTAATAGTTTCTTGTCCTTCGACAATATAACGTGTAATGGCAGGAAAATGTTTCATACACGTTTTTTTGACGCCCGTATACTCCGTAAAAAAACCTGAAACAGATAAGGATAGTTGACATCCAGCGTTGTTGACCACAAATCGGTTATGATCGCTGGAAAAGAAAAAGCAAATAAGAACTGGTCAATCAGGATGATGACTTTACCGTTCTACAGATTGCCCACCATTTCTCCCGGAAGCTCGGATGAGATATGCGTCGGCGTGAGCGCGAACTTCAGATGTCCGAGAATACGAAGCAAATCCCGGACTTGCTGTTCAATATGTTGAAGATTCTGCTCCTACGATTGCTGCAATTTTTACCACCTCTTGCGAGTTAGTATGTTGTTGAGTTAGCAATTTATCCCATGCGTTCCCATTTGAACAGGAAAAATGCCCCCAAGCAGTGTTCGTTCTACTTGTAGGGCACTGTAATGAAATCGAAGCAGTTGATTATGGAGAATTCACCGGTATATATACGCTTTTATCATAGGTTTTAATATAGTGAAATTCGTTCAGCAGCAGAAGCTCCGGCTTCTCGGTTGTCTTGAACGAATAGGTTTGTTCCCGCAGGATATTGCCGTTCTTCAGATCCCAAGGACGTGATTGGGAAATAGATGAAACAGGAACGGTCTTGCCCCCCGCCTGCACGGATACATGTTCCTTCTCCAAGAGGGTAAATTGTTTTCTCGCGATCACGATATCATAACCCGAAGCGGTTGGGGTAACACTTCGAATCCATAACTTCTCATCGCCGATGCGGATCGATTGATCCGATGGTGACGCCAGGGAAATAGGCTTTTCTACCTTCTGATAGCCGCTGAAATTGTTCAGAACCAGTTCTATGGTTTTAACCCTGTCTGTCGGAAGCACGTCAAATTCAAGTTCAAATGCCGGGCTGCCCTTGGGTCCGGAATGATCCGCCCGCATTCCCCACGACTTCACCTCCACCCCATTCACGTAGAGACTCGTCCTGGCTGGAAATCTCGGGGCTCCCTCATACTTCATTTCGTAATGCCCCTTGACGATGGTTGATGTCGGTGAGGCGATAATGGCATCATAGTGAACAGATCCTTGATCGACGGGAATAGCTTGGGCTATGTCTTCTTTAACGATGCTCTTCATCGCTTTGTTCGCTTCAAATTTGAAGGAGATCGGATAGGTAGCTCGCTTTCCATTCTCCAGCCATTCACTGAAGGTCACGGTTAATGTTCGGGAGAATGGACTAACCGGCTCGAATTTATATACGCCTTCAAACTGAGTCTCATCTTGGCTATGATTTCCATTACCTTCCTTCGGGTCTGAATCCGTCAAGAAACCATGAATATGGTTCACGCCGTAGCGAAACGAACCGTTATCCGTAAACACAGATCCATCGGTACGATCGATGGTGTAATACATAAGCAGACCATTATCATCCGCAATCACACCATCAATGGTAATAACCGTGCCGTCATTTAGCGTTTTGCTTTTGTTCACCGTTTGCCCGTACCCCTGCTCCGCCACTTCCGCGAAGCTGAGCGAGCTAAGCTCGATTTTGTTAAGCAGCATGCTTCCGTAATAAGCAAATGCAGGATATTGATAGGTTCCAACAAGCAGCAGGAGTGCCGCGGCTGACGATAACACCCACGTTGCTGCTCGATTCATTTTTTTCTTGCGGGCAGGTGTCTCCTCTAGTGCATGTCGAAGTCTGCCTTCAAGTTCCGGCGGTGCCTGCATCGTACTCATGTCCTGCTTGTGCTCCTCTAATCTCTCCTCGATCGTCCTCATAACGATCACCTCCGATCATAGCTTTCAGCTTAAGTATTCCTTGCGAAATTCTGGATTTAATCGTACCTATCGGCGTACCGGTTATGTCCGCAATGGCCTGATACGGAAGATCGTGCACGTACCGAAGTTCAATCGCTTCCCGCTGCCGTGGATTCAGATGAGACAGCAGCTCCTGCATATTCAGTTCAGACTCCGTCAAACGATATGGATTATCCTCAATTAATGCAGTAAGCACGGATTCCTGCTCATCTCCGAGTGGAAGAAATCGTTCTTTTTTGCGGAGTAATGTTTTGCAGCGATTGACCAGGATGGTCTTGCTCCAACTGTAGAAGGCTTCCCCCTTTTTCAGTTGTTCCAGCTTCTCGTAAAGTGTAACAATCATGTCCTCCATGGCATCCATCGCATCATACTCATTCCCCATGTAGCTATATGCCAGGCGATAATAAGCGTCCTGTTCGGCCAGGATGAGCTGTAATAAAGCTTCTTTGTTGCCTCTTTGGGCTTGTCTGACAAGACGGCTTACGTTCATATGGTCCCCCCTCTTCATAGATAAGAGATCGCAGTCATAACAAAAGTTCATTTCGCACAAAAAAACCTCCACAACCAATCTCGATGGGAAGCGGATATCCTTTCCCTAAGAGGTTGCGGAGGTCTTTTAAATCCATTACACAATGCCGATTTCAGAGCTTAATGCAGCCTGGACGGGTTCTGCTGCTGCGTTATTTTCAGTTTCACCGGGGTTACGTCATCACCGTTCGGGTCTACCACTTTCAGCGTAGACATGGTGGATAACACTTGTCCTCGGATCGCTTGTAAATATTCCTGACGAAGCTGCTGCTGCTCGTCTTGTTCTGCCGGGGTCAGACCTTCGTTTTTTTGTCTTGCGGCTAAGCTCATTAATTCTATGCAATGAAGGAATGGTCATCGTTATCATTCATCCTTCCGTCTATCAGGTTGTACCTGTCAGTTTACTGTAAAAAAACCATACGTGCAATAGACGCATTCTTCCTGATAGAGATCACGCTGCCTATTTATGGCGTTGCACAGTGGGATAGTTCTACGACCTTGGTCGCAACGTTATGAACGAATTCGCTGTCATGTTCTACGAACAGAAGTGTCGGCTTGTATTCGAGCAGCAGCTCTTCAATCTGCATCCTTGAGATCACATCTACGAAATTAAGCGGCTCATCCCAAACATACAAGTGTGCTCTTTCGCTAAGGCTTCTGGCGATTAATACCTTCTTCTTCTGACCGCCGCTGTATGTGGCCATGTCCTTCTCGAATTGCAGTCTGGAGAAATCAAGCTTGCGCAAGATGGATTTAAACAGGCTCTCATCAATGCCGTGGCTTTTTGCGTAATCGGACAAATCGTCTTGAAGATGGGATGTGTCTTGGGATACATAGGATATTTGCAGCTGGGTGTCCTTCTGGAACCCTCCGCTGTATGAAATATCCTCGCCACAGATCAGCTTCATGAAACTGGACTTGCCGGAACCGTTCGCTCCGGACAGCGCAACCCGCTCCCCTCGCTCGATCTCGAACGACACATCCTCGCTTACTTGGTGCCCATCGTAGTAGATCGACACATGATCCAGCTCAGCGAGACGCTCCTTGTGATAATGAAGCGGGGCAATTTGCAAGCTCTCCGCGCTCTCGATATTCTTGAGAAGTTTGCTCTTCTCCTCAATGGCGGACTGCTGCCGTTGTTCGATGGCTTTCGAACGTTTCATCATTTTGGCTGCCTTGTGGCCGATGTAGCCTTTGTCTACTTTGGAGCCTGAATTTCTCGTGCCGTTCTTGGTGCTCTCCACTTCATGCGACCAGCCGCTGGTCCGCCTGGCGGATTCCGACAATCGCTGAACATCCCGCTTCAGCTTCTCGTTCTGCGCCAGCTCGAATTGATCCTGTCGCTGCTTGTTCTCCCACCATGTCGAGAAGTTCCCTTTCTGGATTTCAATATTTGTTTTGTTGATGGATAAGATATGATCCACACAGCGATCCAGAAAGGCCCGGTCATGAGAGACCAGGATATATCCGCTTTTTCGGCCAAGGTAATCGGCAACCAGTTGTCTCGCATGCAAGTCGAGGTGGTTCGTTGGCTCGTCAATCAGCAAGAAACGGTTCTCCTTAATAAATAGTGTTGCGAGAAGCACCTTGGTCTGCTCACCGTTAGATAACGTCTCGAACGGACGATACAGGACATCCTCCGAGATCTTCAACCAGTTTAGCTCTCGAACGAGCTTCCAGTGCAAATAGTCCGGATGCACCTCTTCAATTACGTCGATCGTAAGATATTCTTTATGCTCGACCTCGAACGGAAAATACTCGAATTCAACGCTTGCGGAGATCGTCCCGCTATACTCGAGCTCTCCTAACAGGAGACGGAGGAACGTGGTCTTGCCTCTGCCGTTTCTGCCGGTAAATCCTAATTTCCAATCGGTATCAATCTGGAAATGAACGTTCTCAAAAATGTTATCGTAAGTGCCTTCGTAGGCAAACGTCAAGTTCGAAACTTGAATCTGTGACATCAAAATCGACCTCCAACTGAGTGTTGGCGAGAATATCTACCTTCGATCCCGCCCGTTACACGGAAGTCATGGAAAACGCCGAGAAGCACCGGTCCAACCAGTGCTTCTCGGCGCTTACGCAAACCCGACCCTATTCCTAATAAACCTGAGCGGCAGACATTCAAAAAGCGCTAGGCATATATCGATATGGGGGGATAAAGTTCCGGTAACTGATTGTTTATAAAGTGAACCATGCCAATAAATCGCGAAGATGACAGGTTCACAAGAACATCCACAACCTCTAATTCCGTCATCGCTTTATCCCTCCCCTTAAGCTTCCTTTTATATGAACACAACTTAGCATATCCATCAGTGAAGGTCAAGAATACGCGGAAGGAGACAGCTCTTGTCTCCCAATATCCCTGTTACCAAGTGGAAATTTCTGTTCGTTTCCACTTGTTTTCGGTCACGCAGACATAGACATATTCTTCATCCCATGCCATCTGACCCTGACTGCAGGCATCTGTAGAAGAAGCCGGCGTATATTTCTCGCGGATTCGAAGTTTGTCCCCGTTTACATCAAGCTTGGTATCAGGGTCATTCGTCCCTATTCCGACATGGCCGCTGCTGCGTTGAACGGTAAGCGGGGAATCAACAACTTCGCCATCATCGGCGTAACGCACAAATTGCAGATCGGCCCCGGAATTGTCACCCGATTCCTCCGAACTATCGGCCCGAATGGCCCATCTGGCTGTCGTCTCATTGTCCTCACCCGCTACACTGAACTGCATATCCCGGTTTGTTCCACTTTCCCCTGCTACTCGCAAAATGCCGCTCATGACATTGAAGTTCGAAGAATGAGTACGGATTTCACTTACATCGGTGTCAAAAGGGATCTCAAATCGAGTGAACAGCTGGTTCGGATATTCGCCGGTCGGCGACATGGTTGTCTCGAACGAGATATGCTTATGGTCTCGCTGCTCCGGATTGTTTGCCTTATCGTGCGAGATGATCGCCGTCTTGTCCTTACCCTTCTCGTCCATCCATACGATCGCGGGTTTGGCCCTTTCTGCGGTCCATTGGAGCCGAATCAGATCGGATTGATGCCCTTCTTGCTCGATCCACTTTTGGTCGGTGGATAAGTGGAGCCGCTCATTGTGGGGAACCCGAATATTGCTGCCGGATTGCTTGAGTTGCACCTGAGTTGTCTCATCTCCCTGATTCTGACCTGTACAGCCTATGCCAAGCAAGCAGATGCCTGCCAATGTAACCGCGATCGTCTTTAGTAATTTCATCGTATCCCTCCGTTTATCCGCTTCGGTTCTATTCGTGTTAATCAGCAGAAGACTTTGTCTGATCGTATTATATTCAGCGCCGGTCGTACACCCAATTCGCCGATCTTCCCGAAAAAATGATTCTTTCTATCTATCTATAAATGCGGACGATTTCGACCAGCACAAAGTCCTATTCAGCCGACATTTTGCGTGCTCACTCTTATTCAAGACCGAATAATTAAGCCTTGGGTCCGATTATCCTTGAATTCCTAACCTTTTGTGCTTACATAAGTTATTTCTGATTGGGGAAAGGTTAATGTATAGGAGACCGGGCTCTAGACAAAATATATTTGAAAAGGATGAATGCATCATGTCATTAAGAGTTTATATAAGTCCATCCAAGTATGTGCAAGGTAAAAATGCATTGGAAAAAATCGGAGAATACATGAAGGGAATGGGCAGTAAAACCATTGTGATTGCTGATGAAATGGTTTGGGGCATAGCCGGAGACAAGGTTGTACAAGAATTAGAGAAGGCAAACATTTCTTCTGAGAAAGTCATTTTCAATGGTGAAGCTTCCAAAATAGAAATCAATAGGATTGCAGAGATTGCAAAGAATGTTCAAGCTACGGTCGTTATTGGTGTGGGAGGCGGAAAAACTCTCGATACGGCAAAAGGAGTATCCGATGAAGTGAACGCCTACACGGTCATCATTCCAACTGCAGCTTCGACAGATGCCCCAACCAGTGCTCTTTCGGTGGTATATTCCGATGAAGGCACCTTTGATAGTTATCGCTTTTATAACAAAAATCCCGACCTGGTTCTTGTTGACACCAAAATAATCGCAGAAGCTCCGCCCCGTCTGCTGGCTTCTGGCATTGCGGATGCATTGGCGACTTGGGTAGAAGCAAGAAGCGTTATTGCTTTTGGCGGCCACACCATGGCGGGAGGCGTAACAACGATTGCAGGTGAAGCCATTGCAGAAAAATGTGAAGAAGTGCTGTTCAAATATGGCCACCTTGCCTATGAATCCGTGAAGGCCAAAGTAGTGACTCCTGCCTTGGAAGCTGTTGTAGAAGCGAATACCCTTCTTAGCGGATTAGGATTCGAAAGCGGAGGATTAGCTGCCGCGCATGCGATTCACAATGGATTTACTGCATTGGAAGGCGATATCCATCACCTGTCTCATGGGGAGAAAGTAGCATTTGGAACGCTGGTTCAACTAGCGTTAGAACAACATTCCTTAGAGGAAATTGAACGTTATATCGCATTTTATATTAGTTTAGGCCTGCCGGTTACACTAGAGGATATTCATCTAAAAAACGCTTCGAGAGAAGATATCATGAAGGTGGCACATGCTGCAACTACTAAGGGTGAAACCATCCATAATGCATTTAACGTTTCGGCAGATGATGTTGCAGATGCCATTTTTGCAGCGGACCAATATGCCAAAGCTTATAAAGATAAAATACGTAAATAGTGGCTTGGAACACTATGATTGCTAGCGGTTTTGAATTTAATAAGTGGATTAAAAAAGGATCAAGTTCTTGCTTCATTACGCAAGCGACTTGATCCTTTAATGTGGCCTATTAACATGGTTAACCGCTCGCCTGCACGGCGGCTTCTAGATTATCCACATGGATAATGATAGTAATCTTGTGCGTGCACTACTCTAAATCCTACCGATTCGTATAACCCCAGTGCTTGACCGTTTTTCGTTTCGACTTCCAAGTGCACCGAATATCCGGCCGAGCTCTGTTGTTTAACGATTTTACACAACACTTTTCTGCCTATACCTTGGCCCTGATGTTTCGGCAAGATACAAAATCCGTAAATCCACGCCTGTCCCTCTTTATGGCTTACCCGAACTTTGCCTACCGCTTCTTCGTTCACATCAATCATCAGGTTATCCGATTTATCCGTGAGGTAATTGCCTTCTGTCGCCCGGGCGTCTTCTTCATCCAATCCGAACGCCTCAACGGATAACCGTACACTCATTTCGTAGTCTTCCGATGTTGCCTGCCTCAGATTAATATCATCCGTTTCCGGAAGAGTCATTTCCTGCCACTCCATTTGATATTCCGAGAATGCATGCTCAGCGCCCAGTTTATTCAAGAATGCTCGGCCGGCTTCTGATCCTGCCGGTGCGTTCAACAAGATTCTCCTGTATCCGTTGAGCTTGACTTGCTCCATTGCTTGATGGAACAAGCGCGTGAAATGCCCCTTTCGACGCTCACTCACCTTCACCATGCCGCATACTTCAACTGTAGAACCGAAAGGATACAAGCCTATAAACGCTACAAGTTCGTCATGCTCATAATGAAAAAAATCCAGCGGGTCCGCTTCACGTGCTTCAAGCATTTCCCAGTTTAGCTTTAATTGCACATGATCATGAATTTCACACTCTTTTTGCAATTGTTCAATATCTTTCAGCTGTTGTGTTGTTAGCATTTTTTTCTCCTTTTATAGCCTCGATTATATTTGCGCAATACCATGGATATGGGACAATACGGTTATCGGCTTCTTGCCCGTGATTAACCGTTCGCCATCCGTATAACCCTCTTCACGTCCATCAAGCTCCTGCATGAGAACCACGCGCCAATGACGGATACGTTCTTGGCAACCCTCATCGGCAATGGCATTGTGCAGCTCTTTTGGATCATGTACCAGGTCAAAGAACTGCTCCTCCCCGGTTTGGGAAAACCAGATGTATTTCTCTTTCCCGTCGGTTACCCAGTGATGGGACTGAGCCCCCTGAGCATGCTCACCATGCAGATGCTGACGCCAAGCGGGATCGATCTGGCCCTCATTCTCTGCTAATGCGAGTCTCCAGATGCTCTTTCCTTCCACCGTTTCTGGTACAGGCACGCCGGCTGCTTCCAGAAGGGAGGGCATGATGTCCCGCAACTCCACAACAGAATCCGAAACCGCGCCCCTTTTTAAGCCTAATCGATTACCAGGGTCGTTGACAATAAACGGAACATGGGTGCTCCCTTCATACGGAAGAGACTTTCGGAACAAATGGTGGTCTCCCAGCAGCTCCCCGTGGTCGGATGTAAACAGGATCACCGTGTTGTGAAGCTCTCCATATTCATTCAGCGACTGCAAAAAACGGCCGATTTGATGATCGAGATGCGTGATCAGAGCGTAGTAGGCAGCCATCGCTTTGCGCAGACGGCGCTTCGGAACCAATCCACGTCCAGTTATAGGGGAGTATCCTGCCAATTCCGGGTCTTCCGTCCTTGCCCAATCACCAACCGGCGGCTCCGGTAAGTCAGCATCCTCATACAGATCCAAGTATGCCTGCGGGGGGTCGAACGGAGGATGGGGCCTGACAAAAGACATCCACAGGAAGAACGGCTTCCCAGGATCCCGTCGCCGTAAAAAATCAATGGATTGCGTCACCACCCAGTTCGTTGGATGCTGCATTTCCGCCAAATGCCATGGGCGGGCAACGGTTGATGAATTGCAGTCAAGACCAAGGTCAATCATGTCCGCACCAGGCACCCTCTCGCGGAGCCATTGTACATAGTCATCGACTTGGTCGTAATGCTGCTGCACCGGAATGCTGTGGTTGTTGCGGTTGTGATGCAGGTAACCATCATGAAGCATGACATTATGAAACCCCATCAAGTGGCGTGCGGGGTAAACGTGCATTTTGCCGATGCACTGCGTATGATAACCGGCTTGGGCCAATTCCCCCGGCAGCGTCTCCTTGTAATTCCATGGAACGGAGTCCTGATAACCAACACGCCCATGAGCCCGCTGCGATTGGCCGGTGAATATGGCTGCTCTCGCAGGCACGCGAGGTGGGGGTAGCAGAATACGCACGGCTGAATCGTACACCAGTCCTTGCGAGTTCGTCCAGATTAGGCGTTTCCACGACAGGGTGACCAGCAATGCTGAGGCAGTCATAACGCATCTGATCAACCGTAATAAGCAGCACATTGGGCCTTCCTTGGTTTTCTGTCGAATTCATCATCTATCCCTCCTCAGCTTATACACTCTTATCTATTAGATCTTACCATTATTTACATGCTAAAGACCCGTCTGCCTAGGTCAGACGAGCCTATTAAATTTAGAATATACGATTTCTTATCATTTGGCTTGATATTAAATGATCTATCCTTGCTTATTTCATATCCATCATGACTGCATTTCGTTTTCAACGCGTTTCATGAAGTCTTCTGCGGCACTGTAACCAAGTTGTTTAAGATACCAATTGTTAGCCGCCGCTTCGATCAGGCTGGCTACGTCGCGTCCCGGCTGAAGCTGAACCTCGATATGCGGAATTTGAATACCCAGGTATTCGGTGAACTGAGGCACGGCCTCCAGCTCATTGTTCAGTGAATTGTCCTGCCACGGAGACAGCTCGATATCGAGAACAATTCGCGTCTCGTCCTGAAACGCCGTGCGCCCGTATTGGCGTACAACATTGATCAGACCGATGCTTCGGAGCGCGAGGAACTCGCGAGTGGTCACATTATGCGTACCGAGAAGAGTTGTCGGACTAAGCTTTTTGAGAACCACGATATCGTCTGCCACGAATCGATGGCCTCTTCGGATAAGGGTGTGGGCGGTCTCGCTTTTGCCAATCCCGGATTTTCCCCTGAGCAGAATGCCGATGCCCGATACATTCACGCATACCGCATGGATCGACATCTCCGGTGCCAATGTCTTCACTAAATAGCTGTCCAGCTTGGCAATAAACTCGGTTGTTGTCTCTGCTGTCCGAAGCAGCGGAATGCCCTCCTGATCACAGAAAAGGGTCAGATAAGGAATCTCCTGCTGGCCGGACGTCACAATAAAGCACGGCGGGTGATATTTGACAATATTCCCGATATGCAGCTTCCGTTCTTCTATGCTTAGCGTTAATAAATAGTTAATTTCCTTGCGGCCGAGTACTTGTACTCGCTCCATGGGGAAAAAATCAAAATACCCGACAAACTCCAGTCCCGGTCTATGCGTCTGTGGACGGGTAATCAAGCGGTCCATGCAATTAGCACCTGCAAGCACTTCCAGATGAAACATGTCCGTAAGGCTCTGAACGGTGATCGACTTCATGTTGATGTTCTCCTCCTGCGGCTAAGGTGTACTTGTAATACGCCTAATATTTATTGCAGTTTCCGATATATTCAACAGACGACAAGTGTTCTCCTGCAAATGGTTGTCAAGGACGGTGCTATCCAAGTGCCGGGGGGCAAGAACTTATCAAGAACTTGTATCGTAAAAAATAAGAAAGCCGCCAATAGGGCGACCTTCATGCGGATATGCTTTCCCGTTCAACTCGGATCATTTTTACATGTACGAACTTCAAGATTTTTTTTAGCGCTTTTCTTCGGCTCAGAGTGCATTTCTCCCGAAAGCTTCAATCTGGGTTAATGCCGGATAAAGCGCTTCATCGCCTCTGATTAAGCGTTTAAGCACCAACCACTCTACCCTGCGGGGATGAATGTCAAAATACTGGATGCTTCGGCTCTTCACGGGATGCAGCCGCTCCTCTGAACCGTCGGAGAAAACAACCGTCACTTCCCTCCACCAGCTGTCATGAGGAAAATCGCCTCGCAATACAAGGCCCAGCCGATCCAGCTCAACCGTTCTTCCAAAATCCAGGGTCAGCTCCGCATCCGCTTGTTGATTAATTCCCCAGGATTGATACGGGTATGAGCCGTGACTGCTATTGGCGTAAATGCCGTCGATTGCATTGCGCGCAAAAAAGGTTGGATCATTCCTGGTTTCTACATTGGCGTGAGCATGCGGAAATGCGCTGGAATCATGCTTCTGATCATGGGCATTCAAGGCCAGATTCCGATATTGGCTAATCTCGCAGTCAGTTGCATACCGGGCAGTGACATAATGTTTCACTCCGACAAAAGCTTTCTCGGGATACGCTTGTTTATACGATAATGGAAGCTCGTATTCCCAGACGTTTCCCTTTACATATACCAGAGACGGATAAAGCGCTTCATCCATCTGAACGACCAAGTATCGATTAGGGTGCTCTAACGTAATTCTATACTTGTCGCCAGCGGCGTACTCCAGCTGCTGACAAGCCAGATAAGTGAATCCCTCTTCCTCCCGCTCCATCACGCTTCCATCCGAGTTGTGTGAGTCAGTATACTTCTCCACCCTGACAGCATCATCACAATTCAGCCATTCGATCTTGATTCTTGGCATGATATTCTCTCCTTGTTCGTGACATTAAATGAACCTAAATGAAATTAAATGAACCTATAGAAACATTATATATCGAACGAAACAAACACTAAAGCGTTTTTTCAGCAGCTTCCTTCAAACTTAAGCTAGACCGAAGCCAGTACAGTCGATATCCATGTACAAAAGTGAATCATTTATCCTCTCGTGGATATAATTTTTTTGCCCACCCGACAATAACCATTAGCTCCACTCCGAGCGCATGAATTCTTGTTTTAAGTTTCACCGAAAAATCAAAAGCCACCGCGCTTCCGCGATGGCTTTAACGTTCTTCTTTGATCATATTTATTTCGGGTTATGAAATAGGTATACCCTAACGCTGCCCATTCATAAACGTCGGCAATCATCACTTTCCGCCCTAACTTCGCGCTCTCCAAGGCAGCGAGCACCATCGCCATGCTGTAAACGTTGTCGCTGCAGTCGGTCTCCGGCTTGATACCCGCTTCAAGCGCGTTGAACATATTGTCCAGGCAGCCGTGATGACCGGTCTTTTCCATAACGGGCTGAGTCCCTTCTACCCGCTCATATTTTCGAATAAAATGGCCCGTTTGATCCCCGCTCGCCACAATCTCCGCATAAATCTCATCATGACCGTCCCAGATGGCAGTCCCCTTCTCTCCGGTTACCCGCCATGCCGACTCCCAGGAAGTCTGAGCGCCTTCGGCACACCAGGACCCCCGATAATTGAACACGGAGCCGTCCGACATTTCATATATGCATAGGGCCATCGCATTCCCGGCATACCAGGAGCCGGGCGGGTTAAACTCCTGACAGTACACAGACACCGGATCGGCTCCGCTGATCATTCGAGCCTGATCGAAGGTATGAATCGCCATGTCAAGCAGCAGCGGACTGTCCATCAGATCCCGGAATCCGCCAAAATGGGCACCGAGGAAAAAATCCGCCCCGACTAAAGCCCGGCTTCCCGATCGCTCCGCTGTCAATCAAGTCCTTATAGGCCCGTATTCGCGGGTCGAAACGGCGGTTCTGCATCACGGCATGCGTAAGGCCTGACATCTCGGCAAGCCTGACGATGTCCAGACATTCTGTCATTGTTTCCGCTAAAGGTTTTTCACTGAAGACATGACACCCACTGCTGAAGCGCTGCGGTGCTGATCCCGTAATGGCTGGCAGGAATGGTGACGTCGAATACTACATTGGCTTCAGTCGAATTAAGGGCCTCCGTAATATTCGTAAACGTAGGACAAGAGAGTTCATGCCGATCTGCAAATGCCTTTGCAAAATCCTCCTGGATATCGACAAGCCCCACAATCTCGACATTCCCTCGTCCCTTCGCATAATCGGCCCATGTATTCGCCATGCTGCCGCATCCTGCAATAACAACTTTAAACGCTGTGGTCATGTTTGCAAAACTCCCCCTGATCCAAGTTATCGTGTTATAAACCGTTTTCAATTCATCGTATTTACGGTTGAAATCACTCCGATATTGGCTTAATGTAAATGAAGTTACTTCATTATAATAGTGAAACTTAACAATATCTCTATATAACCTTGTGCAATACCACTCTTATCTTGCGGTCTGAGGTGAATTCCTATGTCCAATCCCAAAGAGCTTCACGAGAATACCAGACTCGACTATAAATCCTATCCAATCCAGGTATTCCACAACGTCTGTTCGAATGCATCCGCGAAAGACTGTGTCCTGTATCTCCACTGGCATGAGCACTTTGAGATCATATACATGCGCCAGGGACATGCCGTCTTCCATATCGATACAACCCCTTATCCTGTACAAGCCGGTGATGTGATCATCATTCCTGGCGGCAGCCTGCATGTGGGATATGCCCTTGAGGACGGCGACGTATCATTTGATTGTTTGGTGGTGAATGCGTCCCTCTTCAATGAGTTCCTTCATGACCCGATCCATGCCCGCTATGTCGCCCCCTTTATGGAAGGGCGATTGCGCTTCCCGGTGAAGCCAGCCGAGAGCCAGCCTGCATGTGCAGATTGCTATCCAATGCTGGATGAAATTATCGATGAACTGGACTCACGCCGCCCAGCCTACCAGCTCATTGTCAAGTCCAAGCTGTACACCCTCTTCGTCCTGCTCTCGCGCATCTTTTCTCCAGTTCAGTTGGCTGAGAAGACAGTGGAGCCGTATTTTGTGAATCGGGACCGGTATAAACAACTGATCCATCGGATCGAGTCCAGCATCGGCGAGAAATTATCGGTGGAGGATGCCGCAGCCCAGGTCGGCTTGAATCCCTTTCATTTTTGCAAAATGTTCAAACGTTTAACGGGACGCACCTTCGTTGATTTCGTCAACCTGACCCGAATGAATGAAGCGGAGAGGCTGCTTCGTGAACGGACATGGACCATCACGGAAATTGCCGGTATCGTCGGCTGCAGCAATCCGAATTATTTTACCAAGCTGTACAAACAGTACAAGGGCATGACACCCTCCCAGGCAAGACTGAATTAAGTCAATATACTCCTGAGAGCCATAGTAGTCCTAAGTTCGCAAGCCTCTCTCCGAACTCGGAACATAGCGAATATGCACCAATCATGCATGCAAAAAAAGACTCAACTCCCATCAAAATTGGCTGGAGTTTAAGTCTCTTTGAATTTTCAATACAACATCAGCTTTAAAGCTCAGTACGCCTTAGGAACCTCGACCTTCCTCGTCTTCCCGTCTCCATTCGTAAAATAAATATGCACGCCGTGGTCCTGATCATCCAGGAAATACGAAACGTACTTGCTCTCATCCTTCTTCATGGGAACCAGGAGAGTTGCAATCCGATGGCTTTGGGCCGACTTCGTCTTGGCGTGCAGATGCCACTGGTTATCAAGCCCCTCGATCTCTTCAGGCTCGACATCCGTGAATTGATTATGCTGATGCAGTGATAAATCGCCGGATGAGCTGTATACAAAGCGCCCTTCCATCTCTGCTTTGTCGCCCATCACCCGGAAGGTCTGCCCTGAGAGCTTCATCCGGTTCAGGGTATGGAATAACCACTCGATGCTGGCTAGTTTAACAAGGTCTACCGTATCCACAATAACAAAATAATCCTCATCAAAGAAGTAGATTTCGCGAACATATCGCTCCAGGTAAGGAACATTCTCCCGATAAGCCTGCGTTGCGTTCATTCGGGTATAACCATAACCCGGGGAAGCGTCCACGCGTTCAACCTTCCCGCCCGCTTCCATGCAGAGCACCTTGTCTTTTCCCGCATACTGTCCGTGGCCATCAATGAGAATATTGTTCGTGGAGCGCGTCTGTCTCCGCCAGTTCATATGCATCGAGCTTCCAAAGGCGATATAGTAACCGCTCTCAATAGCTAGAGGTTCGCCGTAGGCGTGCAGGAGAAAGCCATTCTGATCACCATGGCTGTGACTCATCGAGCCATAGCGGCTGCTCTTGGCCAAAAACATGATATGCTCATCCGGATCATCCATCCGGTGATGCATCGCCACCCAGTCGATATCCCGGAACCACTTGACGGCTTGAAGTGATCCGTCCTTCGATTCCGAAGTGTGGTCTAAGACAGAGGGAACCGCAACGGAAGGAGGAACGGCTTCTACCTGTGGATAATCATGCCGATACAGCATATCGTCAAACCGGAAATCCCACCAGCCGTAATTGTAGAATTTAGTATCGGGATCCGTATCCGCCCTGGCAACTTGTTCAAAATACCACTGGTAATGCCCGTTTCCGGTAATACCTGCAAACTGGCGAATATTGAACGCGGTCTTCAGACTGACCGGCTCACCGAGATAGGACTGGTCCCCGAAACTGGCGCGAATCGTATCCGGGCTGCTGCAGTAAAGTGGAAAGTCCCCCGTTCGCCGGAAGAACGGACGTTTGTAGAAATCAATCGACACATAATTACGAATGAGGTTCAGCGCATCAATCACAAAAGCCATGCCGGTCGTCCAATAAAGCGGCCCCTCGGCCCACCCTCCATCTTCTCCACCCCAAGGTGAATAGAGACAAGCATAGTATTCCAATGTGTAATCCAGCCATGCCTGTGCCCGGACCTCTTCATGAAGCATGGCGATACAGGCGGGCGCAAGCACGGAAGACAACGATCGAACCGCATGACTGTCATAAGGCACATGATGAATCTTCGATCGCTCCATAATATGAAAGGCTACCTGCTCCGTACGCCGCAGCAAGACCCCTCTGACTAGATCAATCTCATCAGCGCTCAGAACATCATGGAGCCAGTCATACCCCCACGCGATAGCACCGACCATGCGGAAGGCGGCTTCATCGTTGTAATCTCTTGACGTTGTACCTTCCGTATCCCAGCTCGCGGCATGAAGCAGCCAAGCCTTCGCTTTGGAAATCATGGTTTTATCCTGCAAAATAACCCCTGCCACGCTTAAATGCCGGATGGCATAAAGCGCTTCCTGGCAGTCCATGTACATTTTTCTCCACAGCTTCGCGACGCGTTTGTTGCCCGGGTAGCGCTCGGGTTCTGGAATTAACGGCTTATCAAGCCATGGCACCACCGATTTCTCGTAGAATGTCCGCCAGCCGCAGTAGTCATCATCGTTGCGCAGTCGCTCGCGAAATTCCTCCACCCCCCTCGCATCCAGCCACAGCCTCGGATGTCCGGTATTCGTGCCCTCATACCGCGCCGCCCGGCCAGGCAAAGGAGTTTTTGGAAGCCCCTCCGGTACATGAAACATGCGGGATTGACTCCATGAAGAACAGCTATTGCCATCCTCGGCTGTATAACCGGCTTGCTCGCCAATCAGCAATGCATAGCGCCAATAATAGGTACCGGGCTCCAAAGCATGATCCGGCGTATACAAATTGTAGGGGATCGGTGCTATCGTCGTTGTAACTTCCGTTTCAAATGAAGGCGAAGACGAGATTTGCAGCATGTACCGATCATTCTCAAGCTGTCCTGGCATCCAGGTGAAACGGGGAGGATTCTCTAACAGTTTCGTCTCTTCGTCTGGTTGATACGGTACGGACAGCAGTCCGCTTTTCGGTTCAAACAAGGTTTTCATCGAGTATCCTCTCCTTCAACCCGCTCTTTGTCATACCAAAATTCCTTGTGGTTGTTCCATCGGATAAGTTGAGCGATTCCCCATCCCCTGATGGCTTCCATGTCAGTGTGACCGGCTTGTCGCCTCTTCGGTAAACGGCAATGAAGCGGGCGCTGGAACCCGTCCGATGAAGCCGTATGCCTTCCATCCTGCGGGTGGGATCATCCGCAATTCCAGGTGACTCCACCTGGGAGCACACCATACCCTCGAAGGGGACAAAAGATACTGCCGCTAAAGGACCCGACGCTCGGGCGATATGAAGATCCAACTGAAGGCTGTCTTTAGACATAAGGAGCCTGCGGTGTTCTTTTATATACGCATACCCATCCTGACTTCCGAAATTGGTAGTTCCAGGGTCTCTGACCGCATCCGCCCCCCCGCTCACCTTCCCGCTGCCTATATAATGAAACCACCAATCGATGGCCTGAGGCTCTTCCAATTCAACTTCGAACCAATCCAACAGCCAGTCTTCCGTCAATAGGAGATGCCGGTCCAGAACGCCTTGATCGTAGGCCTGATCAGCCCTGACCCAAATATACGACCAGTCCGAAGCCGCTTGGTACGCCATGCACTTGCCTTGCGACGGAAGCTGGGAGCGCCCACCCACTGTCACGGTATTGTGGCTGGCGGTATGGGGATACCACTCTTTTTTCAGTACCGATCCATAAGGGACCGTACCACGGTCCGGGGAAAGAGGGTGATGCCCCACATGAAGCATTAGATTAAGCTTATCGAAGTGACCATGCGCGCCTCCATGAGGACCAAAATCAACAAGCGCTTGGATTCCACTCGTATCGTTAGTCCTTAACCGTGCGAACCCGCTGTCCGGGAGTACCAGAGAAGGCACTGCACCAGCGGTCGGATCCATCGTTGCAACGCCTCGGCCTTCGGATGCTTCTGACACCTCAGATGTTTCTTCTGTTTCGGGCGCTTCAGATGCTTCAGATGTTTCGGGAACTTCTGATGCTTCAAACGCTTCGGGCTCATCGGGCTCTTCGAGCGCCTTGGATGCTTTCGAGGCTTCCGGGGCCTCGAATGCTTCCCATACTCCTTGTACCTCCCTTCCCTCTCCTCGTCTCCCATCATGAACATCCTTCACGCCCGGAGCGGCCGTTCCGATTCTTCCATCCCACCTGCCCGCACCGTACAGCAGGGCTTCCAGCATGCCGATCCTGCCATTGTCACCGTTCATTTCCCTATATACATGGGTTAACAGTCCACGATAGCCCTGATCTCCATATACCGATAAACCGATCTCCACAATCTCGGCAATTTCACGCGCATAGGGAACCCTTCGGTAGGGACCATCGTGAAGAGCAGGCAGCATTCCGTTCTGGTCTGCCAACCGAACCAATACCGTCAGCATGCCCTGCATGGATTGACCTTGCTCCCCTCTCAGGGAATACAGCCCTTCCCCCATCCTGTCTCCCATCTCGGCAGCAATCAGATAAGCGCGGAGGACAAATACGTGATAGTAAATGCTGCCTTCGAATTCGAGCTGATCCGGTCGGACGGCTATAGTGAGATGCTGCCGCAGGCCGCCCTCCTTCTCCAACAGATGTTTGAGCTTATCGGATTCGCCGCGCACCGCATAAATACAAAACAGGGCGGCAATCAACCACGCTGTGTAATTGTTCTCGGGATCCCCCCGCTCTTGGGTCAAAATGTGATGGTATTCCGTCATGCTGCTCTCCAGCATCTGGAGGAATGAGTCCATCTTCTGCTGATCTGCTCCATCAAGCAGAACACCCTCATCACGCAAAAGCAGGTAACCGCGAAGCAGTGTTGTGGCCCATATGGCTTCGGTTAAAGCCTGATGGAACGCCCTCCCCTTCAGCATCCAGGGCTGCGCCTCCGGATGTACAGGATACAGCGGAAACTGCTCTGCATACCGTATGATCAGTCTTTTTCCAAGCTCAGCATATGCCCTCTCTCCCGTGGCGGCATAAACCGCGGCAGCTTGCAGAACATATCGGGCCATGGCCTGATGCTTGAACACAAGCCACGCTCCCCGATAGGGCTCCCCTTCCCATTCACATCCGTAAGGGCAGAGGAATGTTCTTCCATCGGCTTCAAGCGGATCAAACACCAGCTCCGTATGATGGCGCGGGCACACATACTGGTGCCACCATCCGCCGGGATCAACGGGAATATCAAGCGCACGTTCGATAACTTGATCAAGCTCAGCCTTAAGAATATCTACTGTGCGTTCGCCCCACCCATAGGAGCCCAACTTCGCCGCCACCTTCATCCCTTCCCTCATCGCATGAACATGCCGCCGTTGATCTCGATCGTCTCCCCAGTTATATAAGAAGAGAGTTCCGATACAAGGAACAGCACGGTGCCTGCGACATCATCCGGAGTTCCTTCACGGCCGAGGGGAATGCCCTGAATCGTTGCCTTTCGTGCATCATCCGGGGTAAAAGTAGCATGAAACGCCGTTTGTCCGATAAAGCCCGGCGATACGGCATTCACATGGATTCCGCTGGAAGCAAGCTCCTTCGCCAGCCCTTTGGTGTAATTGAGGACAGCCGCCTTGCTGGCTGCATAAATACTCGCTCCCGGCCCGCCGCCATTGTGAGCGGCTACCGACGTCATGTTTACAATGCGACCGGTGCCCGCCGCTTTCATTCCTTGGATGACCGCTTTGCTGACGAATACCGTACTCTTCATATTGACATCCATTACCTTGTTGTACAGCTCCTCGGTCATTTCCGCATTCGACAGGCGCTGAACCAAATGCCCTGCATTGTTAACCAGAATCGTAACCGGTCCGCCAAAAGCCTTCTCGACTTCGCTTACAAGTGCCTCTGCCTGCTCCACATGCGTAACGTCTGCGCGAAATGCATGAGCCTCACCGCCAAAACCTCTGATCTCGGCAACAGCTTCTTCTGCGGCTTCCTTGCTGTTCAGATAGTTCAGCGCCACCTTGGCTCCACTTCTTGCCAGCATCAACGCGACCGCGCGGC
Source organism: Paenibacillus vortex V453 (assembly GCF_000193415.1). Taxonomy (NCBI): domain Bacteria; kingdom Bacillati; phylum Bacillota; class Bacilli; order Caryophanales; family Paenibacillaceae; genus Paenibacillus; species Paenibacillus vortex. The sequence goes on from NZ_ADHJ01000025.1 coordinate 359,051, forward strand.
CAATCCCTCCACTCGAACCTGTGACCAGAGCAATACTTCCCGATAAGTTAATATGCATGTCGATCCCTCCTGATTAGGTTTGCAGCTGTTTCAGCCTGCTGTCTTGTTCGCGCACTCTTTCCATACGCGGCATAGTCATGACAATTCTTGTGCCTTGATCCGGCGAACTGTGAACCGTGATCCCGTATTCTTCGCCATAGACCATCTGGATGCGCCGATGAACATTGACGATGCCGATGCCGCCCCTGCGGCGGACGTGCATCCCGTCATCATCATCGACCAGACGGTTCTCCTCCAGCCTCTTGCGCAAATTATGAAGCTTCTTGTCTGCAATGCCCTCCCCATTGTCCTCCACCATGACCAGCAGATTACCCTGCTCAATCCGCGTGTCAATGCGGATATAATGCCATGCTTCTATTCCTTCCGGAAAGGCATGCTGGAATATGTTCTCGACGATGGGCTGCAGGGAGAGCCTGACCATTTTCTCCAGCAAGAGCTCTGGCGGCGTGGCTACCTCGATTTCAAAGTCGCGCCCGATGCGATGCTTTAATATCATCATGTAATGCCGCACATGGTTAAGCTCGTTCGCAATCGTGATCTCCTCCAGATTGGTCTGAATGGAATAACGGAGCATGAAGGCCATGGCCTCCACCATGTCCGAGATCTCATCCGAATCCTGGACGATGGCGTAACAATTGATCGTCTCCAGTGTGTTGTACAGGAAATGCGGATTGATCTGCAGCTGCAGCGCCTGAAACTCTGCCCGCTGACGCTCAAGCTGTATATCCTGCAGCTCCAGCTGCGTTTTTTGATTGTGAAGCTCCGTATCGTACACCTGCTCGATCATGTCGGATAACCGGCTGACCATGAGATTGTAGCTATGAATCAAGCCGCCGATTTCATCCTCCCGCGGTTTTGCGTCAGAGATATGCGTCCAATTCCCCTTCTCTGTCTGCCTCATGCCATTCTTCAGATTGCGAATAGGATTCACGATCGATTTGCCAAATCTGTAGGCCAGGATGAGCGCAATAATCAACGTGACCAAACCTACAATAATGGTGGTAGAACGAATCCCTGAAATGGGAGCACGCAGCTCTTCCAGCGGCATCATAATGACAAGACTCCAACCCGAATATTCAGACTGGCGCGAGATGATCATCGTTTTGTCGCCAAGCACCGGTTCAATGAAGCGGTTGTCGCCCTTCGCAATAATGCGCTCCGGCAGATCCGTTGCCGTAATTCCGTCCATATCCACATGCTCGGGCGCATAAACGACTTCACCTTCGCGATCCAGGATGAAGAAGAAGCCCTGCTCTCCCAGATCAACGCCGTTCCATAAGCTGGACAGTTGATCTTCATTGAACTCAACCGCAAGCACGCCCTTTACCTCGTACGAATTCATCCCCCGGATTTTGCGCGCAACGGTAATCACGCTATCCCGATCCTGCTCCAGCAAGCTGGTCTTCAGGATGACAAATTCCCCGTTTTCCGGAGTCTTCTTCATCAATTCCCGGAGGCGATCGGTGGGATCAATCGACATCGCGGAGAAATTCTGATTCTGATCAAAAATCGACCTGCCGTGAAATCCCAGAATATACATCATGTGCGTTTGGGTCGGATATTGAATGAAAATTTTCTGAAAGACATCCTTGCGGATGAGATTCGTGAACCTGTAGTGTTCGTAGCTGTCGCTAGGGTCCATATCCAGAAATTTCTTGACGGTATCCTGCAGCAGAATTGTATTGCTGATCCGCTCAAACATTTGCAGATGATTGTCCGTTTGTCTTGCGGCGTTCGTGATCACGGTGGTCATATACTTCTCTACCTGCTCATCAATCGCTTCAGATGATTTCATGTAGAAGAAAACGCCGACCGTGGTAAGCGAGAACAATACAACGATAAAAAAATACAGAAAAATTTGACGGGACAAACTCCTCCGCATCATTCGATCCCCAGCAGCTCCCGGTATTCAGAGGGGGTATACCCGGTTACCTTCTTGAAGGTTTTCGTGAAATGGGGATGATCCGCATACCCCACCTCGAACGATATATCCGTTATTTTATAGTGCGGGATGGCGAGAAGTTTCTTCGCCTTCTCCATTCTTTTTTTGTATCCGGTAGTGGACAAAGGTCTCATCCGTCATCTGTTTGAACAGCTGACTGAAGTAAGACGGGTTGAGTCCGAGCATATCGGCAACCTCGTCAAGCGAGAGATCCCGGGACAGATTGCGTTCAATGTAAGCTTTTGCCTCTTCAACAGGCTCCTTGGCATTGCCTTTTCGCTTCTCCCGAATGAGCTTCACCGTCTGATCCACTGCCTGGCGGAAATCCTCAAAGGTATTGCGTTTCACGCCAGCTTCCGATTCGGGCATTCCTGCCAAAGACTCAAACGAATACACATCCCTGCCGTTAAGTTGCTTGATCAGCTTCGCGTAGAGCTCATCCAGCAATTCCTGAAGCTGAATGGCTTCAAGCCTGCGCTCATTGCAATAATCCTCAATTTCCTGCAGTTTGGCCTGGATGTCATTCATTTGCAAATGCCATACGGCGAGCTCCAGCTGCTCCAGCCAATTCTCCAGCTTGGACAGAGGGAAATACATTCGTTGTTTCTCCTGCATCGATTTCCGGTCCGACATCAGTTTATTCATCGTGTGATGTACCACCGATTTGGTCACAGGCTTAAGCAAATACTCCTTAACCCCATACGACATACATTTCTGAGCGTATTCGAAATCTCCGTAACCGGAGATAACCACCACCGTAATGTCGCCATATTTCTCATAAAGCTGCTTGCTCAGCTCCAGGCCGTCCATCTTTGGCATTTTGATATCCGTGAAAATGAAATCCGGTCGTGTCGTCTGGATCGATTCCAATGCTTCAATGCCGTTCTCGGCCGTATCCGCTTGAATCATCGAAGGATCCGCCTGGGTGATCAGTTTCGCCAAGCCCATTCTTATCATAGGTTCGTCATCAACGACCAGAATGCGGTACATTACCCGTTCCCCTTTCGAAAGCAGCGAGAGTAGTTTAGCTTTAGCAAGATACTCCTCTGCTTGATTCAAGCAGAGGAGTCATTCTTCAACACTATACTAAAACATGCTCTGCTTATTCGAAAGCGTTTTCTTTTTCGTTAAATCGTTTCGTTGCTTCTTCAATAATCTCGTTGCCGCCTTTGGACAGGTATTCTTCCAGCACCTTGCCGTAATCTTCGATCGGCTCCCTGCCGTATACCATGCGCAGGACATGTTCCAGGATCAGAGGCGGAAGTTCATCCGATTTCGGATTCAGCTCGGGGTACTTAACCATCGCTTCCAGTCTCGGATCAAACTCGATCCCGCGGCGACCTTCCTTCGATAGCATGTTATCAAAGGCACTGATCAGTTCCTTGCCGGAATCGGACAGCTCGGATACGCGCTTGTTGTACGTTGTATCCTGCACCAGCCACAGCCAGTAGTTCAAATACCGCATTTTATCCGCGCCGGCGGCATCCGTCGGAACCTCAAAGACCGGCTTGCCATCGGTTACTTGATAATCCTCGCCTTCAATCCCGAAGCTGAAGAACAATTCCGCATCTTCACTGACCATCCAGTTGAAGAATTTCACGATATCCTCCGCCTTATCCTTCGCTTTGGCGTTAATGAAGAAAGAACGGGTGACCGGATTATAATGGGCATAGCCCCCCTTGCCATCAGGTCCTACCGGAGATGGAATCAGAGCTACTTTGGCATCCGGTACATTCTCGGTGAGCTGGGTTCCCCAGATCGGAAGCTCATTCGCATTCATGGACCACATGCCAGCTTTACCGCTCGTTACGATGGACTTGAAATCAGCGCTCTCGATCGTGGCAAATTCCTTGCTGATCAGTCCTTCTTCATGCATTGTCTTATAGATTCCAATCGCTTGCTTCATATTCTCCTCGTCGAAGAAGGTAGGCTTTACCTTCCCGTCCGGGAACACTTTGAACTGGTTCAGATAGCCCAGTACGTCATAAGCGCCGAAGAAGGTATCGGCATATTTGAAGTTCTGGCGACCGGCATAAGGCTGCTCCACCCCGGCTTCTTTGAACGCGCGGAGTACGTCCATCGTCTCCTCAACCGTTGTCGGAATTTCCTTGCCCACCTTCTCCAGCAGGTCGGTACGAATCCATGTTGCCCGTCTGGATGGATTGGAGAGAATTTCGGGAATCCCGTAAATGTTGCCTGTCTTCGAGTCCGTCATCCGCTTCCAGGCTTCCTCCGGGATAAACTTGAGCAGATCCTGCCCGTGCTCTTGCAGAAGATCGTTCAGCGGCAGAAACACTCCGTTCTCGACAGCGCCAGCCAGCTCAGGGCCGCTGATTCCGCCAGTTCCCTGCACCACATCCGGAATGTCGTTCGTTGCAAACATCTGCACCATTTTATCCTGGTACTCATTATGTGGAATGAGACGGATATCAAGGTCCGTATTCGTCTTTTTCTCCAGCTCCAGCACATATTTATCCTTGTTGATATCCGCATTCTTCTCCACGTAGGATACGTTGAGCGTCCGCATCGAGATGGAGAATTTTGTTGCTCCCGCTGCTTCCCCGCCTTCTGTTTTACCGCCACCGGCATGGGTCCCGGCGTCGCCTCCATTGTTGCCCGCACAGCCAGCAAGCATGGTCAGAACAAGACCTGCCGTGAGCGCGCGCGTCCACCTTTTTCTCATGATTACCCCTCTTTTCAAGCTAATATAGTCGCTCATAATAGCGCTTTCAAACTTAATATCAGTATAGAGAGCCGTCAGGGCGGGAACAAGGAATGTCTTTGGCTCGGTTTGTCGTTTTTTTAGGATCACGCTTTGGACTACTCCACTGAATTATTCTTTGATCGACCCGATCATCATCCCATGAATGAAGAACCGCTGCAGAAACGGATACAGAAGAATGATGGGCACCGTGGCTACCAGAATAACCGCCATCTGGATGCCTTGCACGGACTGGGAGCTTGCTTCAAACGCTAGGTTGCCTGTATCGGTCAATCCTTCGTTCACGAGCAGCTCTCTTAACTTCACCTGCAGAGGATACTTGGCTCGATCGTTGATATAGTAGAGTGCATCCATGTATTTGTTCCAGTTGGTCACCGAGTAGAATATGCCTACCGTCGCCAATGCCGGCTTCGACAGCGGAAGCACGATGCTCCATAATGTGCGGACCTCGCTGCATCCGTCAATACGGGACGAGTCAATCAGTTCATTCGGAATCTGGGTGAAGAAGGTTCGAAGCACAAACAGATTGAATGCACTGATTGCTGTTGGCAGCATCAACGACCAGAGCGTGTTCACCAGATTCAGCTCACGCATCAGAATAAATTGCGGAATCAGCGGCGCCGTGAAAATCATCGTCATCAGGATGATGATCATGATCGTTTTTCTGCCTACATACTCGGGTCTGGACAGTGGATACGCCAGTGAGGCAGTAGCAGCCAGATTAATGAAGGTCCCGAACACTGTAATATAAACGCTGATTCCAAAAGCTCTCCAAATGGAGACGTCATTGAATACATGCTGGTAGTAAGCGAACGTAAACTCCACCGGCCAGAACATGACCTCTCCCCGGTCGATAGCACCTGGGCTGCTGAACGACTGAGCGATCACGTTGAGAAAAGGGAACAGCATGGTGAGTGCAAGAAAGGTAAGGATAATATAGTTGCATACAAGAAACATTTTTCTGCCTGCACTGTCATATTTCACGTTGGATGTCACTCCCCTCTAATACAGCGACTCGCCGGTCGCTTTCTTGCTGATGGTGTTTGCTATCGAGATCAGGAACAAGCCGACAACGGATTTGAACACCCCGATGGCTGTTGCATAGCTGTACTGAAGCTGCTGCAGGCCAGCCTTATAAATGTACGTATCCAGAATCTCGCTGGATTGAATGTTAAGCGGGTTCTGAAATACAAAGACGCGTTCAAATCCATAATCCATGAAATCCCCAATCTTGAGCAGGAACAGGATCGTAATAACAGGAAGCAATGCCGGCAGCGTAATGCTGAGGGTCTGACGCCATCTGCCCGCTCCGTCAATATCGGAGGCTTCGTAGAGATCCGGGTTGATACCTGCAAGCGCCGCAAGATAGATGATGGTCCCCCATCCGACGTCCCTCCATAATCCGGAGCCCACCAGCACAGAACGAATATAGGAATCCTCTCCAAGAAAATAGATCGGCTCCATGCCGAACCAGCCCAGCATCACATTCACGATCCCGGATGATGGAGACAGAATGCCAACAAAGATACCGCTTACAATGACCCATGATAAAAAGTGCGGCGCATAGAAAATGGTCTGCACAATCTTCTTGTAAACGACTTGGCGAACCTCATTAAGGAGTAATGCCAGAACAATAGGCGCTGTAAAAGCAAACAAAATGTCGTACGTGCCCAGTAGAAGCGTATTGCGTAATATTTTCAAGAAATCGTAATGCTGGAACATTCGTTCAAAGTGCTCGAGACCCACCCATGGACTTTGGGTCACGCCGGCAAACAGATTATAATTCTGAAATGCGATGACAGAGCCCATAAGCGGAACATACTTGAACAATCCGAAGAACAGAAGACCTGGTAGGGATATGAAATACAGTGCCCTGTATTTCCACATGAAGCCTAATATGTTTTTGCGCTTGGTATATTTTCCCGGCAGCGCCTTGCTTACTGCTTTTGTTGGTTCGGCCATCTGTGCTCACCTCTTGTTTCTCAAATTGGCCGGTGCATGATCATCTATCGGAATTTCGTCAAACTGGATGCTGATGAATTCGGGTTCACGATCAATAATACGGGACAACTCTCTTGTAAAAACATCAATGATTTCGCTCTTCTGCTCATCCGAGCGTCCCTCATACATTTTAATCGTAATTTGCGGCAACGGCTTTCGCCTCCTTATGAAATGGATGTGATGAATATCCTTATCCTATAAGTTTTCAGGTACGGGCAGCAATGGAAGTTGATCGCTTCCCTTGTGTTTTTTTTAGGTGCTTCGAAAAGCTTGTGTTTTTTTAGGATCGGCTTGTTATTTCAATAGTTCTTCTGCTCCGCGTATAGAATTTATCGCCTTTCTATGGAACAATAGGTCTCAGCAGAAACGAGACATCAGCCGATCTATACCATAAGTTCTGGGAGGGTTACGATGAACGGACAACAGCAGGAAGCGATCGCATCCTATTCGTTATTATGGGAACGACTCGAGGCCAAACTATCACGCATGGCGGAGCAGCTGGCAGACAAGGTTCCCCATGCAACCAAGAACGGGATCTATGATTCCACCCGGATCGATTGGTGGACCTCCGGTTTTTGGCCGGGGATGCTGTGGATTATGTATGATATGACCAAGCAGCCGCAGTATAAGGAATGGGCTTGGGAATGGGACATGAGACTTGAGCAGGCCATTATTGCAGAGAGCAACTTTCATCATGATGTAGGCTTTCAGTTTCTGCCGACGGCCGTAATCAAATATAAGCTGACCGGGGATCAGGATGCCAGGCGCAGAGGGGTGTTGGCCGCTACCCTGCTGGCTGGAAGATACAATCCTGCGGGACGGTTTATACGTGCCTGGAATCAGGTGAAACCTACCTCCTGGAATCACGGGAATGAAGGCTGGTCCATCATTGACTCCACCATGAACCTCTCCCTCCTGTTCTGGGCCTCCGAGGAGACAGGTGATCCGAGATATGCGCATATTGCCAGAGAGCAGGCCAATACGGTAGTGGAGCATTTTATAAGACCGGACGGCTCCGTTAGGCACATTTGTCGGTTTGATCCGTTCACCGGGGAATTCATGGAAGCGCTCGGAGGACAAGGACTGGGACCCGAATCCGCCTGGAGCCGGGGCGCTGCCTGGGCCTTGCATGGCATGGCCAACACGTACCGGTATACCGGTGATATCCGATATCTGGACGCCGCGAAACGCGTGGCGCATTTCTTTGTCGCGTCCCTTGAGGAGGATTCCATACCGCTCTGGGATTTTCGTGCGGAACCCGAGAAGCTGGAAACACCCGCAACAGCAGCAACCCATCAATCAGCTGAATCTCTCTTCATTGCGGCAGAACCCCGAGATACGTCAGCGGCATCCTGCGCTGCTTCGGGTTTGCTTGAGCTCGCAGATCAGGTACCGCAAACCGAAAGCGCGGTGTACCGCAGAAGTGCCTTACGCATCATCGACTCCTTGACGACTCGTTACGCTGAATGGGATGATCCGAATTATGAAGGCATACTGAAAGAGGCAACAGGCCATTGGCCTGGTGACCAAAATATCAACGTCTCCCTGATCTATGGCGATTACTATTATGTTGAGGCCGCTGCCAAGTTAATGGGGTGGAAAAACCGGATCTTCTGATCCGGTTTTTTTGCGTAAGACAACCTCCATTTAAATAGGTTGCATAATTATGGAATTTATTGTACCTTGATACTCAGCAATCAAATTTAATTAATGGGAATAGGTGCTGATGTTGAAGCCTCTTCAATTTCAGCTTAAAAGGGAAGTTTGGTGCAACACCAACGCGGTCCCGCCACTGTAACAGAGGAGTTTGCCATCGGATGATGCCACTGATCAGCTTTTGATCGGGAAGGCCATGGCAGACCTTGATTCTGGAGCCAGGAGACCTGCCTATTCTGACAACACTGCTTACCTACGGGAGATAGGGAGGTGTTAAAGATCGCAGCATCCGTATGTACACAACGGAGGCGTCTTTACCCTTGATATTATGATCGGGGTAAAGGCGTCTTTTTTTATTCAGTCATTTAAATATGTTGGTGGAGGCGAAGATATTGATGGCAAATGTTCAAAGCAGCAATCTCGGCTATCCGAGAATCGGAGCAAATCGCGAATGGAAAAAAGCATTGGAATCCTTCTGGAGCGGCAAGCTTGAGGAACACGAACTTCTATCCAAGTTGGACGACATTCGGTTGGACCGTTTACGCATTCAACAGGAGAAAGGCATCGACCTTATTCCGATTCATGATTTTACAATGTACGACCATATGCTCGACATGTCGGTGATGTTTGGCTTGGTGCCACAGCGTTTCAAGTACGATGGTGATCCTGTACCGCTGAGTGTCTACTTTGCCATGGCTCGCGGCAGTCAAGGTGCTGCTGCGTGCGAGATGACCAAATGGTTTAACACGAACTATCACTACATTGTACCGGAACTTCAGGATGCCAAACCACATCTTACGGTCAACAAGCCGCTAGAAGCTTACCGTGAAGCCAAATCCTCGCTAGGTATCGAAGGTAAACCTGTTCTTGTCGGTCCCTATACCTTCCTTAAGCTGTCTAAAGGCTACACCCCGGATCAATTCGAGTCCTTGCTGGACCAGTTCACGGATTTGTATGCGGTAATCCTGAAGGAGCTGGAGCATGAAGGTGTTCAGTGGGTGCAGTTCGACGAACCGATTCTGGTTACTTCATTAGCCAAAGATGAATTGGCGCTTGTATCATCCGTATACAAAAAACTTCATGCAGCGGCTCCGGCGATCCGGATCATGCTCCAAACCTACTTCGATTCGGTCAGCCATTATGTAGAGATCATCTCCTTGCCTGTGCAAGGCATCGGGCTTGATTTCGTACACGGCCTGGATGGTAATACCGAACAGCTTCTCAAGCACGGGTTTCCTGAGGATAAGGTACTGGGGGTTGGTCTTATCGACGGTCGTAACATCTGGCGTTCAGATCTCGATGCCAAGCTGGAATTGCTGGACACCCTCTCCCAAAAGGTGAAGCCTTCTCAATATGTGATACAGCCGAGCTGCAGCCTGCTCCATGTTCCCGTATCCACAGCTTATGAGGATAAGCTGGACCCCGTACTTCGCCAGGCGTTATCTTTTGCCAATGAGAAGCTGGACGAATTGACGCTGCTCACTAGCGCGCTCAATAATGGGATTGAGTCCGTTTCCGAGCAGCTGAAAGAGCATAACCAGGCCGTAGCCGCCATGAATCAATCATCGCTGCGGAATAACGAACAGGTACAGAAAGAAACGTCCAAGGTTGTCGGATTGAATCCGACTCGAGCGCTGTCGTTTGAAGAGCGGCGCAAAGCCCAGCAGAAGAAATGGAATCTCCCGCTCCTCCCTACCACAACCATCGGAAGTTTCCCGCAGTCGACCGAAGTTCGGCAGGCCCGGAAGAACTGGAGAAGCGGCGAATGGTCTGCCGAGCAGTATGAAACCTTCCTCGCCGAGCAAACTCGCGCCTGGATTGAGATTCAAGAAGACATCGGCCTGGATATTCTCGTTCACGGGGAGTTTGAACGGACTGATATGGTGGAATTTTTCGGAGAAAAATTGGATGGGTTTTCCTTTACAGCTAACGGCTGGGTTCAGTCCTACGGATCGCGCTGCGTCAAACCTCCCGTCATCTATGGAGACGTTGAGTTCGTAAACCCGATGACCGTGAAGGAAACCGTATATGCACAGAGCCTGACCTCGAAACCCGTCAAGGGGATGTTAACCGGACCGATCACGATCCTGAACTGGTCCTTCGTTCGCGACGACATATCAAGAGAATTGGTCGCTTATCAGATCGCCCTGGCTCTCCGACTTGAGGTTAACGCACTGGAGCAAGCAGGCATCGAGATGATCCAGGTTGACGAGCCGGCGCTTCGTGAAGGATTGCCGCTTAAGCGTGAAGATTGGCAGGCATATCTGGATTGGTCAGTGAAGGCATTCCGTCTGTCCACCTCATCCGTGAAGGATACAACCCAAATTCATACCCATATGTGCTATTGCGAATTCCATGACATTATCGATTCCATTCGCGCCCTGGATGCCGACGTGATATCCATCGAGACTTCACGAAGTCACGGCGAGCTGATCGGGAGCTTCGAGGAGCATACGTATGATCATGGCATCGGCCTTGGCGTTTACGATATTCACAGCCCGCGCGTTCCGGAAGTCGATGAGATGACCCAGATGATTAAGCGTGCGTTGTCCGTACTGGATCCCGAACTGTTCTGGATCAACCCCGACTGCGGATTGAAAACGCGCGGGCGCGATGAAACCGTAGCTGCCCTGCGCAACATGGTTGCAGCAGCTTCCCAATATCGAGAGGTATTGTCCGTTAATCAATCTTAAAGGGTTGAAGTAAGAAAACAGGCAAGCGCTCTTGCTTAAAGCAGAGCGCTTGCTGTTTTTTTTATATAGATGACCCCTGCTTCTATACTTCCTGTTGTTGTCTGCTGGAATCGACGGGAATTTCCTTGGGTATCCGAATATAGAAGCAGCTTCCACCTGCTTGCTCTTTCCCGCTTTCAGCCCATACATCTCCGCCGTGAGCTGCAACAAGCTGCTTGACGATGGCAAGTCCCATTCCGCTTCCACCGTTTAACCGGTTCCTTGATTTATCTCCCCGATAAAGCCTTTCGAATATATACGGCAGATCGGAAGCTGGAATGCCTTGGCCTGAATCCTCAATACGAATCTGAACCGTATTCCCTTCGTCCACTAGATCAGTCAGGACCCTCCCGCTTGCCGGTGTGTGGTACAGTGCGTTACTGAGCACGTTGATTAAGATTTGAAGCATCCGGTCCGTATCTACTTTAGCGATTATCGGCAAATCGCCGGGTTGATGCACGTATCGCAGATCCACTTGTTTTTCATTGTACGCGGCCCTTACCACGGTCACAGCTCTCTCTATAATCTTGGCCAGATCCTGTTCCGATCGGGATAACTGAAACTCGGGTGATTCCATATCATGCAGATCTTCAAGCTCAGTAACCAGATCAATCAATCGGTCAATCTCTTCCAGGCAGGTTCGAAAGCGATCGGCTGTCGGCTCCCATATGCCGTCCTCCAGCGCACGGGTATGACTCTTCAAGGTAGTTAACGGCGTTCGCAGCTCATGGGCAATATCCTGCGTCATGTTTCTCCGAAGCTGCTCCTGCTTCTGCAGCTGTACAGCCAGCTCATTCAGCGAAGAACCGAGTCCCGCGATTTCATCATCTCCTCGGGTATCCACCCTGATATCCAATTTCCCTTGCGTCATCATCTCAGCTGCTTGCTTCATCTGGATTAGGGGAGCCGATATCCTTCTAGCCACATAAATACCTATGATGGAGGCCACCGCTATCGACAGCAAGCATGTCAAAATAATGGATTGCATCTGCGCCTGCTCCAGATGTTCGTTCAGCTCGTCCATTCCGTGATGCCCATTCGACTGCTGCTGGTACATGGCTATATGATAATGGTTGGTCACAATATTGGTGACGGTAAACACGATCAGAATCCCTGCGGTGATGCTGATGATAATGGCGGCAAGCCTTAGATCCAGGCGCTGCTTCAAGACACCTCACCTCCAAAGCGGTAGCCGAATCCGTAGACGGTGATGATATATTGGGGCTGTCTTGAATCGGGCTCAATCTTCTGCCGCAAATTCTTGATATGCTGATCAATAATGCGGATATCCCCAATAAAATCGCAGCCTAATACCCGATCGACCAGCTCTTCGCGCGAGAAATTCCGCTGTGGATACTTGGCCAGCAAGAGCAGCAGTTTATATTCGCTGGGCGTCAAATTTATGACCTGTCCATCACAGGTTACCTCGTGCTTCAACGAATTGATCACAAGCCGCCCCTGGTGATATACAATTACATCTGCAAGCAGCTTGCTGTCATCCCCCCGTCTTAAGACGGCTTTGATTCTTGCCATCACCTCGCGGGGGTCAAAAGGTTTTACAATATAGTCATCCGCACCGGCCGCAAACCCGCCAATCCTGCTGCTTTGGGTCACTTTTGCCGTCAACATCATAATCGGCACTGAGCTGAACGTTCGAATTTCCTGGCATACCCGCTCACCCTCCATATCCGGCAGCATCAGATCCAATATAACAAGATCCACAGCCTGCTTACGCATGTATCCCAATGCTTCGGAACCGTTTGCCGCTTCCAGTGTCAGATAATGTTCTTTAAGCAGATAAGAAGCAAGAACTTCTCTAATATTCGGCTCATCGTCCACGACTAATATGGTCTTCATGGTTGTTTCTCCTTATCGAGTGCTTTCTCAGTACACGTCCACTTTAACATAAAAATTCATGATAACTGAAACTTGTGAAGATCTAGTGAGGACACGCCAAAAAAGACCATGAATACCATGGGCCTGGCTACTGTAACAATCCCCTCATCCGTTTCTTTGAACTGCAGCCATTCGGGTCCTCAGGTAGTGAGCACTCTTCGGCACCTCATTCTCTGACAATCCATGAAGAATAAGCGGTCCCTTGAAATGATAATCTTGCAGCAGCCTCAAGTAAGCTCCGTAGTCCAGCTCACCGGTTCCGGCAGCCACATATTTCAGCCCGTCAGCGGTCGAATAATCCTTCGCGTGCGCGATAATGACCTGTTCGCCGAGCAGCGACAATGCTTGTTCCAGAACATCGGCCAAAGGCTTCTCCTCCTCCGGCCTGAACAAATTCGCCGCATCCAGCACGACCTTTAATCGGGCTGAAGCGATGGTATCCAGCAGCTGCCTGCATCTGACGGCATCGCTAACCACATTGGCCCGCTCAGGTTCAATAGCGAGGTCAAGCTGGAATTCCTCCGCGATATTCACAACCTCCCGCACCGTCAGGAGCAGATCATTCCATGCTTCCGGCGTATCGTTATCCGGATGCGTTCTCCACATATTGACCGGGTCCCTTGTGCCTGTGCACAAGGTGATGACCGATGTTCCCATGGCATGGCACATCGCGGCCAAATGACGAAACCGGCGAACACCGTTCCGCAGTTTCTGCCGATCCGGGTGAATCATGTTAAAGGTACCGGAGACTGCAGCCATTTGAAGATGCCGCTTCTCACACGCTTCCCTTATATGGACCGCCATCTCCATATCCACTGCATCCGGCAGAGACGGGAGACCAGCGCATGACAGATTGAACTGTATGATATCGAGTCCACTTGCCATGACTGCATCCAAATTCCCATCCAATGTCGGTCGGTGAAACGTCTTGGAGAAGATGCCAAGCCTCATGCCTCATACACCTCCCGTTACATCAGCCAGCCTCACCGTCTCCTTGCTCTCCACAGATCTTGCAATCGCCGCCATCGCCCGCATGGCGGCAACGCCATCCTCCAGATTGGCCCCCTTCATGGGTGCTTGGTCCAGAATCGTATCTGCAAAGCCCTCAACCTGAAGCTTGAAAAAATGCGCGTCTTCGCCAAGCGGTCTGTGATAACAGCCGTCACGTGCCGAGAACACCTCAACATCGCTTGACTTAAAGAGCCACGGATTGTAGGTTTTGCCGAGAATGCTTCCGTGTTCGCCGTATATTTGAAAGCCTTCATGCCAGTCCATCCGCACGGCAACCGTTAAATCCAGATGTCCGATAGCACCCGAGGCATACTGAACCGTGACAAACCAGTTATATGCATCGAATTTCTGCGTGTTCCAAGCCGTAACACTGACCATCTCTCCTCCTAAAAAGCGCGCCGTATCAACCAGATGGCTGCCATGGGTGAGCATGAAGTATCGCAGTTTATCGAGCTTCGGATTGCCTTCCGGTCTCAATGCGTTCGGACTCAGCTGCACCATCGGCTGCACGTTCTCCGTGACCGTGTAACGGTAGGTGGAATCGCAATACCATGCTTTCACAGCCAGCAGTTCACCCATCTCTTGATCCATGAACTGCTTGGCGTAAGCGATTCCCGGATCAAATCGTTTCATGTTGCCGACTTGTACCACAGACCCGGAATGCTCGGCTCTACGCAGCAATTCCTCACACTCCTCTACGGTGACACCGAGAGGCTTCTCAACCAAAACATGCTTGCCTGCTTCGATGGCTTTAAGTGCAGCTTCAACATGAAACTGGTCTGCGATGCCAATGATGACCGCGTCTACATCCGGATCGGCCAGCATCTTGTCATAGTCGTTGAAGGTCTGCGCAGGCTGATGGATTTCGGCCATCCTCCTGAGCAAATCCTCAGCCACATCACATATGGCGTACAGCCTTGCGTTGCGCGCTCTTCTGCAAGCTTCAAAATGCCCGTACTGCGATATGGGACCGCAGCCCAGCACACCGATATTCAGTCGCTTCTGATCCGTAATCATGACAGCACCTCCTGTAGTTGATGATTATTAAAAAAGCCGCGGGATATACTCCAGCGGCTGCATTTTCCTTTATTTTTTTGCCATATACTTTCGAATGTCAAAGGCAACCGCTGCTACAATAATAAGTCCTTTGATAATCAATTGCCAATAAGGACTCACACCGATAAAGGTCAAGCCGTAATTGATGACACCGAAGATAAGCACGCCAGCCATCACGCCCGGAACCGTGCCGATACCCCCGGCAGTGGATACGCCGCCTACCACACACGCGGCAATGGCATCCAGCTCATACATATTGCCATAGTTGTTGGTCGCACCCCCGGTTCTGGCAGCCTCCAGCACGCCGGCAATTCCATACAGCGCCCCGGAGATGGCGTAGATCGCTATGAGATTTCGGGCTACGTTAATGCCGGATACATGCGCAGCCTGAACGTTGCCGCCAATGGCATACATATTTTTGCCGAGCCGGGTTTTATTGAATATAACCCAGCAGACAAAAGCCACAAACACGGCAATAATAACGATGTACGGAAGAGAGTATCCACCACCGAAATCGATGTATCCACTTCCCCACACGGTAAAATCGGGCCTTAAACCGCCAATCGGCTGGGATTGGTTCGGCTCCATATCAAAATAGATGGAATTGATGCCGTAAATGCCGACCATCGTGCCGAGTGTCGCAATAAATGGCGGCACATGCAGCTTGGCTACAATGAAACCGTTAATTAAACCAACGATAAGCCCCGCCAAGATGCCGATAAGAATCGGCATGAAGACCCAAACCTGAGGGAGATCCGGAAAGAAACGGTTGGCATAGACATCCGTTTGGAGCATCGATGCCGATACAACGGCACTTAAACCTACGACCCGTCCAGCCGAGAGATCCACCCCGCCAGTAATCAGAATGAATGCCGCGCCAAGCGCGATAATTAACCTGGTAGAGGATTGCTGCAGAATATCCCTCAATGTGGAGAAGGCCAGAAAGTTAGGATCTGCTACGGCAATCCCGATCACGAGCAATATCAATACAACGAATATGGCGCGCTGCGCCAAATAATCTTTAACTTTAACGATGACTTGCGTATTCATCGATCTTCCCCTCCTGGATCAGCTGACCGCTGCTGTGCGGCAAGCCGCATGATTTCCTCTTCGCTAGCCTCATGCCCCTCAAGAATTCCCGTCATCCGCCCTTCACTCATCACCATGATCCGGTCGGACATCCCCAGCAGCTCGGGCATTTCAGAGGAAATCATGATGATGCTCTTCCCTTGCTTGGCCAGCTGCGTAATGATGGAATAAATCTCGAACTTCGCACCGACATCGATTCCACGGGTAGGCTCATCCAGAAGCAGAATCTCAGGCTCCGTGAGCAGCCATCTTGCCAACAGCACCTTCTGCTGATTGCCGCCGGACAGATTCCGAATCTGGGTATTCACCGACGGCGTTTTGGTTCTCAGCTTCTCCACATTCCTTCGGGCATCTTCCATTCCTTTACGTTCATTCAACAGAAATGCCCAATTCTGATACCTTCGAAGATTGGCAATGACCGTATTCTCGTAAACCGAGAGAACCGGGAAAATGCCGGTTGCTCTCCGCTCTTCCGTCAAGAGTGCCATATTGTTTCTCTTGGCATCGGAAGGTGACTTGATCTTCACCTGCTTGCCGTGAATCGATATCGTTCCGGAGGCGATCGGACGAAGCCCGAACATGGCTTCAATCAGCTCCGTCCGCTGCGCACCAACCAGGCCGCCAATGCCCAGAATCTCGCCTTTTCGGAGCTCAAAGGACACATTCTGGAACGATTTCGGATTCGGGGAACTCAAATTGTGAATCTTCATCCGGGTATCTCCGGGAACATTCGTGCGTTCAGGATAACGCTCCGTCAAATCCCGCCCCACCATGCGGGTAATAATCAAATCGGTTGTCAGTTCACCTGCCTGCCAGGTACCGACATATTTGCCATCACGCATGATGGTCACATCATCGGATATCCGCAGGATTTCTTCCATCTTGTGCGATATATACACAATCGACACGCCCTGCGACCGAAGCCTGTTCATAATGCTGAACAGATGCTCCACCTCATTACCCGTCAGAGATGAGGTCGGTTCGTCCATCACAATCACCTTGGAGTGGTAGGACACGGCCTTGACGATTTCAAGCGACTGGATCTTGGATACAGAGAGCGCACCCGTCCTTGCCTTGGGATCAACATCGATATCAAGCTCACGGAACAGCCGGAGCGTATCGATAGCCATCTGTTTCTCATTCACAAATTTGAAAGGCCAGAAACCCATCATCGGAAATCGGCCCAGCCATATATTCTCCATCACATTGCGGTGCGGCACCGGATGGAGCTCCTGATGGATCATGGATACTCCATAATTTAACGCGTCCTTGGAGCTGTTAATGGTTACCTTGCTGCCATTCAAATAAATATCGCCGGCATCCGGCTTGTAAAATGCCGAACAAACACTTCATCAGCGTTGATTTGCCTGCCCCGTTCTCACCCATGAGAGCATGCACGGTGCCAGGCTTTACCTTGAATGTCACATCATTCAACGCCTGAACTCCTGGGAAAGCCTTCGATATATTCCGCATCTCCAGTACGTACGATTCTGTCATCCCTGGATACCTCCTTCGCCTGCCGGGCCAAAAAAAGCCGAATATAAAGGGACAACGCTACGAATAGCCGCTGCCCCTTTCATATAACCCTGCCATTATTTCGCGTCGGCGATATTGTCCTTCGTTATTTTTTTGTAAGCGATCCAGACATATTTGCCATCGGTAATGTCAAAGCCGGTGTTATCCTTGTTCGGCGTTTCTCCCTTGGAGAGTGCCGCAGCAATCGCTACTGAAGCTTTTCCCTGGCTCTTTGCATCGTTAAGCACCGTACCGAGAAGTGTGCCGTCTTCAAGCGCCTGGATTGCAGGGGCCGTTGCATCTACGCCGACAACAGGCATGTATTTGTCGCCGCTGAAATATCCCGCTGCCTTCAATGCTTCAATGGCTCCCAGCGTCCATATCGTCATTGTTCGCGAGAACCGCTTCAATCTTGTCGCCATGGGATGCGAGGAATGCCTGCATCTTTTCCTGGCCCTTTACGCGGTCCCACATCGCGGTATCTACCGCAAGCGCTTCCACTTCGATGCCTGCATCTTGAATCGCCTGCACGGAGAATTTGGTTCGCAGCTCCGCATCCTGATGGCCCGGTTCGCCCTGCAGCAGCACATACTGGAGTTTGCCATCCCCGTTCTTGTCTGCCTTCGGATTCGCCTTCCAATAATCCACGATGAGCTGACCGGAGATTGTGCCGGATTCCTCCGCCTTCGCCCCTACGTAATACACCTTATCCCATTTGTTCATATCCTCTGCGATCGGTTCCCGGTTCAAGAAAACAACCGGTGTATTAGCCGTCTTGGCCTTATCAATAATGACGCCGGCAGCTGTCCGATCCACCGGGTTGATGATCATGGAGCTGTATTTTTTTGAAATAAACAGGTCGATTTTCTCATTCTGGGTAGGCTGTGCATTTTGACTATCCACGATATCCAGCTTAGCCACGCCATCAGCCGCGTCGGACATTGCATTACGCACACCCGTCATGAACGTATCGTCAAATTTGTAAATCGCCACCCCCACTTGGGGCGTGCTTCCGCTCGCTGCTTCACTTCCCTTGCTTTCACCGCCGGTTGAACTGCTTCCGCCGTTATTGCATGCCGCCGTGGTCAGCATCATGCCCGCCATAAGGACAAACAACCATTTTTTCTTCACCTGGGTTGACCTCCCTGATTCATTCGATGATCAGCGATGTGTACGGCCATCCATTGCCGCATTTCACTGTCTATCGCCATTATGCCGTAACGGATGGCACATTCGAATTCAAAATCCTCATGTTTTCTATCAAAATCCTCATCACTTTTTACAGTTGTGGAATTACTTCACAAATGGAAACAACACCTTCTGATTATCCATCCAGAACATGTTATCCGCATCAATGACCTTGGTTTCAAGCACGATCGGCTTGTCATATCTGGAGCCGTCCAATACTCTCACCGCCTGTTCTACTCCCAAATAACCTGTGCTGAAGCCATTCTGTACCACCAGCTTGTGAATGACGCCATCCTGAAGAAGCTGCAGCTGCTCCAGATCGCTGCCAAATGTGACAATCTTGATCCTCCCCTGCTCTTTGCGCCGAGCAACTTCTTTGGCAGCACCTAGGGATGCCTGAATATCCAGTGCCAGAATCCCGTCGATGGCATCCCGGTCAAGCAGCTGCTTGGCTGCCTGCCAGCAAGCATCCTCACGCTTGCCGCATGCGGCGCCATCCGCAATTTGAATGCCGCTGATATTCGACAGTACTTGCTTGGCGCCTTCTTCGCGAGCAATTAAGTCCGGATCTTCCCTGTCCGATCGAAGGATGGCCACTATGCCTGCTCCTCCAAGCAGGTCTGCGAGCTGCTGCCCCGCCTGGCGTCCTGCCGCTTCGTTGTTGATTGCAATGGCGGCCATCACACCTGTATTCATGCGGGCATCATTTAATGCAATCACCGGGATCCCCGCTGCTGAAGCCTTCACGCCGAGGTCCTTCAGCACAGCTTCGGATGCCGGGTCAACCAATATGGCAGAAGTGCCTCTCTCCAATGCCTGTAGCGAGACTTGAAGCTGCTCCGCTTCATCGTCACTTGGCTCAAGGGCGATATAATCCAGCTCAAACCTGTATTCCTTGGCAGCCGCTTCGGCACCCAAACGGATGGCATCGCCCTGTTCTTCGGCGTGTACGGGTGCTACGAGCGCAATATGCCGCAGTTCGCTCTCCTCATCCAAGGGTGGCTCTGAAGAACATGAGGTTAAGAACATTAGTGATAAGAAAACCGCAATGAAACAGACGATCGGGACATGCGGTAACCGAATTGAAGTAATTCTCTTAATCATCCTCGCGCACCTCCTCGATATTATCGTGAATGACAGGAATCTGAATGCGAACGGTCGTGCCCGCTTCCAGCTCACTCTGAAACTCCAGACCATACCGATGCCCATAATACAACCGGATACGATCGTGAACATTTCGAACGGCTACACCGGAGCCGGCCGTATTGACAAATTTGGCGGGATTCTGCTCAGGCCATTCATCGTCCAAAATTCCTTCAACGACCTCGGGAGCCATCCCCACCCCGTTATCCGCAACCGTCAGTTCCAACACGTCTCCCCGTACGGCTGCCGTTACGGAAATATGTCCCTGATCCACCAAATACTCGATGCCATGCACGATAGCGTTCTCAATTAAAGGCTGAAGCACCAGCTTGAGGGTATAACAAGACTGTGACGCTTCATCGGCCTCGATTGTAAAATCAAACTTCTGTTTATAGTACTCATCTGTTGAATGGTCAAATAATGCCTTGCATGCTCCAGCTCTTCCTGTACGCTGATGGATGTTTTTCCTTTGCTCAGGCTCAAGCGAAACAGCTTCGACAAGGAGGTAATCATCGTAATGACCTCCTCCTTCTTGCTCATGCCCACCATGCGGACAACCGAATTCAAGGTGTTATATAAAAAATGCGGGTTGATCTGCGCCTGTAATGCTTCCAGTTCATACTTTCGCTTGGATTCCTGCTCCTTCACAATCTGTTGCATCAGCTGTCTGATCTTGTCCAGCATCAGATTGAATCGGCTGGACAGCTGCATGACTTCGAGCGGCCCCTGCATCGGAAGCTCTACATTGAAATCGCCCCGTTCCACCGCTTTCATGGTTCTGCCCATCCGGCGGATAGGGCGTGTAAGCATTGCGGAGAGAATCAGCGACACGACGATGGCAAGCACCAGAACGATTGCGACAACCTGAACCAGATAGCGGTTGACCTCTTCTCTGGTGGTCATGATCTCGTCCAGATAAGACACACCAACGATTTTCCAACCAATGTTAACCACCGACTTCACGGTGTTCAGCCGCTTGATCCCGTCCGATTCGTCAATGTAGCTGTCGGAGGATGTGAGCGCCCTCTCCACGCTCTCATTCCGAAGCCCCATATAGATTAACTGCTGCTGGGGATGGTACACGATATTCCCGGCGCCTTCATCGATGATGTACGCATACCCCCGCTTCCCTAAACTGATACGGCTGCTAAGCTCATCAATTTTCTTGAAATTGATATCCACGAGCAGGATGACGTACATGGGCTCCCCATTATGAACGACCGTAATGCCTTTGCTCATTGTGACGACCCATTGAAACGTATTGTCGTACAGATTCTGCACATGGGGCAGCGAGAAGCTCAAAATGTATTCGACACCCTCATGGCCGAGTGAAACCAGCTCTGCTCCGTCACCCGGGCGCTTGGTTTGACCGGCACGGCCGGATGGTTCCGCAGCATTTCGCCCTGCTCATTGAATAATGCGATGGAGACGATATCATCCCGGCTTCGCATGATCGTATCCAGCTGTTGGGTCACCTCTTCATCGTCCCATTGCCCGTCCGCGAGCATATTATCCTCGATAGCCCGGTACAGCTGCGCCATTCCATCCACATAATCCTCCAGATTATAGCTAACCTGATCGACAATCTGCTGGGCATTCAGAAATACGCTTTGCTCTGCCGAGCGCGAGAATTTGTTGAAGAGCAGCACGGCTACGACAACCACAATGAGCAGAATAAATGCGGAGAACGACCACATGATGATGGATTGTATGCTGTATGTGCGAAATCGCCTAACCCAGCGCTGCATGGCCGGCTTTGCCGAATATCGCTTGGAATACGTGATTTTCACCTGTGTCCTACCCCCTCGCTTGCGCACGGTATTCCTTGGGTGATATACCAACCTGCTTCTTGAAGCAGAAGCTGAAATAATTCGGATCGGCATAACCAACGCGCTCTGCAATCTCAAAAGCCTTCAGATCCGAAGAACGCAGAAGCTCTTTCGCCGTTTCCATGCGCAGCTGCATTAAATACTGAACATACGTCATTTTGATCTCTTTTTTGAACACGCCGCTAAAATAGCCTGTACTGATGTGCAGCTGCATGCACAGCTTCTGCAGAGAAAGCTCGGGATCCACGTAATGCTCCCGGGTATATTGAAGCGCCTTCTCCACGATGTCTTTATAGGAGTGCTGTCTGGAGCTGGAAATATGCTTGCGGATGGTCAAACTGATGTCAAGAAGCCACGCTTTGGCTTCCTCCAGTCCGGAAAATTTAAAAATTTCAGCGTGCAGCTGAAACCCTGCCCCGAACAACTCCTCCATTTCAATTCCCGATTCCTTGGCTGTTCGCAATATGGAAGTGACCACTTCCAGCAGGTAGACCTGAACCTCATGAATGGTGCAGGAGGCACCAATCAGCTCATCAAATATGTGCGAAATCGCTTCACTCAACTCTTCCGCAGTACCCAGCTTCAGATTACGAATCAGAGCTTGCTCCTTCAGCTCATCCAGACGAACTCCCTCCTGCCTCGGGCTCTCCACATCATCAATGAAGATGACTTTCTCGGCACCGAGAATCAGTCTGTAATCCAGTGCCAGTAGAGCATCTTGATAGGAATGCTTGAGATCGGACAGATGCCGAACCTTGGAGCCAACGCCTATCGTAACCGACAGCTTCAAGTAGTGAAGGACGCTTTTTAATAGACGGTCCAGAGTGACCTGCAGATCGTTAAACCATGCCTCATCCTCACGCCCGTCATTCGCAGTCAATAACACAATGCTATCCTGATAGATGAATGCGCTTCCATAAGAAAGAGGATCCATGAGTTCTTTGGCTATGTTCAACATGGCGTGCAGCATTAAATCCAGATCGCCTGAATGGCGCAGCGAGCTTGAAGAAATCTTCTCCTTATCCTCAGCCGCCGGATACAAGGCCAATACCGACGCCAAATAGCAGGCTCCATTCGATGGAAGCCCATAGTTTCGAGTCTTCTCCTCGATAATCGTACGGGGTAATTTACGGGTGAGCAGCGATGCTAGGAACGATTCCCGAAGCAAGGGCAGACTTGTGCGGTAATGCTCCTTCAGCTGTCTTACATCCTCGCGTTCGGCAACCTCCCTATCGATTTTGTCTTTGATCTTATGCAATAGCTCCATGAAGCTGTCCGCAGAGAATGGTTTAAGCAAATATTCATCCACACGGAGCGTAATCGCTTGGCGGGCATAATCAAATTCATCGTAGCCTGTCAGTATGACAATTTTGCATAGCGGCTGATGCTCCCGAAGCCATGCGGCTAACTGAAGTCCGTCCTGAAATGGCATACTGATATCAGTAATGACAACATCCGGCTCGAGTCGCTCTGCAAGTTCCATAGCCTCTCTTCCGTTCTCCGCCGTACCCTCGATGGTGAATCCGCATGCTCCCCAGTGTATTTCCTGAACGAGCCCTTCCCGCACATCGGCTTCATCATCCACTAACAGCACTTTATACAATGCGACCCCTCCTGTTTTCGTCCGTTAATAGTCTTAATGGATCTAAAAAGATCTTACATCGCCGTCCTGCAATTTGGAATGTCTGACTTTTACGTTTTTTTCAAGCCGTTACAAAGTTACAAAAAAAGAACGAATGTGCCTCTGATCAAACAGGTGGATTCCTGTTCCTAGAGTCATCATTCGTTCTCCGATATCCATTGAATCTTGTTCTTTAAGCATGAACCGGTATCGATGTAGATGCAGCGGGCTTGCTCAACCTCTTGATACTCATATAATAGGCGATGCCGAGCGGGATGACTGCACCTAACCATGCCAGCGGATTAGCCAGGCTTGCACCGAGGAAACCGATCTGTGCGGTCAGGAAGATGGCAGCCAGAACGCGCATGATCAGCTCCATAATGCCTGCCACCGTTGGAATAAAGCTCTGTCCCAAGCCTTGGAGGGTGAAGCGGTATATAAACAACAGCGACAGGAGTAAATAGGTGCTTCCGTTCGATAAGAAGTACAGCCTGCTGAGCGATAGCAATTCCTCCTGACCCTGACCGACAAACAGACTGACCGCGGCAGGACCCGCGAATATGACCAGCAATCCCACGGCGATGCTGAACGATCCCGAGAGCCAAATGCACTGTTTAACCCCCAGCCTGATTCGATCTATTCGGTTTGCCCCATAATTCTGAGCCGCAAACGTTGCCATCGTAATGCCAAAGGAGCTCATAGGCTGGGTCGCGAGCATATCAATTTTCTGAGCTGCGGTGTATGCTGCTACGGCGGTTGCACCGAGTCCATTCAGCGTAATTTGAAGAATGATGGCTCCGATCGCAATGATGGAGGCTTGGAAGCCCATGGGAAAGCCGATCCACATATGCTGGCGGATAAATGTCCAGTCTATGGACCAATCCGCGTTCTTGAACTGCAGCAGCGGTACTTTTTTGTGAATATAGATCAGACACAGCAAGCAGGAGAACAGCTGTGATACAACCGTCGCAAGTCCTGCTCCTGCTACGCCCATCTTGAATACAAGAATAAACAGCAGATCCAGTACAATATTCAGAATGCTTGCAACCACTAAGAAGAGCAGCGGCGTTCGGCTGTCCCCTAGCGCTCTGAGCAGATTGGCCAACAAGTTGAACAGAACGGCTGCGCCAACACCCCAGTTGATAACAATCAAATAGGAGTAGGCATCATCCAATATTTCAGCCGGCGTATTCATCATCTCAAGCACCGGTCTCGTAAACATCACACTGACAACGGTTAGAAAAATGGTGAAGACAAGGCTGATCCAGATGCTCGTGCCGACACTTTTACGGATACCTGCGATATCTTTTGCACCGAAGCGCTGAGCCGTTATGATGGACAATCCTGCGGTCAAGCCTTGAGCAAAACCGATGACAAAGAACAAAATGCTGCCTGTCGAACCTACGGCTGCAAGTGCGTCCACCCCAATCGTCCGTCCCACGATGAGTGTATCTGCCATATTGTAAAATTGCTGAAAAACATTACCGATTAAGAGCGGTATCGTAAACATCACGATCAGCTTGATCGGACTTCCCTGTGTACATATCTCTCATGTTATTTCTCCTATGCCTGTAGAGCGTTCTATTTATATGTTGAAATGAATCCCGTGATAAGGCCCCAAATGATGGGATTATCGGGATGTGGACCATCGTATTCCTGTGTATCTTATCATGAACGATCGTAAATTTCTGCATATTTATTATTAATTTTTAAATTACATATACTCGTCTCGGCACCACGGCACGGCAATAGCGAAACGGATGCTCGCGGCTGCTTCCTATAGAAATAGGCCAACCGGGAAGTGCCGGTTGACCTTAGAGCATGATCAAGAGGGACAAGCAAGAAGGGTTACACTTTAAGCGTTTAAACTTCTTCTACAGCAAGCATCTCCCATGCTTTTTTTGCACGTGAACGTGCCTCTTCTACATGGCTGGCCGTGGACAGCGCAACCGCGACGCGTCTTCCGACCTTGGTTACAGGCTTGCCAAAAATGCGCAGCTGAGTGTTCGGAACGGCAAGTGCCCGCTCAGCACCGGTAACCGTATAATGTTCCAGCTCTTTCGGTGCTTTCAACGGCCGGCTGGCTCCAGGCGTGATCCATTCGATCTCGGGTATCGGATACCCGAGAATGGCACGTACATGAAGCGCAAATTCGGACAGGTTTTGTGTGACAAGCGTAACCAAGCCGGTATCATGCGGCCTTGGAGATACTTCACTGAAGTACACTTTATTCTCGGTCAAGAACAGCTCTACCCCAAACAATCCGAACCCGCCAAGCTCGTCGGTAATCGCCTTTGCTATACCTTTGGCTTCCTCAATCTGCTCTTCCGACATGTTATGCGGCTGCCAGGATTCGATGTAGTCTCCACTCTCCTGGATATGCCCGATTGGCGCGCAGTAGTTTGTCCCACTCACAGAGCGAACCGTCAGAAGTGTAATCTCGGATTGAAACGTAATAAATTCCTCAATGATCACTCTCCCGTTCTGCACCCGGCCGCCTTCCATGGCAATATTCCAGCAGGACGCGATCTCATCTACTGAGCGGCAGACACTCTGGCCTTTTCCGGAAGAGCTCATAAGCGGTTTAATGACACACGGAAATCCCATCTCCCGCACAGCCTGAACAAACTCCTCATACGTATCGGCAAACCGATAACCCGCAGTCGGCAGCCCCAGCTTCTCCGACGCCAGTCGGCGGATGCCTTCCCGATCCATCGTCAGTTTCGCGGCTCTCGCGGTAGGAATAACGCGGTATCCCTCTTCCTCCAGCTTCACAAGCTCCGACGTTGCCAGTGCTTCAATCTCGGGAACGATCAAATCCGGCTTCTCCTGCTCTATGATCTCGCGCAGCTTATCCCCATCCAGCATATCAATGACATAACTGCGATGGGCGACATGCATGGCGGGAGCATCGGCATAACGATCAACGGCGATGGTTTCAACGCCCAGTCTCTGTGCCTCGATGACAACCTCTTTTCCCAGTTCTCCTGATCCTAGCAGCAGTATTTTCTTCGTTTTCAACATCGTTGTGATATCCCCTTTTTTTCATAGTTTCAGAGATGATAGAAGTCATTAGAATAATAAAAGAGGTAAGGGAAATAAGCTTCCCTTACCTCTGCCCAGGCGTACGGCCGTTGTCATCCATGTGCTCCCTCATGGTCCCCCATGCTACGCCAGTCACACATAAACCTATACATTGTTAGCTAAATCATACTTAATCTTTCCCTTAAATGCAATATCATCGAACAGAGCTTTTTCTAGGGTTTGGATATCATCATATCGATGAAATCTCTCTGCGCATGCGAGATCCATTTCTTAGGATGTATCACCATCTGTATATCCAGTCGGATATCCGGATGGATAAAGGGAAGAACAGCCAGCTCTCCCCGCTTGATTTCCGCTTCGGCTACCATGCGGGGCAACAACGAAATCCCCGAACCGGACATGACATAGCGCTTAATCGCTTCGGGATTGCCTAATTCCAATCCTATACGTAAGGGAACGCCGCGGGCACGAAGGACCTTTTCCAGCATGATACGATAATTGCAGCTATCCTCGGTCATAATCCATTCTACATCAGCCAGATGTTCAAGCTTAATGACGGGATGAACATGAAGAGGATGATTCGGGTGAGCGACCAGTAATAGAGGTTCCTCCCTGATTCGAATCCATGTTAAGGATGAATCAGACGGGTTATGTTCCAGCATGAGACCCATATCGTACTCGCCTTCCCTCACTTTACTCACAATG
Organism: Paenibacillus vortex V453; assembly: GCF_000193415.1. Lineage (NCBI taxonomy): Bacteria > Bacillati > Bacillota > Bacilli > Caryophanales > Paenibacillaceae > Paenibacillus > Paenibacillus vortex. Next base: position 386,262 of record NZ_ADHJ01000025.1, read on the forward strand.
CGGTCTTCACGATCTGGCTGCAAACGAATGGAAAGATCCTCATATTGATGTCTCAGCCGATGTACGACCGGCGGAAGAAAATAAGCGGCTAACGAGTCGATGGTCCCTATCGATAACGGTGCCCCCGCCTTGTTTGGTCAGCTTTTCCTTCGACTGCTGGAACAGGTCCAGCATCTGAACTGCATACTTCAGAAGCTCCTCTCCGGACTTCGTCAACCGCAGACCTTTGCCGTATCGCTCAAACAGCTTGACGCCATATTCCTTCTCCAGCTTCTGAATCTGAGTGGTTACGCTGGATTGAGCATATCCTAACTCCTCCGCAGCTTTCGTGAAACTTTGACGATCCGCCACTTCCTTGAATGTTTGCAGGTAGATGAGTTCCATCTCGCTCTCCTTATCAATAATATTGATAATAATTATCTATTATTATAGATAACACTGATTCTGATTGCCATGATACAGTATAACCACAACCAATGAAATGGAGGAAGGGCCATGTTGAATGAGCAGCAGCTGCATGGAATTTATGTGCCTGTCATTACACCCTTTTCACAGGATTATGAGCTGGACCTTATTTCGTATCAACGTTATGTAGAGAACTTGTTAACCCATGACATTCAGGGTTTGGTCATCAACGGTACCACCGGCGAGGCGCCAACGGTTACGTGGGAGGAGGTTGTTCGGCTTACAGGTGAAACCCGGAGAATTCTGGGCAAGCGGCAATTGCCGCTGGTCATCGGTACAGGAACGAACGATACGGTCTCCAGCGTGAAACGGACGGAACAGGCAGCGCTTATCGGTGCCAATGCCGTATTGGTAGTCACACCTTACTACAGCCGTCCTTCAATAGAAGGGATCATGGAACACTTCCGTCAAGTGTCCGAGGTCGGTATACCGGTTATCTTATATGAAGTTCCTTCGCGTACAGGTATCCGGCTGCCGGTCGATGCCATAAGAAGAATCATGGATCTGCCTGGTGTGATTGGCATGAAGGATAGCACCTCAAGTACGGAGTTAATGAAGGAATTATCACAGAATCGTTCGAAGCCTGTTCTTTGCGGGGATGATATTCACTTCCAGGAAATGCTGTATCATGGCGCTTCCGGCGGGATTCTGGCGTCTGCCAACGTGAATACCGAGGCCTACATTCGCATGTATCAATTAGCTGCCCAAGGGGACTATTTTCGGTCTGAACTGGAATTTGAAGTGCTGATTCCGTGTATTCAGAAGCTGTTCGCAGAATCTAATCCCGCTCCACTCAAATGGCTGCTCGCCAAGCAAGGGCTCATCTCTAATGACACTCTTCGTCTGCCGATGGCACCCATTTCGGAGGAGCTAAAGCTATCCTTTGAAAAGGTCCTGCGAAATCTGTTCTTTCACACGCGTTGAGCAGTAAGTTGCTCTAAGAAAAAGGCAAGGAGGATTTGTTGCCTTGCCTTTTCTGTATGGCGGACAGCCAAAGCGAAAGATCAATAGAATAGGATTGATGAAAGATAGGGACCAACATATAATATGGGTAACTTCGATCCTTGCAGATATTTGAGAGGAGACTTGCAGTGCTGCCCTATCCCAACCAAAATCCTGATTTTGCTTTTGAACAAGCTGTAATTGGAATGGCAATTGTTTCACTTGATGGAACTCTACTTAAGGCCAATACGGCACTAAGTGATCTATTGGGTTACACGCAGCAAGCGTTAACTGCCGGGGCGCAGCAAGCGGAAAGCATACGCATGCTATTGAATTGTATCGTTCAGAACGTAAAGGCGTCTCAAGATCATCAGCAATCCATAAACCCTTTTGAACATACCTATCATCATCCAGAGAAGCACATGCTCTACCTCAACATACATACCGGGATTGAGCTGGATACGGAGAAGAATCCCAAGTCGTACTGGGTACAGCTTGAGGATCGAACCCTGCACCGTCAGCTTATGGAGCGGCTCGAACAGAAGGAACAGAAACTCTTCGAGAAAGAACATACATTCCTGCAGCTGCTGGAGATTCTCCCCCTCTCAGTACTCATCACCAAGAAGGGTATTGTCCAGTACGTTAATCCCGCAGCGCTCAGAATGGTAAAAGCCACGCATCCCCGTGATGTTCTTGGCATTTCAACAGATGTAGTGGTCGATGTATCGTCTCATAATGACCTGATCAAGCGCCGTATGCGATATGAGAAAGATGGGGTTATTGGAAGCGTCAACTATCTGATCCGCTGCCTGGACGGGCAAGAGAAGATTGTCAGCGGCTGCACGATAATGGTCCATTATGAAGGTGATACAGCCGCCTTGGGCATCTTCAAAGACATCACCGAGCAGCGGATAGAAGAGGACCGCGTAATGCAGTCTGAGAAGCTAACGACCGCTGGACAGCTGGCCGCAGGAATCGCCCATGAAATCAGGAATCCGTTAACATCCATTAACGGATTCGTGAAGCTGCTACGATCTTCGGAAAGCAGCAACGAGCTATATTTTGAAATTATTGAATCGGAGCTTAAACGCATTGAGCTGATTGTCAACGAACTGCTGGTGCTCTCCAAGCCGCAAGGGGTTCATGTCAGCGGTCCAATCGAAGTACTGCCGATTCTGGAGCAGATTATTACACTGATGAAGGTTCAAGCCGCACTCAAAAATATCGAAATCATTCCTCATTACCCGGATGTCCCGATATCCGTTCAGGGTGAGGTCAATCAGCTTAAGCAAGTCTTTATCAATCTGCTGAAAAATGCGATGGAAGCGATGAATCAAGGGGGAACCATCACCGTAGACATGCTGCGCAGCGGCCACAATGTTCAAATTGTAGTGCAGGACGAAGGGATTGGGATGACTCCTGAGCAGATCCAATCCTTGGGACAGCCTTTTTTCACAACCAAAGATACAGGAACGGGACTCGGTCTCATGATAACCAAGAACATTATTCACAATCACGGCGGAACGATGAACGTGGAGAGCGTGCCTGATCATGGGACAACCTTTACGATTCAATTACCCGCCTTATGAAATCACCCAATATTGGAGGAATACGGTATGGATAATCAGAATCCAAATACCCATAAACAATTTGCAATGGACTGCTTCAATCAGGTGTGGGATATCTTAGAGAACAAACAGCGTACACCCCAAGAAGAAGAGGACATGATTCATATGTGTCACAGTTCTTTCTGGCATTGGACCCGGGTCGAAGATCATACACAGCGCAACCTTTCGATTGGATATTGGCAGCTCTCCAGAGTGTATGCGGTAGTGGGGCAAGGCGATCAAGCGCTGCGTTATGCCAAGCGCTGCATCACCGTTGGCTCATCCGCAAGTCTCGAACCGTTCTACATCGGATACGGGTATGAAGCGGAAGCCCGTGCTTATCTGGTCTTAGGGGATAAGGAGCGCGCTCTGGCATCCAAAGAATCGGCAGGATCCTATCTGGATAAGGTCACTGAACAAGAGAGCCGAAACATGCTGGCCCTTGATCTGGACAGCCTGTCATAACTTTTGTCCTTCTCTTCGCAGAATCGATCATCGGAATGGCGAAACGGATTGTAGCCAATATAATAGAAGATCTCCCGTAATTTAAAAAAAGGGATTATCCTGCGCCTGCTCTGATACGTCGCTCCGGGAGGCTGGCGAAGGGCTGGCCTTCATCTCCACGTCTTCTGCCATGATCATGGCGCTTTTCAACGATGTCATATACTCATTCTCATATCCAGGGCAAACCTTTCGATACAAATCAAACAGCCCAATATATCTCATTGTCAATCATGAGATATATTGGGCACATATTATATTATCGCAAAAAAACTATGACATGGTTTCCCATTCAGACCTTAACATCGCATAATAATACTCATCCCACCACACATCGCCTTGGGGAATGCACTGCTTAAAATGTCCTTCTCTTCTCATACCCAGCTTCTCCATCACGCGGTAGGAGGGGGTGTTCTCTGGCTGGCACGTCGCAATAATCCGGTGTATGTTCAGTACCTCGAAGCCATACTGGAGCACTGCTCTGGCTGCTTCCGTGGCATAGCCCTTATTCTGATAGGATGAGTTGAAGATCCAGCCGATTTCATACGTAAGCTCCCCGAACCAGGGATGGAACACGATGTGACCGATCACTTGCTGTTCCATCTTCAACATAACCGCGTATTTTCTAGCTTGATCTCCCCTGTTTTCGGCCAAAAATAACTTCACTGTCTCCTGCGTAAACACCGCTTCCGGCATATACTTCATCACAACGGGGTCTGATGTATATAGAAGAACATCTTGCCAGTCGCCCGGATCAAACTCGCGAATAACCAATCTTTCTGTAACGATATGCATTTGCCATACTCCTCTTCCAGTTGTATTTAAGTGTTATAACTTACCTTGGCACTTCAATACAGTGGCAAATGCGAGTCGCCGTGTATACAAGTATAACTTGATAACGCCAGGTCACCCTCTTTCTTATGTGTACAGATTACTCTGTGTATGTTCGTTAAGAAGAATCAAATTCCTTCATATTGATTCAAAAAGGAGATTTTTACATTAAAATGACATGAAGTTTCATCGTCGATTCAATCCATCCAGCAGCTGAAGCAGTGTTTCCTCTTTCACTGCCCCGCCCCCAAAGGCCAGGAGATTACGAAGCGGCATATCCTTCATCATGGCTGCAAACAATTCGGAATGGGAATCGTCTTCCGCCATGCCCGACATGGGACTGGCTTCTTGGAATTTCTTCAGCAATTGGCCCGTGGTTTCCGCGGTCACAGGATCACTTAACAGTTCTCCGATGGTCGAATTCAGTGTATATTGCTGTTCCAATCTCACTGTAGACTGCACCTGCAGTGTATCCTTCAGCACAATCTCCTGCGAAGATTTGCCTATGAGTACTTCGAAATCTCCCGATTCCACATGCCAATCCTTCAGTTCAACATTGTAATAGGCAAAGGATCGTTTATCCAGTGTAATACTAACCGTCTTATGCTCGCCTGGCTCAAGGTCGACCTTGGCGAACCCCTTCAGTTCCTTCTCAGGACGGATCACTAAGCTCTCGACATCCCGAACATAGAGCTGCACGATTTCTTTGCCCGCGAGATGACCGGTATTGGTGACCGTTACGCTCACTTCCACCGTTTCGTTATCCGTCAGCTCCGTTCGACTGAACTTTAGATTACTATACTCAAAGGTGGTATAACTTAACCCATGGCCGAAAGGGAACAGTGTCTTCATTTCTTTTTTGTCGTAATAACGATATCCAACAAAAATCCCTTCTTTATATTCTACTCGGTCCCCTTCGCCAGGAAAGTTCAGAAACGAGGGGTTGTCACTCAGTTTAACGGGGAAGGTCTCTGCGAGCTTGCCGGACGGGTTCTTCTTCCCGAACAGCACATCAGCGATCGCTCCGCCGACAGCCTGCCCACCGAGATAGCCTTCAATTACAGCTTTCACTCGATGAAGCCAGGGCATTTCTACGGGCGAGCCGTTGAGCAGCACCACCACGACATTATTCTGCACTTCCGCAATCGCATCAATCAGTTGAGTCTGATTCGCCGGAAGGGAAAGATGTGTGCGGTCATAGCCCTCAGATTCATAACGATCCGGCAGACCGGCTATGACCACGGCCACTTGCCCCTGGCGTGCAGCCTGCAACGCTTCATGGATGAGAGTCTCATCCACGGCGTCATTCTCCAGCTGATAGCCCTGCGCATAGGTCACGTTCGACACGTGTCCGGACAGTGCAACGATTTCCTCATAAGGCGTGTCAAGCTGAGTCGGATTGATATGGGAGCTGCCGCCTCCCTGGAATCGCGGTGTTTTAGCAAACGCGCCAATGACGGCAATCTTGCTGTCTTGCCCAAGAGGCAGCAGCTGGTCCTCGTTCTGGAGGAGCACCATACTCTCGCCAGCAACTTTTCTCGCTAAGGCGTGATGCTCTTTTTGGTCATAGACTGCCTTTTCTTTTTTATGATCAATCGCCATGAAAATAATTCGCAAGATACGGGCAACGGCACGATCCAGCGCTTCTTCTGTCAGCTTCCCGCTCTGCACGGCATCGATCACTTTACGTTCTCCAAGTCCATTGCTGGAAGGCATTTCGAGCTCCATCCCCGCTGCAAGCGCATCGTCCCGCTGATTGACAGCGCCCCAGTCCGATACCACAAACCCTTCATGGCCCCATTCATCCTTCAAAATTTCCGTTAATAATCTTGGATTCTCCGAAGCATAAGTACCATTCACCTGATTGTAGGAACACATCACCGTCCATGGCTTCGCTTTCTTGACGGCTCCTTCGAAGCTGGCCAGATAAATCTCCCGCAGCGTACGCTCATCAATGACTGCATCCGTTGTCATCCGCCGATGCTCCTGGTTATTAGCGGCAAAATGCTTGAGCGACGTACCCACGCCCTGGCTTTGAACCCCCTGGATATGGCTCGCAGCGAGCTCCGACGAAAGATAAGGATCTTCCGAGAAGTACTCAAAGTTTCTTCCGCACACAGGGGAGCGTTTAATGTTCGCACCAGGTCCAAGCAATACAGCAACGTCCTCTGCCTGACATTCTTCTCCCAGCGCTACACCCACTTGCCGGATCAATTCTCTGTCCCATGAGCTGGCAAGTCCGGCAGCGGAAGGAAAACACGTGGAAGGAACGCTGTCGAATATGCCGAGATGATCAGCACCCTGCCGTTGTTTGCGCAGTCCATGCGGTCCATCCGTCACCATAATCGATGGAATGCCCAGACGCTCCACCCCTTTTAGGTTCCAGAAGTCAAGCCCGCTGCACATTCCCGCTTTTTCTTCCAATGTCATCTGATTGATGATCTTCTCTATATCACGTTGTTCACTCATATCGTCAGCCTCCACATTAAACAGTTTTCAATGCTGACCCTATTATATGAAGGTTGCTCCTAACTTTATTGTAATTTCATTGGAATCTTGGTATTTTCTTTTCTTTATAAAGCGCAATCATGATAATTGCAGACTATATTGGGTCATCCTCGCCTGAATGCGTACTCTTTAACCTGCGGCCTTCACGGTACTGTTTAGGGGTTACGCCTGTCAGCTTCCTGAATACCTTCGTAAAGTAGCTTTGATCATGATAGTTCAGCCGGGCATAAATCACCGATATAGGCAGATCAGTCAGGACCAGCAATTTTTTTGCCTCCTCAATGCGCTGCCCTTGTATATATTCACTAATAGACACCCCGGTTTCCTGTTTGAACCGTCTGGACAGATAACTGGAATTCATATGCACTGAGCGAGACAGCTGCTGTAGGGAGACATCCTCATATAGATGGTTAAAAATATACTGTTTGCACTTCACGACGGCTTTCGAGAAATCACCCTCTTTACATTCCTTCACCCGGTTTGCAAAATCGTAAATCGCCTGCTGAAGTGCCGTATTCACTTCGTTTGCATCCGTCATCTCCTCCATTTGCTGAATATACAGGTCACTCATCGTATACGCAATCTCTGGATGCAAGCCACCTTCCACCGCTGCACGTGTCATCAGCGCTATCCCCACGATGCTTAGATTCTTCTGATGCCGAACATGGCTTGTTCTGGACAGCGTTCCTATCCCCTCCGTCGTCTGAATGAGCTCCAACTTGTTCACAAGTTCCTCCGGACGTCCATCGGTAACAAGCTGCATCAGCTCCTTCTCATAGATCGGATCATGGTGAAAGGAGACATTGATCCGCTGCTCCGAGACCTGAATATCTATATTTTCGCCCAGACCCTGATATCGCGATCCCCCGTGATTATGCTGCATGACGTCCGTAATATCGATCCGGGTGTGATAGACCAGGTAGTGCAGCATGGCTGCGGCATGAAGAAGCTTCTTCTTATCCATGATTACAAGCCTATCGTAATAACGCTCAAGCGCATCTCTATCCGTGATCCGATGATCACGCGCCAAGCCAACCAGCATATCCTTCCGGATGCGTGAATAAATGCTCGGACCGGCTATCAAACTTCCCATATAAACGCCATTTTCTTCGATTCGTGTTTCGATAAAATTTTCCAACAGGGATGTGCCCAGCATGTATGGACCCTGAACTTCGCCACGATGGGAACTCGAGATCAGCTGTATCATTCGCTCCTGAAGCTCCTTCTGGCCCTGTGATGATATTCCGGCAGGCATTAAGGAGTATTCAATTCTCCGATGTGGATTACAATAATGCATAGGCAGCCCCAAATTATCGTTCATAAGCTTGCAGATATCCATCCATTGCTCCAGCTTCATTCTCTTCATGCTGCCACTCCCATCTACTTCATTCATTGCTTCATTCCATAATTATATGTTATCAGAATAACTATCAATTAGGGATTATGCATCCTTCAGCATATCTTCATCCAATTATTGTTTACTAATTTCCATTGACATCGTTTTCATTAAGGATATAATATAAACTTATAAAGAGGTTAACAATATCCGAATCTATAAATAATTTGTTTATGAGTACTTTTTCACACCTTTTAAGTTTATATAGTAAACTTAAAAGAAACTTTGATGCTAAAAAGGAAGTGATCACGTCCAATGGAAGTACATCTGCCCAGCACGATCCGCAGAATGAACAAAGAGATTGTGCTTAATACCATTAAAGATATGGGGCCTATTGCCCGGACCGAAATTGCCAAACAGACCGGAATTACCAAAGCCACCGTATCGGATATCGTCAAGACACTTATTGAAGAGAAATTGATCTACGACGAAAAAGATGACGCTGATTTAAGCAAACGCGGCACGAGACTTCATTTTGCCAAACATGCTGCCTTCGGCATCGCCGTTGATCTCGGCGGGACCACACTCCATTTTGGACTATTCAATCTGGCAGGCGAATGCACTGCGAAGCATACGGTAGCTACGTATCAACACCAGACAAGTCAAGAATTTTTGGAGCATATGGCGGCCGATATCAAAGAATTCATTAAACAATCCGGGCAACCGGAAACCCGCCTTGCCTTCATCAGTATAGCCACTCCAGGAATCGTTGACCCTTCCAGCGGCATGGTTCTCGAAGGCTCGCCTAACTTGCCGGAATGGAAGAACATCGATCTTGGCCGGTACTTTCATAACGTATTTCATGTTCCCGTCACAGTTGAGAATGATGTCCGTGCCGCACTCGTTGGCGAGATGTATGCCGGGGCCCTTCAGGATCTGAACTCTGCCGTACTGATTGGAATTGGAACCGGACTCGGATCCGCCATTCTGATAGATGGCAAAGTGATACGCGGTGCGCGGAACGCAGCCGGCGAGATTGGTTACATGCTGTTCCAGCAGCACCAATTGTATGCTCCTTCAGGCAAGGGACATTTTGAAATCATATGTTCCGGTTCTGGTTTGGAGGCTGCAGCACACGGTATGTTTCATAAGGACCTCACAGCACAAGAAGTATTCGAAATGGCTCTGCAAGGAGATATTCAGGCACGACATCTTGTATCCCGATTTGAGGAGCATCTCGCGATGGGCATCCTGAATATTATATCCCTGCTGAATCCGGAGAAAATCCTGCTCATGGGCGGCGTAACCGAATCGCTCTCACTCCAGAGTCTGACTGCTAAAGTGGGTCTTCATACTTCGAATGTAACCAATGTAGCCATCGAGATTTCGACCTTGCAGCATCAGTCGGCTCTCCAGGGTATAGCCATTCTAGGGCTGAAGCAAGCTTATCCCTCACTTCAATATATGAAAGACAAACAACTCTACTAACAGGAGCGTGATCAGCAATGTCAGGAATTCAGCTGCACCCGCATGATATTTTAGATGAAGGTATGCCGCAGATCATGTCGTATATCCGCAAGCTGAAGGATGTACGCTATATCTTCCCGGAGGTGAATACCATCTTCGAACGAAATCCGAACCCTGTTGGCAACCTGCCAAGGAATGCCGTACATGAAGTCGTGTTCGGTACAGGAACCATGCATGCTATCCTCCCCTCCTATCAAGGGCTTGATCAGCGAAGAGAACCCGGCCTTAGGGATGAACAGGATCCCCTGATGATCATTAAGGAATCGCTTCAGGAGGAACATTACGAGATCATCCCATGGCTCAATATTCTGAATGGTCATTTCGAAGGCCCTCTGCTTGCTCATAATCTGGTTACGGATCTGGATGGACAAGTCATTCCGCACTGGCTCTGTCCCAATGCGCCGGATGTCATCGACTTCTGGGAACAAGCACTGATTGACCTCCGCCAACGTTACGGTTATACCACCTACATGATCGACCGGATCCGGTATCCCGATTGGGGCGGAGAGGAAGTGAATCCAAGAGGATTGTTAACCTGCTTCTGTCCGCATTGTGAGAGAAAAATGAAGGAACAGCACATTGATGTAAGCGCGCTCAAGAATAACCTGCGTCAATGGATCACGCTCTTCGCAGAGAAGAAATTCGATGACGCCGTCACGTTTGCGGAAAACAATGCGCTGATTCAAGAATGGATCGCATTTCGACAACAGAGTGTAACCGGCTTTGTGGAACGTCTCATCGAACGCGTAAGAACTGTAAACGAGGACTTTACGCTGTGGCTGGACCTCTGGCCACCCGCTTACAGTTGGATGCTTGGCCAGGATTATGCGAGCATCACCAAATGCTCACCTGCATTGAAACATTTTCCTTACCATAAGCTGGGCGGCGGGGCCGATGTACAGGGTTTGATCCATTACTTGGCGCATACCGCCGATGAGCAGGAACAAGCATTCCAGGCCTTCAAAAGATTCTTTGCGCTTCCCTATGATCTGACGTATGAGATGTTCAAGCAGGAAGGGTTCCCCATTCAATTCGTCGCGGATCAGAATAACAAGGTTCGCAGCCTGTCCGACCCCAATACACGTATCTATAGCGGAATCCAGATGTGGAACATTTCGCCGCAGAATCTGATTGAAGCGGTACAAGCCGGTGAGAACAGCGCAGCAGATGAGCTGTTGTATTACTGTTACGGCTGGGCGGCTGACGAGTTGTTTGAGGCTTTACAGACCTATCGAGAGAAAGGAATGAACTAACATGCAAAAAATACAGCGTCCGATCATTTACTTTCTCATCTTTGCCACCATGTTTGTCCTCGGCGGAATTCAGAACACCAAGGGTCTCATCCTTGAGAAAGTTCAGACGGATATCAATCTGGATCTCAGTCAAGTCGGTATCATGGTATCCGTCTTTCAGGTGGGATTTTTGTTAGCCAGTCTGGTCGCCGGCATATTCGCCGACCGCAAGGGAATCAAGGCGGTTATGACCCTCGGAACCATTCTGATGATCATTGGTTTAATTGGTACCGGCTCCGCTTATACCGTTGCCTTCTTTCTCGGATTCTATCTGATCGTGGGTGTCGGTATCGGGTCCATGACCGTTTCGGTTGCGACATTGATTCCGACCTATTTCAAAGAACGGTCCGGCGTGGTGTTTAACCTTGCCAATGCACTGTTCGGAGTTGGTATGATTGTTACTCCGCTCGTTCTGAACGCGATTTTCTCTCATAACATCAGCTGGCGCGCCTTCTACATTGGTGTAGCCGTCGTGATTGCCATCATTCTGGCTGCACTCATGATGTTTAAACCCGAACAGGGAGCTGCAACTGAAGGGCAAGATAAAGTCAGCTTAATGTCTGTCGCGAGGTTGTTTAAAGACCGGCAAATCTTATATGTCATTCTGTTCATTCTGTTCTATGTTGCAGCGGAAGCCGGCTTCCTGAATTTCTTCCCGATTTTCTATACGTCGCTGGACATTGCCGGGATGGATGCAGCGCAAAAAGCTTCAACCGCAGCCTATATCATCGCCAGCTTTGCATTTCTCTTTACCATTGGACGTTTTGTAGGCGGGTTCATCATCTACAAGCTTGGTGAGAGACGCACCTTGATCGGCTTCTCCGTATTCGCCCTTCTCGCCTTGATTCTCGGCCGTCTGCTGGTTGTGAATGCCAGTTATTTAATGATGCTGTTCGGACTTGCCCTGTCCGTGTTGTTCCCGACGGCTCAAGGCATCGCCTCCAAGCTGACGAAGCAAGCCGGATCACTGCAAGGCGTTATCTATGTTGCATCCGGTCTCGGAGGCGCGGTAGTCGGACTCTTGATCGGTGAAATATCGGATGCTTTTGGCATTCAGCCTGGATTTAATTTGATTTTCGTATTTACAGCTATCATTACGGTGCTGGCAATGCTGATTCGCACTCCTAAACAAGAAGAAACTAAGACTGCAGCTTAATAAGCCATTAGACCGCCCGAAGCCTTATCTTCGGGCGGTTTTTTATGTCTATCTGGACTTGACCGTTGGAATTACAGAACGATTTTTCAGCAGCTGTGCAACCTTTGAGACCTTCTCCCGTCTATAGTGGTGCAGCAAGTACAATTTACCAATTGAAATATCGCTTGGCTGTATCCTGGCTCGTTAGGATTATCTTTTATTTGGAGGATACCAACAATGAACAAAATCTACAAAGTACTAACAACCACTACGATACTCGCCATGACCGCACTGCCGATCGCAGCAAGTGCACAGGGCGCTCCTCCTGCTTCCATCCATTCGGAACAAGGCAGCAATGTGAATCAGGTGAAGCGTGTGCCTGGAACCCTGGGTTACATTACGGATTATGTAAATGACAAAACAGGCAAATCGATTATGGTTACCGGCCGCGGCTTGGCTGCTACCGTATCAACGTGAAATCAAGCTTTCCATCTCCAAAGATACTAAAATACGTGGATGCACAGGGAAATAAAGTCCAGCTTCAGACCATCGTAGATAAAAACAAAGCCATTAAAGCTTTCTATAGCCCGAATATCACCAAAAGCCTCCCGGCTCAAGGAGCTGCACTTACCATCATTGTCTCGGACCATGACTTTGCCGCTATAGACGGGACCATCTCCGAAATAAACGAACGAGGTTTTCTTGTAGAAGGAAGCAACGTGTACGGTGACAACGCAGAGACCATTTGGCTTCATCCGGATCCCAAAACGACCATTATCGATCAAAATGGAAAGACACTGAAAGCAAGTGACCTGAAAGCCGGCATGACCGTTCGTTCCTTCTACGGTCCATATGTTGCGTTAAGTTTCCCTCCTCAATCCTCTACAAACTATATTCTGGTGAACACGGATTCCGCCAATGACGAACAGGAAACCGAGGCCGGCATTAACGGTATCCTTACGGAGAAAACAGATGGCAGAATTTCGATTAGCGGCCAACCATCGAATCCTGACGGATATGAATACGTGGTGCTCGCCATCGATGGGGACACACAGATCGTGGATGCACAAGGTAAGCCTTTAACATCTGATGTGCTGAACGAGGGTCGGCGGATCGAAGCACAATACGTGCCCGTCATTTACCCTGCGCTGCCGCATGCCGATAAAATCGTTGTATCTGATGCTTCAGCACCAAGAGTTGAAGGCACAATAACTGGATTTTTAACCCAAAAGTATAAAAAGGAACCTGTCTCATAAGCAATGTCGAGGTAGATTCCTTAAAAGGCTTATCAATTACACGTTATTAATACATGAATGGGCTTCTCAAAGGATACAATCTGTTCAATTGCAAAAATATTGAAGGGTCGCCTGTTTTGGTTTCACCTTTTCCATTTACTCTTACCGTGCTTGTACATAGAACACAACACTTTTTCGCTCTTGTAATGCCAACGTAGTGCAAATTCAAATCTTGAATTGCTTCGGGATATTCCCCATTAAATTCTTTGGGTAAAACATATCTATGAAGATCAAGGTGGAATACCACTTCAAACTCAAGGCCTTTTGATTTATGGAGAGACATAATTTGAATCTGATTCTTATCTGCAGGCTTAAAAAACTCAAGTAATTCAGGGCTGTTAAGAACAATATTCAATGTCGTTACAGCAGTTATATTTTCAGCTTGAGGGTATATAATTCTTGCAATTTTAATGAATATAGGACTACTTTTCTGCATTTCCAATATATTATCTTTATAACATTCGACCGCACTCAGTAAACGCATAAATTCTCTAGCTTTTCCTGCCTGTAACTCAATGTCTAAATAATTTCCGACTAACTCATACTTCGTTAAAGAATCATCATATATAAAATTAAGAATACTTTCAAAAATACTTCCCCAAAGACTCCTATTCCCATCAAACGGAGTACTACCAAAAAACTTGTTTTCTAGCGTTAGATTTTTTTGTAGCATTTTCCCTGTTCTACTATTTCTCACAAGTATTCCGATCTCATTTCTCGATTCGACTCCGAAATGTGTAATAACCTTAGGAATCACAGCATTTAGCCACTCAGCGGTTTCTTTTTCTCCCCCATTGATGGATTTAGAAAATATACGAGTTTCATTTGAGGAAATATAGTCCGTGAACCCCTTTGATATTAATTTGCTCGCATAGTTAATAATCGAAGGGTGACACCTTCTATTCTTTGTTAAATGAAATAGTTTAAAGTCAGCATTCTGGGCTAGTCTTACTAGAAACTCTGATGATTTTTTGGAGAATCCAAATATTGATTGATTTGTATCCCCAACCGCTACAGAAATTATGCCTAAATCTTTTAACTTAATAAAGACATCATGTTGGTCAGAACCAGAGTCTTGATATTCATCAATAAATACATACTTATACCTTGCCTTTAAATATTTTCTACAGGAGATGCAATTGTCAATTATATACAGAGCAAGTTTGGATATTGATTCAAGCAGTACATAACCTTCTACATATAACTTAACTAGTGATGCAAAATTGTTATTTATCCATGCATCAATATCCTTTTCTGCATTCTCAGATTCTAAATCCTCAAATCCCGTAAATGCCTTGAAAAATTCATTCTTCACGTCAATGATTTCAAGTTCTTTTTTAGGAGTACCAAAAATGTGTCTCCCAAAAGAAAAAACAATTTCTGTGATATAGAATTTATCCATTGTGCCAAAGAACGAGCTTTTCCTATCGGCTCCATTCCCCAAACACCTTTTCTCAAGCTCTCTACTTGCTTTATTTGTATATGAGATAGCTATAACACCTTGATAAAATTCTAATTCGCCTAATATACTAATAATTTTCTGTGATATTGTGAAAGTTTTTCCACTTCCCGGATTAGCAATAACTACGATATGTCCAGTATAGTCAATAATCTCCTTTTGTTCTGGTGTCGGATTCATTAAACATCTCCTCCACAATTTCTTTGCACCTAATTAAAGGAAGCGATAAATCGTTCTCCAATAAAACTTTTAATCCCCCTTGATTTTTATATAAAAAATCGTACATAAATGTTGCTTTGCTTTTCTGCATTTTCATTAGCAAACTTTCATAATCTTTTTCTCCATAATAATTTTCAACCACTTCACGCAAGGGTGAGTTTAAAATATCGTTCTCCAAATCAATGTTAGATAAATACAAATCTACATCCCCTAAAGCAACTATAAACTCTTGACCTAGTTCTATTTCAGATTTAGTTAAATTTTCTCTTGAATTAACATTTCCCAGCAAATTCTTTTTGGTACTTATTAATTGAGTTATGGGGTCTGTATCTTCATAACTACAATGATTCTCCACAATCTTTAAACAACGCGATATCCCTGAATAGTAATAGTAGTCCTTGTGTGGAACTTTTATAATATCATTATCAGTTCTGACTACCCAACTAATATTTAGACTATTTAAAACATTAACAAAAGGCTCGAACCCTACACCATCAACCATCAAAATTGAGATATTATATTTATCAAGATCAATGCCAATGTCTGCGGCTAATGCTTTATAAAACAATACTTCTGAAGGCCCTTCAACAAGTAAAACAACATTAGAAAAGAATGCTTCTGCGGGAACAATATTTAATCTATAACCAAATTCAATAATTGATTTTTCCAGTCCAGTGCTACATCCATCATTAGCCGCTTGAGTTGAAGAATCAGCTTCGTTGTAGAGCCTAATTATTGAATCAGGAGAAAATTCACTTGCTATTTGTGGTGAATGTGATGTTATCAATACTTGGCTTCTGAGTGATTCAACTAGATATTTTGATAATCTTCTCTGTTGATGTGGATGCAAATGGGCTTCTGGCTCCTCAATACAACAAATAGTCACTTCTAATGGAGTATCGTCCAAAATTCTGTTTTTTGCAGTTCTTAGTGCAAGATAAATTTGATTGTTACGTCCGTCTCCTCCAACAGACAAACTTTTCCCATTGACCTTGGAAACAAGATTAACACTATTTATAAAATCTTCAACATCTATACCACCTGTATCAAAATCAATCGTACTAGCAATATGATGAAATGATAGACTCAATAATTCATCATTTAAACTACTTGTAGCACTATTTATGTATGATAATTTCGTTATTCTGTTATTCAAGATATTTATTGACTTTTCAATCTTTTTAGTTATTTTATCATCAGATTGTACTATTTGTTTAGTTCGTTGCTTCCTAGATTCTAAAAGCAAATTTTTCTTCTCTTTTCTGATATATGAATTAAGTTCTCTACTGCTTTCAATATAATCCATATTCAAAACTTTTAAGTAATAACGAGATTCTATAGGTTGTAGATCATCTTCCCGCTGACCAATGTAAAATTGATAGCTTTTTTCTCCAGACTCCCCCCTCTTTACCTCATAAGCAAGAAAAAGCTCGCCTTCTGAATTAACATATTTACCCACTTTCCCTATTACACAATCCTCCACAACACTCTCGAATTTGATTTGTATAAAAATCTCATTATTACTTTCATCATATACGTGAAAATCCGAATCCTTTAGTTCTAAATCTGAGTCAGATATTTTTTTATCAAGTAGTAGTCTAAGGGCATAAATTAAGTTTGATTTTCCAATGTCATTTGAGCCAATTATAAGCGACTTTTGTTTTAAATTTACATTTGCTTCATTAAAGTTTCTAAATCCCTTGATTTTAATATTGGATATATGCATTTTCAACATTCCTTTCAAACTAAAATTTGAATTAATGCTCATCAAAAAAACTATAATCAATATTAAAAATTAGGCACCAAGACCTAAATCTGAATCGGAACTATAGTAATATTCTACCACAAATATCTCTAAGTAGAGTAAGCATTCTAAAATAGGTGAAACATGATTCATTACTCAGCTTCTTGCTGCCCCACTGTGTACGCACATTGAGATCGGAAAAACTTGGCAGGGGTCGAGGGTAAACCGCCCGTCAGGGGCCGCCCCATCTCAATCGGCACTCCGTGGGTCTACATAAAGAAAGGTATTAGAACTCCCGAACTATGTCCAGAAATCCTAACCGATAGCAATTCGTTCTCATTCCAGTTCTCGTAAGACACAATTAGAACTCCGCCTGAATTTACGCATACAAAAACGCCATCTTTAAGATAAAGAACGGCGCTTTGATACATCCTCAAATTAACTTGTCCAATCTTTCGTTTTTTTTCTCATATTTAAATATTTAAGTAAACGCTTACAAGAGTCGGATCGAATTATATCTCTATCACTAGTAGAACACGTCGAAATCTTCGTTTTCAATAATTTTAACCATATTGGTTATATACGGTTATTGATCTCATGCCAATTAGTAAGCTATTTCAATATGCTTCAATCACCTCTTTACTATTGCATTGCAGAATTATTACTCTTCACTCACTCCAATCATGCTATATATTTCAATCACTATACTATACCTTCAAATGCAATAAAAATTTTTCTCGATTAAAAAAAGCACCTACGCTTTATAGCATAGGTACTTTCTTTAGCGATTTTATATTTTTTTACTTTTATTCGCCCACCACCAGACCGCAATCAGGTAGTAGGCGAATAACCAATGAATTGTGTTTTAGTTTGTATTTTGTATTACATCATGTAAGTTTTTCTATCTAGTTTGTCTTTTTCCGACTTAACATTAAGTTGAAACATAGCTTCCAATATCGAATCTCTATCTCAGATAAATTCAAAATACGCCATGACTCTAGCAAAAAAAGCCCAATTTCTAAAACATAGTTATCTCCTCCTTGAACCATGCGTGATTCAAGGGTTATTCGCCGTTTAGATTCTAACACAATCTCAAAATTAAATGCAAGAGAGAAGAATATTAACGAGAAGCCTTATGCCTTTCAATTATAGCAACAATTTTTTTTGCACTTTTCAACGCCTTTTCATACGTATCGCATTCACTTGATTTTATTCGTTCAATTTTCACTCCCTCATGTAACAGCATAGTGGTTCTATCATGCGCTTCTGCTGGCGTTTCAACATGAACTGTATCTCCATCGACTTCAACAACAAGCATGACCCCATCTTTGATGATAAAAAAATCTGGTTCGATTCGCTTGTATGCTTGCCCACCTCTAATAAACACAGGAAGTGGGGCAAAGGAAACCCCTAATGACTTTAATGCCTTGTATAAATGTATCTCTGGCAACGATCTAAATAACAAACCATCTGATATTCTGCTTGCTATATTGTCTGATCTGACTCTGCCCTGATTGTTAATATGCGAGCCAGCAAGCCAACTTTTCGCTTTTTCTCTCCAATTAGGGTCTTCTGAAAGCTTGGCTGCAATCTCAACATTTCTGTAATAATGCCCTTCTACGGCAACAGCTTTATTGAGTTTATTAGAAATACTTTGTTGAATCGTTTCAATTTCATTCTCTATTTGAGCATAGAGAGCAATAGCAACTTTAAGATACAATGTGTATAAGGCTGTCCCACGTTGATAATTGTCGTAATCGGTTTGTTCCACAGATGACTCAGCGTTTGCTAAAACAGCCACTTCTTTAGTCGCACCTTCTAAAGCGAACAACCTGACAATAGTCGCCAGTTGTGAGTCACTTTCTTTTATGAAAAAATCCTCCGACAAATAGCATCATCCTTTTACATAAACTACCTTTAGTATAGCACATTTCTTTGACGTGATAAGCTTGACCTTTTAAAAGCATATGCGGAATAATAATAATAAATTATGAGATAATGTGGGACATTGGGGGATAATATCTCATAAAGGAAAAGATTATCCTTTAGCGATAGAAAATGAGATAAACTACTAAAAGGGAATTAGGGAGGGGAAATCTGAAATACTGAGCCTGTCGTGGCGGAACTGTCTCTGGAATTTTCTGTTAAGCACTTTCGCGTTTTGTTCGAAACTATCCCCCTCCCCTATGCTCAAAAGTGTTACCTAATGCGGCTTAGATCACAGTAACTCCGCGCAAACTTTATCTTTTTTACACAACTCGTTTTCAATTTCCCATAGATCGTCTTGCTACTTCATTCCCCTATATCTGGCATTAATATTCCTCAGTACATCTTCAACCAATACAAATGTTTCATCGATAAAATCATTACTCAATATCAATTCATTCAAATTAGATAAACTGGTATGGAGACACTGCTCAATTTTAATCACTAGTTCTGGGAAATGCCTTTTTTCTACCTTCCCATTACTGTGCATTATCCTATTACGAAGTTCTCTTATAAAATCAAGTTGAATAATTTCTTCCGTTTTAAGGGCTTCAACGGCAAATTTCTCATTCAAAAAATTAAGCTTGCTCGTTAAATGCTTTGTCTGAATATCACTGGCGGATTCGATTCTGACCTTATCATAAAATTCATTTATATTCACTTCAAAAAAAGAATACAAATTGGTTAGCATAGAGTTATTGGTTATCCTAGGTAAGTTATCTCTAATCTGAACTAAAGAATCATAATGAAAATCAATGTATTCTTCTTTGTCCTTTTCATCGAGTTGATCTACTTCTATTTGAAAAGAATCCATCTTGCCTCGCCATGTACTTTGTGTTTCATCAAATAATACTTTTAAGTCCTCAAGATAACTCAACTCCAACACTTCAAACCAATCAATTTCATTACCTACTTTAAAATGTTTCATTCACTCTCATCCTCTCGGCATGTTCCTTTAAGCACTAACACTGTCATATCATCATAACAATCCCAATCCAACAGCCGACAGAAGAATATCCTATCGCCAATTTGGAACAAAGCACTTTTTTACTAAGGATTTTGCATCTGAAAAAACCAGTGGCTTAGATGCGAGATAAACTGAATTTAAACCAATGTTCAGTAAAATCCATCGCGTTTTATGATAAAAGGCATGTTTTTTTATGCCATTTTTTACAGATCGAACTATCGTAAAAATAACAGGCAGGGCGGGGCTGGATGCTCTGCTTCCCCAACAAATATCCCCCCCATTTCTTCTGCCTCGGGCCAATTCCATCAATGATAATAAGAATATGCTTGTTCATACTGATCTGAATCTGCATACTCAAGAGTAGAATTTCTTATTAAACACACAATGTACTTTTTCACCTAACCATTCTGTCACCGTTCTACCGCTTCTCTCCTTATTATAGCAAATCGCCAATTCGGCTATTTCAATGGAACTATTCTATAAATTTTCATAAATTCTTTCAGGCTAATTTCCAAATGACGTGTCAAGCCTTTTTTGAAAAAAATTAAAAGAAAAGAAGCCGATAAACACTACCAGCTTCTGTCCTACACCAATTAAACTACATTCTCGGCAATTGAATACTTTGAACATCCCTTATGATAAACAGCTTAATGATCTCCTTGCCTCCAACATTGGTATAGGGCATCGGCTCGATACCTGAAATCCCTGTGGCACAAAGATCAAGAATACATTCAGCCTCAATTTCTTTATGAATCTGAGCTTTCTCATTGAACAAGATCAAGATTCCATCATCATCCTGCTATACCGTAGAGTTGTGCATAGGAAACTCGATTGCTCCCACCCCTGGCAATATAACACTTGCTCCTAAAGCTGTTCGTCTACTCAGGATTTTCATTCCGATTAAATTTTCGTTCGAATCATATAGCAATTTGCATTTACATCTGAAAGAGAACCTTGGTGCTGATGCTTTGATTTGTCTTTGAGATATATATACATCTGGCAATCGCCTGATATGGTAATTTGCATAGCAAACATCCTCTCTAATTTTCATTAGCTCCAAGAAACTATGACTTTAATCTCAACAATTCTCTTTCAAGTTTCGCTTGCTTGTTCAACTCAATTTTAGTTTCCTCAATCATTTTCTCCAACTTTTCTATTCGATTATTTGTAGTGTCCAATGGAACGACTTCCGTGCTTTCGTAGTCACAGACTGAATATTACGCAATGCTTGCAATTCTTCTACTTGCATGTAGACTCTTCCCAACGTGCTCTTCTCTCTTCATCAGAGATTGATTTATTAAAAGATAATCTTTCCACTTCATTTCATCAAGAATTTCTTTTGCCTTTGCCATCATCTTTCATGTCTGTTTCATTCCATGAGTTACTAAGCCTCTCTTTCAGCAATCTAATCTTCAAAATTAACTCTTAGATTAATTCCTAGAACGCTGACTTTTCCAAACATCAATCGATGAATAAGTACCGATATAAGCCCTACATTCTTTCCGAGTCCGCCTATTCTTATCGCACCAGTTTACAAATGAGATGTATTCATCTGTAGTAAGTTCGTTTTGTTCAGCAAGATATTTAATAGTCTGATGGTTTCTTGGCTCTTTTATGCATTTGAGTGGATTCCTATTACTAAGTCTCATATTTTCAAAACCATTCACAGGAATAATATTACCCTTATACGTTCCTCCATGCCCCCAGCTTAGAGGAATGAAATGGCCAATAAATTCATCACCATTCAGTTCAAGATTATATATTGCGCTTTTTGATTTGAAATCCTCTAAAAGTATCCTTCTTCATTCATAATCTTCAAGTGTGGCAGGAAGATGTAACACTCTTGCTTCTGAATTTTGACCATTAAACATTAGCTCTTTGCTTTTTAATAAGAGTGTTGTGTTCATTCAAGTTCTTGTCCATGTTGTTGTATCAATTCCTTTGAGCTTTAGGCTTTCTACGCTTTCCTCGATGCTCTATGAGCCGCTTTATGGTAAATGTTTTGATTCTTCTCTTCACCTAAATATTTGATGCTTATATCACACCAGTTAAACCTTTCACGAAATTGGTTTAGATTTGCAATCAGTTCCGAAGTAACTTTGATATACTCCTGTTTCTTAAAGTCAATTGATTGGATATTTTCAATTTGGACGTAGTCCGAGTAAATGTAAATTTTCGTAGGTTTATTCAGAAAGACTCTATATCTTTCAAGAATCACTGGAAGAGTTTTAACCGCAAAGAAAACAGCTAGAATTTCTCCATGAGCAGTTTCCTTTGGATTCCTTCCGTAAATCCTTGTTGATTTCACAAATGTGTTCCCGTTTCCGACAAAGCAAGCCGCTATACCAAGATAATTTGTCTTGTTATTACCTGAAAAGTCGCAGTATACAGTTAAAATTTTTTGATTGAATAGTATGTCTTGCATCGTCTTCATTCTTTCTTCTGATATTCTTTGATATGGATATTTCTTAGGAGTTAGTCTTTGCATTCTGGTTTTTATGCCCCTCACCCCACCTAATACTAATCAACCAAAGAATATAGCACAAATAAATAATTGTCAACTAATTACATAAAATACAATATTTTGTATATTATTAATACCTTTTTAAGCTATTGCCAATAACATTCAATTTCAACACTTTCAACTGTAAAGGAGGAAGAAGCATGATCTCCGATAAGTCACTTGCTGAACTTGGGGTAAATTAAAAGCGAAACGGGAGTATTTACCCCTAAAATTTCTGCCTGGTATCTCTGTTAAAATGGTGTCAAAACAAGGATATTGTGCTGACAGACGAACAGCATGAAGCCATTAAAGATTTTCTGTTCCATTTGGAGTAAGATTTAGGTATTTGCGACGGAGCCAATGAAGAGTATTTAAAACAGAGGATTGTTGATGAAGAGTAAAGATTTATCGCTGTTAAGTTAGATTTATACCACACCACTTCCATAGCCCTTCCAGTAATGCTTTAAGTCCTCCGCTCACTACAACTAACATGCCTACCAACGAGCGCACAACCATACGTGACACGCTCTCAACCCTACTGTGAAGCAGAAGGGCGCAAGATGCCACATACCAACTAAGACGGTTGGGCAACAGCTTGGCGAAAATTAGCGATATAATTATTCTACGAGTTAGATGTTCTGTTATAAATTTCATCTACGATACCGTTTACTTGAAAAACTAATTGCTTTGCATCTTCCAACATCTATAGTATGAGAGGAATCCAACTAGCAGTATGAAGCAAATCATAGATGATTATTGCTCTTCAATCTTCCATCACTAATCAGCAATTCCAGTATCACTTCACGCCTCTCAAACAGGCTGACTAACATTTCCCTGTCCAAGCACATCTAAGGGCGTGCAACCTTATGTGATGCGTTCACAGATGCTAATAGAGTGAATATTGACTGGTACGTCATGCAGAGAGAGGTTGCTGACTGAATTGGAGCAGTATGAAAATTATGGATATTCCTAAAGAAGAAACCTTACCGCTTCTATTATGCAGTAAGGTTTCTTATCTGTTTTTCCTGTAGACTACTCCAGCACAGTTTTAATCGCTCCTGCTGGTTAGGTGATAATTCATCCATCCTTTCTTGTTGACGAGCGCCGAACTATAATTGAATTGATCATTCTGCTCTCTTAGCTCATTCCCCCACATAGCAACATACCTCATCGTAACAGATATATTTTGGTGGCACATTAGCTTCTGAATTGCAAAAGCACTCATTCCTGACATGGAAAAACCTGAAGTGTCCTTAATCAGTTTTCGCTATTCATCTACTAACATTTGCTTGCTGAAGACTCATGAATGATCTATAAGTTCATTAACGGGCTGGTTGTCTTTGCCAACTCAAGTATCTGCTCATCTTGAATTGACTGAAGATAATGATTAGTTATTACAGTCGACTCATGTCCTAATAATCTGCTAAGACTGTAAACATCTAACCCTAATCTTAATTGTTTTTGAGCATAGTAATGTCTCAGTGTGTGGGGACTGCAACGAATATGTTTTCGAACCTTAGCCTCCGCTCCAGCTTTTTTGACTACTACCTCAATTGCAACAACTGTAAGAGTTTTACCATTTTGAGATAAGAAAAAACTTGAATCAGTCATAATTTTATCTTTAAAATATGCCTCTTTTACTCTCTCGTATTTGATAATATACTTTTTCAAAAGAGGTGAAATGTATAAATGTCTCTCCTTATTCCCTTTTCCATGTATCTTTATAACACTATCTCTTACATCAAGAGAACTAAGAGTACATAATTCCAAATTTCTGATTCCTAAGTCCACAAAGAACATTAGAATTAGCTTATTACGTAAACTTAAATAGTAATCCCCTTTAAAAACGTTAAGCATCCTCTTCACTTCAACATCATTGAAAGTCTGAATCAGAACCTTTGGTTCCCTCATCCACTTCAAACTAAGAACAGGATTTCTTTTTTCAGCAATATATCCTTCTTCAACATTGAAACGGAAAAACGAACGAATGTTTTTTTGTATTCCATTGATTTAGGTTTCAGATAAACCTTTGTCTTTTAAGTTCCTAAGATAGGCTTTGATATGGGAAGTATTAACTTCTTCCACTTCAGTCACTTCAAATTCATTAATTAAAAAATTTAAGAAGGCTCTGTAATTATTTCTGTATCCTTTTATAGTTCGGATACTATAATTCTTGATCTCCAAATCAATAAGAAACTCTTTGTAAACATCCTCTAATAACATAAAAAACTCACTCCTTGTATAGTTTTATTTCATACAAAAAAGTGAGTTAAAATAACGAGCACTTCTGGAAAGACGTACATCATCATAAATTGCATCAATCAACAAAATGTATACCATCGCTGATTGAGAAAAATGGTGAAATTCGGATATCTCCCCATGTTTGAATCAGCAGTAAGAGCTTCTAAACACTGAATTTATAGGGTTCTTGTATCCTATTCGTCAAACTCTACGTTATGATAGACCTGCTGCACATCCTCCAGATCTTCCAGCGCATCAATTAGCTTCTCGAATTGAGCCTCAGCATCACCTGGCAGCGTAACAAAGCTCTGTGCCAGCATCGTCAGCTCTGACACCGTAAACTCCGTAACCCCTGCAGCTTTAAAAGCCTCTTGTACAGCATGGAACTGGTCAGGTTCTGCATACACGATTACAGCATCTTCCTCATCAAGGATGTCACGTACATCCACATCTGCTTCAAGCAGCAGATCCATGACCTCTTCCGATGTCTTACCTTCGACGCCGAACACGGCCGTTGGATCGAACATATAAGATACAGAGCCGCTGACGCCCATGTTACCGCTGTTCTTGTTAAAGGCAGAACGCACTTCCGGTGCCGTACGATTGACGTTATTGGTCAACGCGTCAACAATGATCATCGAACCGTTCGGACCAAATCCTTCGTAACGAAGCTCCACATAATTCTCGTCTCCGCTGCCCTTCGCTTTTTCCAGAGCACGGTCGATAATGGCTTTTGGCACATTGTATGTTTTCGCGCGCTCAAGCACGACCTTGAGCGCACGGTTCGACTCCGGATCCGGTTCACCCTTCTTGGCTGCCACATAAATCTCAACACCAAACTTAGCGTAGACGCGACTCGTATTCGCATCCTTGGATGCTTTTTTTTCTTTAATATTATTCCATTTACGGCCCATATATTTCCGCTCGCTTTCATTATTGAATCTGTAGCCGGTATTCAATAAATACCCTTGTCCATTATATCTCTATTAAGTAGCATGAACAAGGTTAAGAGCACATTTAGAGTAAATCCCAAACAAAAAACAATCTCGTCTATTCAAGGATATAATCGGCTCATAAATACAAGCAGAATGTGCCTGTTTTTAATTGCATACTGTAGACAAAAAATACATTTGTATTGATCATTTATAGATTGAATGTTAATATGTCTATGTATTTAATAAACTAAATGCGCATTCGTTTATTAAATAATCAATTATGACTCCGTTTCACACGAGTCACGAAAGGAGAATCCTCATTATGCTTCTTAACAACCCGTATGTCCGAACGATTATTTTGTCACGCGTTCTTTTAAATCTTGGCATTTGGGTTCGTAACTTTGCGATTCTGTTATATGTCACCGACATAACCAACAACGATCCTTGGTTTATATCCCTCATATCGGTAGCCGAATTTGCCCCCATCTTCCTGTTCGCTTTCATTGGTGGTACATTTGCAGACCGGTGGCGACCTAAACGAACCATGATCGGTGCCGATGTGTTGTCAGCCGTTTCCGTTTTTCTCGTACTGATTGCTGTCCACAATAACTCATGGCAGGCGCTGCTGGTCGTTACGTTATTCTCAGCCATCATGTCACAGTTCTCCCAACCCTCGGCTATGAAATTGTTCAAACAGCATGTGCCGGAACATCAGCTCCAATCCGTCATGGCTATATTCCAATCCTTAATGGCCTTCTTTATGGTGATCGGCCCCATAGCAGGAGCATTCGTGTATCAGAAGTTTGGAATTGAAGCATCCCTTATCGCAACAGGTGTATTATTCCTGGGTTCCGCTCTGATCCTGGTGTGGCTGCCGAGAGATCAAGAGAAAGAATCAAAGTCTGAACAACGGAGCCTCTTGCAGGAAGCTATTGAAGGTCTGCGCTATGTGTGGAATAACCGCGCCTTGCGGACGCTGGCTACAACCTTCGCTGCCGCCGGTCTCGCTGCCGGACTTATTCAGCCCATGATGCTGTTTGTCACGATTGAGAATCTCGGGCAGGATAAATCTTTCCTGCAATGGCTGCTAACCGCGAACGGTGCTGCGATGCTGCTTGGCGGGGGCTTCGTTATGGTGTTAGCCAAAAGAATATCGCCGCAATCCTTGCTGGCGCTTGGCCTTACCGTCAGCGCACTGGGCAACCTCGGCATCGGCTGGTCTACGAGCATTCTCTTCACTCTGCTGTTGCAGGTAGTCAATGGTTTCTTCTATCCCACCATTCACATCGGCATCAACACGCTCATTCTGACGAATACCGAGAATGCATACATCGGACGCGTAGGCGGCGCTCTGACACCGATCTTCATGGGCATGATGGTCACTGGCATGTCGCTTGGCGGATTACTGAAAAATCAGTTTTCCTTATTCACCGTATTCTCAGCAAGTGCCCTCCTGTTTCTGATAGGCTCCGCTCTGCTGATCCCTTTGTTTAAAAAAAGCAGGAACGCCACAAATAGTCTCGTACAATGATGATCAGAGCCACCTCACGCTGAGGTGGCTCTTGGCGTGAATCGGCTTAATCCAGCATCTCCACGCTTGAGCAAAAATAAAAAACCGAAGTCCCTCCTCTCGGAGAGCTCCGGTCTGTCGTGTTTATTCACAGTTATCCTCTGAATCCCTATATGTCTCGTTACATATCATGTTATGCGTGAAACTGCTGTCCATCCAATACTTCCTTCACATAGCCTGCGCGAATGACAAAGTCACCAAAGTGCTCGCCTTTCTCTCGCTCTTGTGCATACTGTGTGATCATCGGGCGAAGCGAATCCAAAATCTCGGTTTCACCGATGTTTTCCTTGAAGAGCTTGTTTAAGCGGTGCCCGGAGAAACCTCCACCCAAGTACATATTGTATTTGCCCGGTGCCTTGCCGATAAAGGCGATCTCAGCCAGCATCGGTCTGGCACATCCGTTCGGGCATCCTGTCATACGAATGACGATATCCTCTTCGCGCAGCCCATTCTCTTCCAGAATCGGATCAATCTTATCCAATAGCGTTGGAAGATAGCGCTCGGATTCAGCCATAGCCAGACCACATGTTGGCAAAGATACGCATGCCATGGAGTTTCTTCGCAGAGCGGAGTAATGGTTTCCGTCTGTGAGTCCGTAACGCTTGATAAGCTCCTCGATCTTTTTCTTCTTATGGCTGCTGACATTGGCAATGATCAGATTCTGATTGGCCGTCAGACGGAAATCGCCATTATGGATTTGGGCAATTTCACGAAGGCCTGTCATCAGCAGATAATCCGCCTCGTCTTTAACGCGTCCGCTTTGGATGAAAAGTGTAAAATGCCATTTTCCGTTACTGCCTTTTACCCATCCGTAGCGATCACCGTTATGGTCAAAATGAAAAGATCTTGCCTCTTCCAGCTTCCAGCCAAGCCGCTCGCTAAGTTCGCTTACGAACCAATCGATCCCTCGGTCATCGATCGTATATTTGAATCTAGCATGTTTACGAACCGCGCGGTCCCCGTAATCACGCTGGATCATAACGGTCTTCTCCGCCAAGTCAATGATTTGCTCCGGTTTGCAGAAACCAATGACTTTTGCCACTTGAGGGTAGGTCAGCGGATCACCGTGTGTCATCCCCATCCCACCGCCAACAGATATGTTGAAGCCCTTCAACTCTCCGTTCTCAACAATCGCAATGAAACCAAGATCCTGGGAGTATACATCCACATCATTGGAAGGTGGCACAGCCATCCCAATTTTGAATTTCCGAGGGAGATACACCGGGCCGTAGATCGGCTCCTGTTCCTCGGCATCCTGCAGACTATCCACGATCTTCTCACCATCAAGCCAGATCTCATGATAGGCACGAGAGCGCGGATCCAGATGATCACTCACTTTGCGTGCCCACTCGTACACCTCCGAATGAATCTCGGATTGGTACGGGTTAGGGTTACACATAACGTTACGGTTGACGTCGCCGCAGGCTGCTAATGTACTAAGGAGTGCTTCATTAACCTCTTGAATCGTAGTCTTCATGTTCCATTTGAGCACACCATGAAGCTGAAACGACTGGCGTGTTGTCAACCGAATTGACCCGTTTGCGTACTTCTGCGCAACGCGATCCATCATAAGCCATTGCTCAGGAGTCACCACACCGCCGGCAGCGCGAACACGCAGCATGAACTGGTATGCAGGCTCCAGCTTCTGCTTATGTCTCTCATTGCGTAAATCCCGGTCATCCTGCATGTAGCTGCCATGGAATTTCATCAGCCGGTTATCATCTTCCGGAATCGATCCGGTTATACGATCTTCCAGCGTTTCTACAAGACTGCCGCGCAGATAGTTGCTTCGACGCTTGATGTCCTCCACATCACTATGAGGTGCGCTATTAGATGATAATAAGTTATTATCAGACATATTCCTTTTCTCCTCTCTCAACCATGGGAATTGTCTTAATATACGTCCCGCTGGTAACGTTTCTCTTGCTGCATGAGGCCCAAGTATTCCGCAGCTTCCTCTGGACTCATCCCGCCTTCTTGCTCAAGAATTGCCCCCAGTGCGGAATGCACATCATGCGCCATCTTCTTCTCGTCACCGCAGACGTATACACACGCGCCGTTCTGAAGCCATTGATACAATTCCTTGCTCCTCTCCAGCATACGGTGCTGTACATATACTTTCTTGTCCGTATCTCGCGAGAAGGCAACATCCATCTGTGTCAACACCCCATCCTTTAACCAGCGCTGCCATTCGATCTGATAGAGAAAGTCTGTTGAGAAATGCTGGTCACCGTAGAACAACCAGGATTTCCCTCCTGCACCTGTCTCTTCGCGCTCACCGAGGAAAGCTCTGAATGGAGCAACCCCTGTACCAGGACCGATCATGATGATCGGGGTGTCCGGATTCTCGGGCAGCTTAAAGTTCGGATTGTGTTGAACATACACCGGAAGTGTGTCTCCAGCTTCCAGCCGTTCCGCCAATTGTACGGAACATACACCGTAACGATCTCGGCCATGTGCCTCGTACCGAACCGTACGAACGGTTACATGGACTTCATCGGGGAAGGCCTTGGAGCTGCTGGCAATTGAGTACAGACGAGCAGGGATTTTTCGTAATATCGATACAAAATCACTTGCTGCCACTTGCTGCAGACCATAATCCTGTACCAGGTCGAGCAAATCCCGTTCCTCGATATAGGTGCGCAATTCCTGCTCATGCCCTAGTTCCAGAAGCTTCCGAAGCCCTTCATTCCCTGAGATCTTAACCACTTGCTCAATCAGAGGTTTCGTGAGAACGGTAATTTCGTAGTGACGGAGCAAGGCATCCCGAAGTGCTCGCGCTTCACCATGTTTATTAATGACGACCACTTCATCAGCATTCCATCCCATAGCAGCGATAAGATCATCGACAAGCTGCGGATGATTTTCCGGATAGATTCCTAAGCTATCGCCCGGCTCATACTGCAAATTTGAACCTTCAAGAGAAATTTCGATATGACGTGTTTCACGGTCGGATCCTCTTCCGTTCAAATTCAAATTCTCGAGGATTTCCGCTTGAAATGGATTGCTTCTTGAAAATTCCGATTCCGTGCTATCGCTCAGGGCTACCGCACTCACGCTTTCAACAACGGACGATCCTGCTCCAGCCTCATTCAGCGATTGAAGAACCTGGTTCATCCATTCAGCGGCCGATTCATCAAAATCCACGTCGCAATCCACTCTAGGCGTCAGCCGCTTGCCGCCCAATTCTTCGAGCCGTTTGTCGAAATCTTTACCCGTTTGGCAGAAAAATTCATACGAGGTATCCCCCAGCGCGAGTACGGAATATTGAAGACTCTCTACTTGAGGTGCCCGTTTGCTGTGCAGGAACTCATAGAAAGGAATGGCGTTATCCGGCGGTTCACCTTCGCCATGCGTACTCACAATAATAAGGAGATTCTGCAGCTTCTTCAGATTGTTCGGCTTGAAGTCGCTCATTGAGGACATTGTAACCACTAGACCAACCTCTTCAAGCTTCTTCGATAACTTCTTCGATAATCCATGACCATTGCCAGTCTGAGATCCGTATAATACGGTTACTTCTTTAGGTGCCAGCGCTGCGGGAACCGGTATTGCTGCTGTGTTTGCTTGTGGTGCTGTTGCAACTGAAGCGGCTGCCGTTCCCTGGATAGCGGCAATATATCCGCTGAGCCAGGACCGCTGGGAATCCGTCAGTGTCGGCAACAGCCGGTTCAGTAATTCTACCTGTTCCTGATTAAAAGGACTGTTCGTTACTTGAAGTTCCAACCATATCCACCTCTCAAAAGCGCACATTATTAATTCCTACTATTACGATACAATTAATTTTATTACTCCTCTGAACCTATCACAGCTTACGGGACCGGTCAATTACAATGTTCTTATAGCATTTATCAGTTTTCCTGATAAATCGATGATAAAGGACTTTTTGCGATTTAAGAACTTCGCGAAGCAGGCAGAATATCGCTGTGTCGGATTGGTAATGATACGAAGGATAAGGAGGAAGATAGAGGATGCAAATTCATGACTGCAATTTCACGCCGCTTAAGCGCAAGCTGAAAAACCAGCTTATTGACATCAAAAAGCATATAGAGAATGTCATTGCCAATCTGGACCAGAACAGCTCCTGTCTGCTCAATGAATTGGATCTTGTACGCACTAAATATTTGGAAGCCGAGGCAATTTCATCCACGTATTATCTCAATTGTTTTCTCTTCCCCTTCACAAGCAAGTACCAGGAAATCGCCAAATCCATATATCATCTCAGTCAAAAAAATCTGGGAGCGCTGATTGTGATTCAGCGGGAAGATCCTCTCGATTCTCTAATAACACCCGGCATCCCCTTATCTGCGGAAATCACGAGCCCGCTGCTGGAATCCATATTCGTTCCGGGTAGTCCGCTGCATGACGGGGCCGTTCTCGTTCGCAAAGAAATGATTATCTCTGCTGCGAATGTGCTTCCATTAACTGCAAAAACTTATGGTGATCGAAAGCTTGGCACTAGGCATCGTGCGGCTATAGGTTTATCCGAGATTAGCGATGCTTTGGTTCTCGTCGTATCTGAAGAAACAGGAAGAACCTCCTTCTGCATGAAAGGAACTCTCTACCCCTTATCGATTACCAGTCCTTAATTCATCAACACTCTTGGCTACATAACCTCTCTTTACAGCACACCAATAATAAAGTGAACCTTCGCTCGTATTGGCATAGAAAAAAGAGCCACCGCGGTGGCTCTTCTATTGATATCCATCTATTCATAGGATTCTTATTCAAAGGTATACGTCCAGAAACGTTCAGTCCCGAAGCGGTCCTCGACTTCTTTTGCCTTCAGCTGCTTTTTACCCAGCAGCTCTGCAGCCTGGAATTGGGAACGATGAGCTTGAATGGAATTCAGCTTCTGGACCATAAACATAGATACGTCCTGATAAACATCGGGTTTGCCAAGCTCCTGCTCACAATTTTTGGAGAATGCCAGACACTGAACCACAGGTCTTTCCCCAGCAGGCATCCGCTGAATCGTGCGAACTACAGCTGCACCCGTGGCATCATGATCGGGATGAACACTATAGCCAGGATAGAATGTGAATACAAGTGAAGGTTGTATCTCCTGAATCAGGGCTGCAATCACACCATCCAGCTTAGGCTGGTCCTCGAATTCAATCGTTTTATCATGGAAACCCAGCAATCGCAGGTCTTGTATGCCTATGGCTTTGCACGATTCCTCCAACTCTGCTCTACGAATAGTCGGAAGCGTGATCCGGTTAGCAAACGGAGGTATCCCCATGTTGCGGCCCATCTCTCCGAGTGTCAGGCAAGCATAGGTGACATGAGCACCTTCTATAATATATTTAGCCAACGTACCGGATAAACCAAAGGCTTCGTCATCCGGATGCGGCAATACGACCAGTATGTTTTGCTCCATCGTTCCTCATCTCCTCTCTCTATTAAAAAGGCTCCCGGCTCAGCTGCAAAGCAACAACCAGTTTCCCCTGACTATCATGGCCCGCCATGATAAGTCTATCGGTATCAGCCTGTTCAAAATGGGTAAGTCCTTCGGTATATATCCAGCCTTGATTCATTTTTAAACCAACCCGGTAAGGACCGTTGCCGGATATCGAACCAGCGGTATAACGAATACTTGCATTTGTAATAAAATTGGCAGCAGGGTGCTTTGTGCTATCGTGATGGGCAGCATAGGCGCCTGTTGTCATCTCAAGATGAATATATAAATCCTGATCCTTCAATTTATCAATCATTTGTTGGACTTCTGCTTGATTTATGAGTTCCATAGTTCCCTCCAATATAAAGAATCACGACAATGATCACAGTCGGTATGATGATTCTAACATAATTATATGACCATGACGAAATACCTTGTATTTATCTTTCAGCAAACAGAGCGGAGTATTCCGGCTGTGCTGCATACACGCTGAGCTCGTACTCAGAAATAACGGTATATCCTTCCCTGCGCAGAAGAGCTGTTGTTACGCCATAACCGGCTTGCTTCACATTGGCAAATTCTCCATTATAGATCATTGCGCTGCCGCAGGAGGGGCTGTTCTCCTTCAGAACGATAAGCAGTGCTCCGAGCTTTTGTGCCGTTCGAAGAGCCTGATATGCACCCTTTATATACATCTCCGTCACATCTCTGCCGGACCATTCTATTACTCTGGCACTTCCTGACAGGACGTCATCACCGTTACCGCCGATGATCTCTGCTGGCTCACGCGGAGTTGAGAATCCGCCAAGAAGTTCCGGGCATACGGTTACCGCTTTCTTCGCTTCCACTAACAGTTGAATATGGGTATCCAGGCTGTCCGTAGCGTTATAACGAACCTTCAAACCGGCTAAACAAGAGCTTACGATAATCACAGATGCCACCTCAAATCTTCGTGCTTTGCTTAATATATGGCTAAAGCGGTTCGGTCTGACTTAAGTATCATGAATCAGAACGCAATTGTCAACGCAATACGCATGATGGATGGCTGCTGCCATCACTCCAGCTTCCCTCTGAGAAGTCTCTGAGCCAAAGCTTAAGATTATCATAATTATCGTAACACGGGAGCAACCCGTTTAAGGAAATGGTTCATTAATAATGGCAAGGAAATCAGAATCGGTGGGTCATCT
This sequence comes from Paenibacillus vortex V453, assembly GCF_000193415.1. Lineage (NCBI taxonomy): Bacteria > Bacillati > Bacillota > Bacilli > Caryophanales > Paenibacillaceae > Paenibacillus > Paenibacillus vortex. The sequence continues at coordinate 419,910 of NZ_ADHJ01000025.1, forward strand.
AACCGGGGAACATGCAGAGTCACTTGGAGATGCCGGGTCTTCGAGTTGGATGTAACGATGATCGGTTCCCTTGAACGGGTACGCAAGGTGGTGGATTGCGGAAGCAAGAAGTCAACTGCCTGCATACCCCATGGCACAGAAGTAGCCATCAGATAATATGTGCCCGGGCTTACGTCGGTAAATCGAAATGAGCCAACAGACGGAAGCAGTGTTCCGTATAGAGGAAATCCTTCCGGAATGGGCTTGGCAAATAAGCCTATCAGAATAACTCCCTGAAATGGGGCTGTTGCTTCTATCGTTCCCTCAACCGTCAAGTTGGGATTCTGAATCGGCATGGATTCTCGCCAGTCGTTCAGACTCTGCAAAGATAACAAATGCTTGTCCGCCTCCTCCATGGAGTTCCGAAACTGGGAGGGGGTTACACCCACTCTCTCGGTGAAGCGGGTCGTAAATGTACCCAGGCTTTGCTGCCCAATCTCCAGGGCGATATCCCGGATGCTGAGGTGCGTGTGCAGCAGTAAATCCTTGGCTTTCTCCAGACGAAGTGATGAGACATAATACAGGGGCGGCAGTCCGATCCGATCCTTGAATATACGAGAGAAATGATAAGGACTGTATCCAATGTAACCCGCCAGTAATGACAAGGGAAGCGGTTCGTAAATATTCTTGTGAATATAAGCGATTACCTCGTCGATTTCTGAATATCGCTCAGTCATCATGCCCTGCACCATCCTTCATGTCATGGATATTGTAAAATTAAAATTGTAATTATCCTCAAATAAAGAACAAATGTTCTGTTCCATACTATCATATCCATATGGAAATTGGAAGCGTAGATCTGGAAATTTACCGTTATGATGACAACAAAAAAGCCGCGCAGTATACGCGGCTGAACTGCCACTAATCCAATTCCGGGATGTGGATATCCACTTCTTTTTTGCTCTGGGAAGAGCGCAGAATGCCGTCCAGGATTGCTTGATTCCGAAGCACCTGCTCTCCGGGTATCGGTGCTGGCTTGCCTTCGCGCACGGCGCTTACGAAATCTTTGATTTTCTCTTCGAATACGTTAAGCTGGTGGCTGATCAACGGAATTGCGCTTTCGGTATGATGCCCTTGAATGTCATGGAATAAGGAGATTGAGCCTACTTTCCCATCCCATACGCCACTCCAGGGTCCTGATCCAGCCGGCGTAATCTTCATGCCCGCATCCGTTCCAAGGAACATGGTTGCTCCCAAGGTATCCATATGCATAGCCCAGGACGTCTTAAAGTTCAATACGATGTCGCCTTCGAACCGAATGATGGCAACGCCGAAGTCCTCCACGTTAAACGCACCGGATTCCGAGTGGTATTTCGGATTCGTTCCGAAGTGATTAGAGGTATAGGCCGATACCGTTAACGGCTTTGGATATCCAAGCGCATTCAATGCCATATCCAAGGAATAGCAACCGATGTCCGCCATGGCACCTGCTCCGGCAATTTCCTGACGGATAAAGGTTCCACCCGGCATCCCACGGCGGCGGCCGCCTCCCGTTTCCACATAATACACCTTGCCGAGCTCACCATTCTGGATCAGATTCTTAATGATTCCCATGTTCGGGTCATAGCGCGGTTGAAAGCCCACATTGAGTATATTCCCGGTCTTCTTCGAGATTTGAACCATCTCGATAGCTTCATCCAAGGTGACCGACATCGGCTTCTCGAGCATGACATGTTTGCCGGCTGAGAGCGCATCGATCGTTGTTCTGTGATGAGCAACATTTGGCGTACAGATACTCACACCATCCAAATCCAGATCAAGGAGCCTGCGGTGATCGTCAAATCCTATTGCCCCCTGAAGTCCCCAACGCTCAATGAACTGATCTGCTCTTCCTGGTAAAATATCCGCTACAGCGACAATCTGTACGTCTTCAATTTGTTTGTAGTACTTTGCATGCTCTCCTGCAATGCCACCGCTTCCAATAATTCCAATTCGAATGCTTTTGCCCATATGTGATACTCCCCCTACAAATTCACATTCATTGCCCGATATGTTGTTGGCGTATAGCCGTATCTCTTTCGAAACACGGTATGCAAATAACTGCCGCTCGAGAAGCCTTCGTGAATCGCGATTTTATCAATAGACCAATTGGTATCGATTAATTTCCGGCACACCGCTTCTAAACGGACGTGTTCAAGAATTTCACTGAAGGATTGCCCAGCCGCTTGCTCCTTGAATATCCGCTGCAGCTGCCTGGAACTGATATGCAATTTCTCCGCGACATCATCCAGAACGACCTCACCCGAGGAATTCGCATGGATATACTCCAGTGCCAATTGATAGCGGTAAGCCTTCATGTCTCGTGAAGGCAACTCCGCTTCGGATGGCTCGGATTCAAACGCGCGTACGGCACGCAGCAGTATCTGAATAATGCACTGCTTGATCGTTGTGTACAGACCCGGATATTTTTCCTGAGAAGCTTGGTAAGCCTCCAGAAAATAAGGCATCGCCCGATGGATATCCATCGACGGCTTCAGCGGCAGCCCTCTGAGCTTTTCCATGCAGTCGTCAGCCTCCGCCATCTCCCAAGGATCCGCAGCCGGCCATAATAGACGATCCGGATCATCGGGTGTTACGTCATGCGGAATAATGTCCACATGCAGACATAATTCGTCCATGGGCTCTGCTGCGTCCGCTTCCTGATAATGGAGAACATTCGGACCCGTTAAATAAAACATTCCTTCCCTCAAGGCATAGGGATTCTCTTCCATAATAACGGTCCCTTTCCCACGCGGTATGAAATGAAACTCATATTCAGCATGTTTATGGAAGGACACAATCTTCCCCGGAGGGAAGGTGGTGAGATGAAATCGAAGAACCCGGATCTCATAACGCCCCCAATAGACCCTCAGATCAAGTCTCTCCAAGGCATCTTGCCGATCTTTCATAAACTCATATGGAAAATGATTATTCATGCTGATGCATCACCCTTGTAACTTAAGCTTGCAGTTCATCCAAACGAATCGCACGATGTTCCTTGGCCGAACGGTTGGAAGCCTCCATCAATTTCGTTAATTCAACCGCATATGCGATATTTTCCTCTGCAACGGTATTTTCCTGAATATGAGAGATCCACTGTTCAAAAGCACTTGCACGATTTGCTGGTACTGGCAGTTCAACCCACGCTTCCTTGTATTCTTCTTTCTTCGTTGAGCGGATAAGAAGTTTACTGTCTGGCGTACCATAGAGAATCGTTCCGTCTGTACCGTGAATCTCAATCGTAAACGGCGAGAAGTTATTAACAAAACCAGCCTCCACAATACCAACAGCACCCGTAGCTGTAGATAATGTAGCAACGGCGTTATCTTCGACCTCTTTACCCGTTATGTAGCCAAAATTCGCATGAACATCAACCGCTTCTTCTCCCAGGAACAGGCGTGTCAAATACATAGGATGGCAACCCAGATCAATGAGGGCTCCTCCACGAGTTTCCTCCAGACCATAGAAATGCTCAGGCAGCCAGCCTGCCGTTGCGCCGTTATGAGACAAGCGGACACGAACGAGTGTTACGGTACCCAGTAGTCCCTCTTGCAACAGTTCACGGATCGCCAAGGTGTAACCATCATTCAAGCGGGGGAGTGATACCGTTAATTTGACTTGATTCTCATTTACCGCGTTCATAATATCATTGACCTCTTGAAGGGTAGCGGCCACTACTTTCTCCGTAAAAATGTGCTTGCCGGCTGCCGCAGCTTTCAGCATCACTTCTCTGTGCATGGATGTTGGTGCATCCACGATGACAGCATCGATATCGCTTTGCAGCATTTCATCCAAGGATTCAAAGAACGGTACTCCTTGCTGCTCCGCAGCTTTTTTACCGCGTTCCGGATTCTCATCCCATACGGCTACGATTTGTGCATCCGGATGCTCCTGCGCCTGTTTTGTGTAATCCCATGCGTGCACATGCCAATAACTAATTTTTCCGATTCTAATCATTATGGTCACCTCAGTATCTAATATTAAGACATCATGCCATTAATCTAACACATGAATTAGCCGATTCACAGTGTAAAATTGCGACAGTTGATTTTGATATTGCGACATCATTGCATACAAAAACTCCGCCATAAGACGGAGTAATATGTATTGTCACGCTATATTTTGAACCGTTCTCTTGCAGAAGTAATATGTGCTATGTGATGATTCCCATGCCATGCATACATGGCCGTGGCGTATTCAAGATGAGTCGTTCGCTGGTTCTCGGGATGATAGAACGTTCTTAGAAAGTCTTCATGGTCCATACTGTTTAATAAAGCGACCCATCTGGTATGTATGCCTTCAATCATGGCCAAAGATACTTCAGCAGCCACCGTCACGGAATCCGGAAGCGCTGCCCACAGCCGCTCGTCATACGGTTTGATGGTTGGATTGTCTTCTGTTAAAGCGAGTTTAAACCTCATATAAGAGTTCATATGACTGTCTGCAAGATGATGAACGACCTGACGTATGGTCCACCCACCCTCACGATAGGCCAAGTTAAGCTGTTCCTCAGACAAACCTTGAACGGCTGTCCGCAGTTTCCCAGGCATCCCCTCAATCTCTTGAATCCAGTGATTCCTATGTTCCGGTGACGACTGTCCCTCCCATTCAAATTGCCCTATGGGGTATCTCATATCCATGTTCCTCACTCCGATCTGCATGGTATCATCCCTTATCGTATGAATTGATAAGAACTTCTTCTCTATTAATAGAAGATGTTGTATAAACTGCTAAATCAGCCTACTGAGCAGAAAAATATATTTACATAATATAATTTTCCAAGAGCATTTGCTATGCCCATCCTCAATAATTTTTAATGATTCAATTCTCGAATTATAATGGATATGGCTTGCAATCTTTTTGAGAAAAAAGGGAGACAGGCAGCATTTAGTGAATGTGCCGCCCCCCATCATTCTATTTTTGACTACGAAATGCGAATGACATTAAACACTTGCCCCGAATATGTGGCAGAGCTGTTTGCTCCCGAAGTATTCATGATAATACGCAGAACATCGCCATTATTCAAAGTAGTTAAATAAGATTTTGAAGCTTCCCCATTGGTTACTAACGTTGCCCCAATGCCAGAGATATTTTCAATGGAAAAACTAGAAACACTTCTCGGTTCTTGCGTAGTGCCATTGATTTGCACAAAGAAGTTGACAAGCCGACTCGCCGAAGCCAATAGTGTAGGGGTTGTGGTTAGATGAACGGTTATTACAAAGTCCACAATATATACTCCGGCCGCATTAACCGTAATCGTTCCTGGTTCCACGCTCGTTGTCGTATTTAGGGTAGGCCCTGCAGTTGTAAAAGCTACAGGTGTATTGTCAACAACCGTGATTAACGTAGTAGGTGAACCATAAATGGAACCATAACCTAGAGCAATAGTTCCCGTCGGGCCTGTTGGACCAGTTGCTCCTGTTGCTCCTGTTGGTCCGGTGACGCCAGTTGGTCCGGTTACTCCCGTCGGACCTGTTGGACCGGTTGAACCAGTTCTTCCAGTTGCTCCTGTTCCCCCCTGTTCCTCCCGTAGGACCGGTTACACCCGTTGCTCCTGTT